>JAIZVZ010000197.1 GCA_021768485.1 Oxalobacteraceae bacterium | reverse complement strand
ATGAAAGCGATCCGCGACGACATCAAGGAACGCGCCGCGAAATTCGGCCGCAATCCGGACGAGGTCAAGGTATTCTTCGCCGCCATGGTCAAAGTGCTGCCGAGCGCCGACACGCCGATCCCGCCGCTGACCGACGCCCAGGTCGAATACGCGCTACTGATGACCGCGCAATCGTTCGACCTCGACCTCAGCCAGTTCGATCTGGATAAACCCTTCCCGCTGGATGTGGAATCGCGCGGCAGCCAATCCATGATCGAAACGCTGCGCCAGGCCGCGCGCGAAGGTCGCACGCTGCGCGAAGCGATCGGCGGCTTCTGGTCCGGCATCGATGAACTGGGCCTGATCGGCACCCCGGCGCAGATCGCCGACAAGATGATGAAAGCCATCGACTACATCGGCGGCGACGGCTTCCTGATCATCGGCTGCGACGTCGCCAACGGCGCCTGGAACGACGGCGTCATCGACGGCCTGGTACCGGTACTGCAGCGCGCCGGCGTGCTACGCACCTCCTATCTGCCCGGCCTGACCTTGCGCCAGACCCTCCAGCAGACCGACTGGGCCACGCGCTAAGCCGCTGCCCTAACAGTCTCAATCCAACCCTGTCATCTCTTCGCCCCGCGCTGGCTTCAGCGCGGGGCGCGGCAAAACTCATCCATAGAAAAGGACAATTCATGTTCAAGCTTATCGCTCTTACCCTCTGTCTGGCCTGCGGCGCTTCGGCGTGGGCGCAGGAAACCCAGCGCGACGACGCCACGCCGCCCGCGCCATCGTGGGCGCCGGTGGTGGAAATCGGCAGCGCCTTCGCCACCGACGGCATGTTTCGCGGCCAGTCCGGCACCAACAGCAAAGCCGCCATGAACGCCCACGCGTTCGTCGTCTCGGGGCCGGTGTATGCCGGCGCGATCTGGATGAACAAGGACCTGGGGCCGGACAACGCATCGCGGGCGGAGGAGGATTTTCTGGTTGGCGTCACGCCGCAAGTCGGCCCGCTGCGCTTCGACTTCAACGTGCTATACGCCCATCTGGTGCCGGACGACACGGTCGACTACTGGGAATTCAAAGCCGGGGTCGAAACCGACCTGCCATACGGCGTGGTGGCCGCCTTCAACTACTACCACTCGCCCAACTACGTCAATTTCAACATCAAAGAAGATGTCTACGAACTCACCTGGCGCAAGCCGCTGGACGACAAATGGATGCTGTCCGGATCGGCCGGCCGGCTAGCCTTCGGCGACAGCCCGGTATTCCGCAGCTACAACTGGTGGGATGCCGGCGTCAGCTACAACGTCAACCCCAGCTTCAAGGTCGACCTGCGCTACCACGACACCAACCTCAGCCGAAGCGACTGCTTCCTGCGTAACTC
>JAIZVZ010000196.1 GCA_021768485.1 Oxalobacteraceae bacterium | reverse complement strand
TGGCTGGGGGCGTCGTTCGTGTTGATGGCCGTGAATCGGTCGAAACAGTGGGTGGTGTTTGCCAACTGGCTGACGGAATTCGGTATTTGGCTATGCATGTACATCATTCTGTTGCTACTGGTCGGTCTCGTGACGGATCTAGCCAGGTACGGGGCATTCGAGTTAAAAAAGCCGGCATTCTCAAGGCCGTCCATGCCGGAGCGCACATCAAAGTTCAGCCAGGCGCTCGACTGGTTGAGTCTGTTTTCATATCTGGCCCGGGGCTGGATATTTTGGTCTGTGGTTTCCTATGCCGTTTTGGTGCTGCTGCTTGATCATTAATTTGAAGGAGCTGTTTATGTTACGACTTGTCGCTGTCCTCCCGCTCATGATGGTGTCCGCGCTGGCGTCCGCGCAGACGCCGGCCGCTGCACCGGCAAAGGTCACCTGTGGCGTCATCAAGCCTGTTCTGGCGGACGCGCAAGCCAAGCTTGGCGGCGCGCAAAAGTTGTCCCAGGCCGCGCCCAAGCTGGCCGACGCCAATCCTTGCGATCTGGGGCTGCGGCTGCCCTCGATTAAAACGATTATTGGGATGATCCTGAAAGGCAAGCCTGAAGGCGGGCGCCACCTCGAAACCCAAACACCGTTTGGCATGCCTAGCGACAAGATGTTCGCCGGCGAAACCGGCGTGGTCATCGATTTTGGCGGGGTGGCGCCGGAGCAGATTCAGCTCTTTCGCCTTAACGTGGATGGGAGCCCGCTGCTCGTGACCAAGAATGCCGGCGTCCGCATCGATGTGCCGGTCATGAATTTTAATGAGAAAAATGTCTTCCAGTGGAGCATAACTACGAGCAAGGCCGAGCTGCGCGGTGAGTTCACGCTGGTGGAGCCGGCGAAACAGGCCGAGGTACAGGCGCAATTGGCGCGTATCGAGGCGGATGATTCGCTGGACGATGTCACCAAGATGGTTTATACGGCGGCGGTATTCAATACCGCCCATCTGAATGCCGATCGCGACCGCATGCTGCTGGTGATTTCCAGGCAGCTGCGACCTTAAAGCGACACGGGGAGCCCATCATGAAAACCGTTCAGCTCGCATGTCTCGTGGCGATGATGTGTAGCGCAAGTGTGATCTCGGCCGCAGGCATCGGCACGCCGCAAGACGAGACGCCCGCCAGCACCGCATCGCCAAGTCTGCTGGACCGCGCCAAATCCTGGCTGGCGCCAAGCACGCCAACCGCGCCGGCGCAGAAGGAAGAGGCGCCAGCGCCGGTCAAGTCGACCGACGCTACCTCAGTCAACAGGATTGGAGTTGTCAGCGCCCAGTCGGCGCAGGTCTTCGATCCGACTTGCAGCAACCTGGTGCAGCCCTTCGGCACGCGGGACAGC
>JAIZVZ010000195.1 GCA_021768485.1 Oxalobacteraceae bacterium | reverse complement strand
ACAATCTGACGCTGCTGGAAAACAGCTTCGAAGAACTGGCCAACGGCGACAGCGCGCTGCCGCATTTCGACTTCATCACGCTGCACGGCATCTACACCTGGGTGACGGCGGAAAACCGCCAGCACATCGTCAACTTCATCGGCCGCCATTTGAAACCGGGCGGCATGGTCTACGTCAGCTACAACGCCATGCCGGGCTGGACCGCCGCGCTGCCACTGCAACGCCTGCTGGTCGAGTATGCCGACCTGTTCCCCGGCCGCAGCGACGTCCAGATCAAGGGCGCGGGCCAGTTCGTCAAGCAGCTGGAGGATGCCCACGCCGGCTATCTGGTACAGAATCCGTCGCTGAAATCGCGGGTCGCCACGCTGACCAGCGCCGCGCCCAATTACCTGGTGCACGAATACATGCACAAACACTGGCAGCCGCTGTACCACGCCGACGTCGCGCGCGACATGGCCGCCGCCAAGCTGAACTTCGCCGGTCCGGCCGAACTGTCGCTGAGTTTTCAAACGCTGTATCTGAATGAAGAGAAGCGCGCCTTGCTCGACAAGGTGGCCAATCCCGAAATGCGCGAGACGCTGAAAGACTACTTCCTCAACACGGTGTTCCGCAGCGACGTGTTCGTGCGCGGCAGAATGCAGATCAGCACGCTGCGCCAAAGCGAGCTGCTGGGTCGGGTGGCGGCGGTGCTGACAGTGCCGCGCGCCAAGGCCAGCATCAAGATGAAGCTGCACATCGGCGAACTCAACGGCAAGGCCGAACTGTACGATCCCATCCTCGATGCGCTGGCCAGCCGTCCGCATACGTTGGCCGAGTTGAGCAAGCTGCCGGCGCTGGCCGGGCAAGCGCTGCAGATCGTGGCGCAGATCGTCTCCCTGCTGGCGGCCTCCAACCAGGCCGAACTATTCTTCCCAAACGGCGGCAATCCGAACCCGGACGTGGCCGCGCGCCTCAACCGCACGCTGGCGCAGCAGACCCGCTATGGCGACGACTACGCCGCGCTGTGCTCGCCCTTGCTGGGCAGCGGCTATTCCACGCCCTTCGTGGAGCGCGTGTTCTACCTGGCGCTGGCCGAGCATCCTGACGAACTGACGCCGATGGCGCTGGCGCGCCATGCGTGGGAACACATCTCGCCTGGCGGCCGGCGCATGCAGCGCGACGGCGTCGCATTGCAGTCGGCGGAGGAGAACCTGCAGGAACTGAAAAACCGCGCCGAGATCTTCCTGGCCGAAAAGCTGCCGATCTGGCGTCAGCTCGGCATTGTCTAAGCCGACGCGCCGCGCTCGACGATGACGTAGTGCTTGCGCATCGGCTCCACCACCTCGAACACCCCCTTGAAGCCGGCCGGGATGACCATGGCGTCGCCCGG
>JAIZVZ010000137.1 GCA_021768485.1 Oxalobacteraceae bacterium | reverse complement strand
ATGGCACCATGGTGCCATTGAATACGCCGCTCAAAAATGGGCAGACGGTTGAAATCATCACCGCCAAGGGCGCGCCCGGCACCGCCGGGCCGTCGCGTGACTGGCTAGGCGCCGATTTTGCCGTCAGCGCCCGCACGCGCTCGAAAATCCGGGCCTGGTTTCATGCGATCGACCAGCAGGAGACGCTGGCCCAGGGCCGGGCCCAGATCGACAAGACCTTGCAGCGCGAGGGGAAAACCGCGGTCAATCTCGAGGAACTGGCCCGCAAGCTCGGCTTTGAAAAAGCCGACGACTTATTTCTCTCGGTCGGCAAGGACGAGTTCAGCCTGCGCCAGGTCGAGCAGGCTTTGCACGAAGACGGCAAGCCGGTCGAGCCGGTCGATGCGGTATTGCTGAGCAAGAGCCGGGCCTCGAGCGTCAATCAGGGCGCCAAGTCGGGCGTGCTGGTGGTCGGCACCGACGGTCTGATGACGCAGTTGGCCAAGTGCTGCAAACCGGCGCCGCCCGACGATATCATCGGCTTCATCACGCGCGGCAAAGGGGTCTCGATTCATCGCGTGAGCTGCAAGAATTTCGCCGAAATGCGGATCAAGGCGCCCGAGCGCGTGATCCCGACGACCTGGGGGCAGACCGGCAGCGATACCGTTTATCCGGTCGACATCGTCGTCTCGGCGCGCGACAGGCAGGGTTTGCTGCGCGATATCTCTGAAGTTTTTTCGCGCGAAAAAATCAATGTCATCGGCGTCAATACGCAAAGCTCGAAAGGCCAGGCCTTGATGGCGTTTACGGCCGAGATCGGCTCGACTGCGCAACTGCAAAAAGCGCTGACGGTGATCCGCGAAGTGGGGGGCGTGCAGGAAGCGCGGCGCCAGTAAGCGGTCCGGTCAATCGGCGCAGTAAAATCTGCGCGGCAAATCCGATGCCGGATCAGGTGGCGCGGGGAGGTATGGGACGGCGCCTGGCGCTTGTTGTTCTTCGCCGTTTTTCACTGTTTTTCGCCGGCGCCTGCTTCGGCTTTCGCATCGGCTTTCGTTTCTGCTTTCGTTTCTGCTTTCGCTTCAGCTTTCAGGTCGCGTGTCTGGCGCGCTGTCGGCGTGGCGCGCGCCGTGGGCCGTGGCTTTGGCGCGCGATGCGCCGGCGGCCATTTGCGGCGTTTCGGCCTGCAAGGTCACGTGGTCGATCGTATGTTTTTCAAGCAGCATGCGCTTGATTTCGCGCAGTATGGTCGGCCATTGCTGCAAATCGGCGATCTCGACATGGCCGATCAGCGCCGGTTCGTTGGGCGACATTTCCCATACATGCAGGTCGTGCACCGATAAAATGCCGGGCATGGCGCCGAGATCGCTGCCTACCTGCAGATAATCGATATGCAGCGGCACGCCCGTCATCAGGAAGTGATAGGACTCGCCCAGTATGCTGCAGGTCGATTTCAGGATCAGCAAGGCCACCAGCACCGATAGCAGCGGATCGATTTGCATCCAACCCGTGTAATAGATGACGGCGCCGGCCATCAGCGCCGCCACCGATCCGAGCAGGTCGCCCATCACATGCACGAGGGCGGCCCGCGTATTCATGCTGGCCTTGTCGCGCGAGAGCACGATGGCGATCAGCAGATTGATTGCCAGGCCGATCGCGGCCACGATAAACACCATCTGGCCCTGCACCGGCTGCGGATGTCCGAAGCGCTGGACCGCTTCGATCACGATCCAGCCGACGATTCCGAGCATGACCACGCCGTTGAAAAAAGTGGCCAGCGCCTCGGCGCGGCCGAAGCCGAACGAGTGCCGGGCCGACGGCGGCCGGCGCGCAATGATTTGCGCCAGCAGGGCCATGCCGAGGGCGGCGGCGTCGGTGACCATGTGGCCGGCATCGGAAATCAGGGCCAGCGAATGCGATATCAGACCCGCGCCGACTTCGACCACGGCAAACGAGAGCGTCAGCGCCAGTGCCCAGGACAGGATTTTCTGGCTGCGCTCCTGATGCGAGTGGCCATGCTTGGCGTCGCCGGCGCGATGGGCGTGCAGATGGGCGGAGGCGGCGGGGGGAGTCTGAGTCGGCATGGATGGATTGCCCGGTACTTTATGGTCGTGACGATGGTGCTGGCATGGTAGCGGAAAAATAATGGCGGAAAAATGACGGCCTAAATGCATAAGGAGCATGCCGGCGCATTCGCGGCGTGCGACAGATTTTGATCTTGTTTCAGCGCTCCGGCAAGCGCGGCGCACCGTTGAGGGCCGCATTGCCGCCTAATTTCATAAAATCCGGCAATAACAAGAAGAAAATGCTTGTATGTGAGGTCAAACACCTCTATAATGCTGTGCTTCGGGCGGTTAGTTCAGTTGGTTAGAATACTTGGTCGACATCCAAGGGGTCGGGGATTCGAATTCCTCACCGCCCACCAGATTTCAGTTGTATGCAGTATTTTGTGAAACATACCTTGCATCTGTAAGAGCGAGAAAGGCATCCCGGTTATGACACCGCGAACTACAAGCACAAGCACATCCTTGGAGCGACGCTAGTCGGGAGTCTTTTTTTGTTCTTCGTGAGCAATTTTAAAAAAAGCGCGGCTAGTCCGCGCTTTTTTTCGTCCGTATTTTTGTTCATACTATTTTTCGCGCGCCGACTGCGGCGTGCCTCTGGAGATCAGCATGATTTCAGTACGCCTTCCCGACGGCTCGGCACGCCAGTTCGAAGCCCCTCTCACGGTCGCTCAAGTGGCGGCCAGCATCGGTAGCGGTCTGGCCAAGGCCGCCCTGGCCGGTCGCATCGACGGCAAGCTGGTCGATACCTCGTTCCTGATCGAACGCGACGTCGAGCTGGCCATCATCACCGACAAGGACGCCGACGGCGTCGATGTGATCCGGCACTCGGCCGCGCACTTGCTGGCCTACGCGGTCAAGGAATTGTTCCCCGATGCGCAGGTGACGATCGGGCCGGCCATCGACAATGGCTTTTATTACGATTTCTCGTACAAGCGCCCGTTTACGCCTGAAGACATGGCGGCGATCGAAAAGAAGATGACCGAGCTGGCCAAGAAGGATGAGCCGGTCACGCGCACCGTCATGCCGCGCGACGAAGCGATTGCCTACTTCAAGTCGATCGGCGAGCATTACAAGGCCGAGCTGATCGAAGCCATACCGGTCGATCAGGAAGTGTCGCTGTATAGCGAGGGCAAGTTCACCGATCTGTGCCGCGGGCCGCACGTGCCGTCGACCGGCAAGTTGAAAGTGTTCAAGCTGATGAAGCTGGCCGGCGCCTACTGGCGCGGCGATGCCAAGAATGAAATGCTGCAGCGCATTTACGGCACGGCCTGGGCCAAGAAGGAAGACCAGGACACGTATCTGCGCAATCTGGAAGAGGCGGAAAAGCGCGATCACCGCAAGCTCGGCAAGACGCTCGACCTGTTCCACATGCAGGACGAAGCGCCGGGTCTCGTATTCTGGCATCCGAAGGGCTGGTCGATCTGGCAGCAGGTCGAGCAATACATGCGCCGCGTGTATCAGGATAGCGGCTACCAGGAAGTCAAGGCGCCGCAAATTCTCGACCGCACGCTGTGGGAAAAGACGGGGCACTGGGATAACTATCGCGAAAACATGTTCGTCACCGAATCCGAACATCGCACCTACGCCTTGAAACCGATGAATTGCCCTGGCCATGTGCAGATTTTCAAGTCGGATTTGCGCAGCTATCGCGATTTGCCTTTGCGTTACGGCGAATTCGGCCAGTGCCACCGCAATGAGCCGTCGGGCGCGCTGCACGGCATCATGCGCGTGCGCGGCTTTACCCAGGACGATGGCCATGTCTTTTGCACCGAAAACCAGATTCAGGATGAGGTGACGGCGTTTCACGCGCAAGCGATGGCAGTCTATACCGACTTCGGCTTTTCCGATATTCACGTCAAGCTCGCGCTGCGGCCCGACAGCCGCATCGGCGGCGACGATATCTGGGACAAATCGGAGGCGGCGCTGCGCGCGGCCCTGACCAGTTGCGGCGTCAGCTGGACCGAATTGCCGGGCGAGGGCGCGTTTTACGGGCCGAAGATCGAGTATCACCTCAAGGATTGCCTCGGCCGCCCTTGGCAGGTGGGCACCATGCAGGTCGACTTCAATACGGCCGAGCGCCTCGGCGGCAGTTATATTGCCGAGGATAGCAGCCGCCGTACGCCCATCATGTTGCACCGGGCCATCGTCGGCTCGCTCGAGCGCTTCATTGGTATCTTGATCGAAAACTATGCGGGCGCCTTGCCGGCATGGTTGGCCCCCATGCAAGTTGCCGTTTTGAACATTTCTGATGCGCAGGCTGAATATTCTGACAATATTGTCAAGAAATTGCGCAAATTAGGGGTGCGGGCGTACGCCGATTTGCGTAATGAGAAGATAACCTATAAAATACGGGAGCATTCCCTTCAAAAAATCCCCTACATTCTGGTTGTGGGCGATAAGGAAAGGGATGCGAACACAGTGGCCGTGCGGGCGCGAGGTAATGTCGATCTCGGTGTCATGAGCTTCGACAGCTTGGCAGAGCGTCTCCAAAACGAGGTGGCAACCAAGACCTGACGAGTACATACTCGAGCGTGGAGCACGGCTTTATCATTTTATTTTAAAAGGAAACTACAATAGCTACTGACAAGTCGCATCGCATCAACGGCGAAATTACAGCCCCGGAAATGCGTTTGAGCGGGGTTGACAACGAACCCCTCGGTATCGTGACCCTGGCCGAAGCCTTCCGCCTGGCGGAAGAGGCCAATGTGGATTTGGTGGAGATTGCGCCGACTGCGCAGCCACCGGTTTGTCGTCTGATGGATTACGGCAAATTCAAATATTCCGAGCAAAAAAAGGCCCACGAAGCCAAGCTGAAACAAAAAATCATCCTGGTCAAGGAGGTGAAGTTCCGCCCCGGCACCGATGATGGGGATTACAATATCAAGTTGCGCAATCTCGTCAAGTTTCTCGACGACGGTGACAAGACCAAGATCACGCTGCGTTTCCGCGGCCGTGAAATGGCGCATCAGGATATCGGTTTTCGCATGCTCGAGCGCTTGAAGGCAGATCTGGAACCGTATGGCCAGGTCGAGCAGTTTCCGAAGATGGAAGGACGTCAGATGATTATGGTCCTTTCTCCAAAGAAAAAGAAGTAAGCATCATGCGCATCATGGCCGGCGGGCAGTTGCAACTGTCCGCGGCCTGATGTGAAAATGCAGTACAGAATTTGTTCGGCGCCGGCAACGGCGATCGGGCAATAGTCGCAGCCCGTATGGTGCGGCTTAACAAGTGAGAGTAGGCATCTAAGCGCAACGTGTTGTTGCCACCTACAATCATGTTAAAAATGGAGCTGTCGTAAAGACAGATCGTTAT
>JAIZVZ010000136.1 GCA_021768485.1 Oxalobacteraceae bacterium | reverse complement strand
GCCGTCAATGTGGTTTTACCATGATCGACGTGACCGATTGTGCCGACGTTGACGTGCGGCTTGGTGCGTTCAAACTTACCTTTTGCCATTTTAGACTCCTAACGATTTGATGAGAATGCCCAGGCACGCGCCCGACCGCCACTCTGAATATATGCCGATTACTTAGCAATAAGCAGCAAAACAAATTTTAATCATAAATTCTGGTGCCCTTGACGTGGATTGAACACGTGGCCTCTCCCTTACCAAGGGAGTGCTCTACCACTGAGCTACAAGGGCTAATACAACTACTTGCACACAATGGCATGCAAATCTCTTACTGGAGCGGGTGAAGGGAATCGAACCCTCGTCATAAGCTTGGAAGGCTTCTGCTCTACCATTGAGCTACACCCGCGAGGATTACCGTCAACCGCCACCTACTTTTGCTACGTATTCTTTCGTTAAACTGGTGGAGGAGGCTGGATTCGAACCAGCGTACACATAGTGAGCAGATTTACAGTCTGCCGCCTTTAACCACTCGGCCACCCCTCCGTAACGAACCGCAGATTATAGGTGAGAGTATGGGTGTTGTCAACTATGACTTCACATTATTTTGTGAAATTTAAGCGTTTGCCTCATGCTTGCCCCACTCTCGCCTATCGGTTTGTGTTTAATTCTCTACAAACCAGCTGCCGCGATCGCGCCGTATTTTACACGCTTCCCTTATACTGAGGGCCTGTTTTGCTTCGTTTAATGGAAATTTCAACGGTAAATACTAGCCTTTTGGCAATTTTTATCACTTATTTTTATAGGTTAAGTATGTTGATCGGCATTTTATGTGCCCTCGGTGCCGGTCTGGTCTGGGGTCTGGTATTCATCGTCCCGCTTTTGCTTGGAGACTATCCCGGCATCGTGCTGTCGCTCGGACGCTACGCAGCCTTTGGCGCGATTGCCGTGCTGGTCGCCTTGTTTGACCGGCGCGCGCTGCGCCAGCTGAGCCGGCGCGACTGGATTGTTGCCCTTAAGTTATCAGTGGTCGGCAATCTGCTCTATTATGCCGCGCTCGCCAGTGCGGTACAGTTGGCCGACGCCCCCTTGCCGACGATGATCATCGGCACCTTGCCGGTAGTGATTTCCATTTATGCCAACTGGCTGGCCGAAAAAGGCACGGCCAGCGTGCCGTGGCTGCGGCTGGCCATGCCGCTGACGATCATGCTTGGCGGCTTGTTGCTCGTCAATAGCAGCGAGTTGGCACATATGCAAACAAATTCGGCCTCCGCGCACGGCAAGGCCGATTATGCACTCGGTTGCGGCCTGACCGTGGCCGCGGTGCTGGCCTGGACCTGGTATCCGGTAAGTAATGCGCGCCATCTGCAGGCCCATCCGGCGCTCAAGGCCTCGACCTGGGCCACGGCGCAAGGCTTGACCATCTTGCCGGTGTCGCTGCTCGGCTTTTGTCTGTATGGCGCCGCCCACGGCGCCAACGGTTTCGCTTTTCCGCTGGGACCGACGCCGACATTATTTATCGGCGTCATGCTGGCAACTGGCCTGCTGGCCTCGTGGATCGGGACCTTGCTGTGGAACCACGCCAGCCACCGCCTGCCGACCTCGCTGGCCGGCCAGCTGATCGTGTTCGAGACGCTGGCGGCGCTGGCCTATGCGTTTTGGTGGCGTCACAGCGCGCCGCCCAAAATGGTGCTGGCCGGCGCGGCATGCCTGATCGTCGGCGTCTTGCTCGGCATCCGGGCCTTCCGGCCGCGTCTTGCCCCCAAGGCGGCGCTTTCCTCATGCATGAATGGCTCGCCATGAAATCGCGCTCCGCTTTTGTTGCCGCGCTGGCGCTGGCGTGCACCCTGGGTGCGTGCAGCGCCAGATACGATTGGCGCGAAGTGCGCGGTGCGAATGCAGCGTTTTCCGTTTTGCTGCCCGATAAGCCGAGCACGCAGACCCGCACTGTCGACCTCAGCGGCATGGCGGTATCGATGACCATGACCGCGGCACAGGTCGACGGCATCGTCTTTGCGGTCGGCACGGCGCAATTGGCCAGTGATGCAGCGGCCCAATCTGCCTTGCCGTGGGTCAAAAAGGCTTTGCTGAACAACATTCATGCTAGCGTCAGCGAGGATAAAATTGTGTCGATTGGTAAATTGACGGGCAATGAGGTCGAGGCCCGCGGCACGCAGTCCTTGCATGGGCGCGTTGTCCCGGTGCGGCTGGTGGTGCGCCTGCTCGCGCGTGACCGGCAAATCTATCAAGTGCTGGTCATCGGTGAAGAAAAGGCGATACCGGCCGACGCCATCGACATGTTTATGTCTTCCTTCAAACTCAACTGAAATCGGATGCCATGATCGCTGTTTCCGCCCCGGCGCTGACCTTGAACGCGCTTTGCAAAAGCTTTGGCCGCCCGGCCGTCGATCATCTGTGTCTTTGCGTGCAACGCGGCGAGCTATACGCTTTGCTTGGACCGAACGGCGCCGGCAAGACCACGACCTTGCGCATGATTGCCGGCCTGCTGCAGCCCGATGCCGGCAGCGTGCAAATCTTCGGCATCGATCTGGCCCGCGATCCGGCCGGCGCCAAACAGGCGCTGGCCTATCTGCCCGATGAACCGATGTTGTACGACAAGCTCAAGCCGAGCGAATATCTGGAATTTGTCGCCGGCCTGTGGGGCATCAAGCCCGAAGTGGCGGCGCCGCGCGCCCTGGGCTTGCTCGAGATGCTGGGGCTGGCGCCGCACGCGCATGAACTGACCGAGGGCTTTTCGCGCGGCATGAAGCAAAAGCTGGCCCTGGCCGGAGCCTTGGTCCACGAGCCGCAATTGCTGATTCTCGACGAACCGCTGACCGGACTCGATGCCGCCGCCGCCCGCCAGGTCAAGAATTTATTGCTCGAGCATGTCAGGCGCGGCGGCACCGTGATCCTGACCACCCACATTCTCGACGTCGCCGAACGCCTGGCCGAACGGATCGGCATCATCCAGAGCGGCCGCCTGATTGCCGAAGGCACGCTGGCGCAGTTGCGCGCACTGGCCGATGTCGGCACCGACGATAGTGCTGACAACGACGCCGGCGGCACGCTGGAAGACGTGTTCTTGCAATTGACGGCCCGCGCATGAGCTTCCCGATGGGCGCGCCCGGCACAAGCTGGTGGTTGCTGACGCACGAGATACGCATGTTTTATTACGATCTCGGTAGCGGCCTGGCGCAGCGCGACAAGACCGGCCGCGTGCGGCGCGGACTACCGTTTTCGAGTTTCGCCTTCGGCGCGCTGGCCATTGCCTTGCTGCATGCGCTGGCCTGGATCGTCATGCGCACGCTGCCACCGCTGTCCGCCACACCCTCGCCGGCATTGGCGCGGGTGGCCGGCGCCGCCCTGCTGGTCTGCTTCACACTGATGCTATCGATCGGTTTGCGGGCCAGCGTGACGGCCCTGTTCGAGCGCGGCGATCTCGATTTGCTGCTGTCCTCGCCCTTGTCTTCGCGCGCCATTTTTTCGGTGCGCCTGCTGGCGGCAAGCGTGGCGGTGGCCAGCCTTTTTTTCCTGTTGCTGTCGCCAGTGGCCGACGTCGGCCTGCTGCTTGGCCAGCCGCGCTGGCTCGGCATTTATCCGACCGTGGCGGCGCTGGCCGTGATCGCCGCCGCCCTTGCCATGCTGGCCACGCTGGCCCTGGTGCGCGTGATCGGCGTGCGCAAGACATGCGTGGCAGCCCAGGTCCTGGGCGCGCTGAGCGGGGCCGCATTTTTTATTGCGATGCAGGTTTCCAATCCGAGCCTGCACACAGCCGGCGCCGGCGTCGCCAGTTCGCTTGCGCCATGGTTTGCCGCGGGCGCAATAATGGGACCGGACAGCGTCCTATGGTTGCCCGGCCGCGCCTTGCTCGGCGAGCCGATATCGATGCTGTTGTTGTCGGTGCTGGCTCTGCTGGCCTTTGTTTGCACCACGGGCTTCGCGCACACATTTTTCGTGCGCGGCGTTCAGCAATCAGGCGGCATGGGCGGCGCCGTAAAACGCCCGCCACGGCCACTTCGCTTGCAATTTCATTCTGGTTTGCTGCGCAATACGCTGCTCAAGGAATGGCGGCTGATTGCACGCGATCCGCAGTTGATTTCGCAAATTCTGTTGCAGCTTCTCTATCTGGCGCCGCTATATTTGCTGGTCGTGATGCACCCGCAGCGCCAGTCTCTCGCCATGGTCGGCGCCGCGCTGACGTTTTTGGCGGCCTCCTTGTGCGCCTCGCTGACCTGGCTTACGGTGGCCGCCGAAGACGCGCCCGATTTATTGGCCGGCTCCCCCATCAGGCCGACACTGTTTCGCTCGGCAAAAGTATTGGCCGCGTTTATCCCCGTTGCCTTGCTGCTGGCGCCGCTATTAAGCTGGATCTCGCTCCACCATCGTTGGCAAGGCTTGCTGCTGGCGTTGTGCGTGTATTGCGGCGCAGCGTGCGCCGGGCTGGCAATGTTGTGGTCCAGCAAGCCAAGCAAGCGCGGCACCTTCAAGGTTCGCGCCAGGGAAAATTGGCTGGGCACCCTGCTCGAGTCGGTCAATAGTTTGTTATGGGCGAGTTTGACCTATCTCTCGCTGCTGTCGGTCGATCAGGGTACCGCGCCCAATGGCTGGTTCGGATGGCCGTTGGCCGGCCTGACCCTGGCCGGCGCGATGGCATTCTTGCTGCTGACATATTGTTTCCGGCGTCAGAAAATTTAAGGCATTTGTTCGATTTGGCGAACATAGCAAATACAGGAAGTTGTGCTATGTTTAATAATAGAATAGGCAGGAATAGGAGTTGCCATGTTAGTCACATTTAAATCGAAGGCCGCAGCCAAAGTGCTCATGGTCGGCGAGCATGCCAAGCCCATCCTCGACTTGCTGCACAAGGAATTGCCGCTCGGCGTCATCACGGCGGCAGAAACCGGTGAGGCCATTTCGACGCTGGAAGCCGAGATCGCCCACCGCCGCGCCCAGACTCAAGCCGCCGAAAAACTGCGGCATGATATCAAGACTTTGCATCACGAAGACGACGAAGACGACGACGATGATGAGGGCAAGAATAAAGATCCGGTCCACGTCGATTTTGCAACGCGCGTCTATCCCTTGCTGGAAATGCTGCGGGCAGCGAAAAAGAGCGGCGACGACGTGTTGTGGGGAGTCTGAACCGGCCGGTTGCGCAACATCGAAACAGAAAAAGCCCGCAACAGCATTGTTGCGGGCTTTTTGTTATTCAGTCGTTGGAAAGTGCCGGTGTGGCCGGGCTCGGCGGCGGTACAAAGTGAAGAGTCAAAGTGAAGAGGCAAAGCGAAACGCCCCGGCCAAGTAAATGGTCGGGGCGTCTCTGGTATAACAGCCTGACGATAACCTACTTTCGCACGCGATTACGCACTAT
>JAIZVZ010000194.1 GCA_021768485.1 Oxalobacteraceae bacterium | reverse complement strand
GGCTGGGCCGATGACGAGAAGACCTACGCGGCGATGATCCACTATCTCGACCAGGGCATCGGCAAGCTGCTGGACCAGCTGACCAGCGCCGGCCTGGAGCGCGACACGGTGATCTTCTTCGCCTCGGATAACGGACCGCGTTCGGAACCGACCATGCAGCAAACCCGTGTCGCCGATTTCTTCGATTCCAACGGCGGCCTCACCGGCTACAAGCGCGATATGTACGAAGGCGGCATCCGCGATCCTTGGATCGTGCGCTGGACCGGCAAGATACCGGCCGGCGCCGTCAGCGAAGTGCCGGTCTACTTCCCGGACTTCTTGCCGACTGCGCTTGAACTGGCTGGCGCGCCGGCGGAGAGAACCGATGGCGTTAGCCTGAAGGCGCTGTTGGTCGATCCGGGGCACAAGCCGGCCGAGCGGTTTCTGTACTGGGAGTTCTATGATCCGGAATTCCGCCAGGCGGCGCGCTGGGGAAAGTGGAAAGCGGTGCGCCTCAAGCGCGACGGACCGTTGGAACTGTACGATCTGGCGGTCGATCCGAAGGAGAGCAAGAACCTGGCCGCCAACTATCCGGATGTGATTGCCCGCATGGCCGAAGGCATGGCGCGCGAACATGTCGCCTCGGTCGAATATCCGGATCCGCCGCCCGCAGCGGCGGCCAAGCTGGGCAAAGTCTAGGCGCTACCGGGCGCCGCGCCCCTTGACGAGCAGCCAGCGGGCTGACCAGGTGGGCGTAGCCTCGCGCCACGTTCAGGTTGTTGAGAAGGGAGAGCGGCGGCAAGACACAGCTGCTGGCGGTCGCGACCTTCCGCACGATAGACGAGGCGGTTGCGCTTGCCAACGATTCTGTGTATGGTATCGCCCTCTCGGTTTACATGACGCGATCTGCGCCACGCGATCCGCCTGTCGTGCGAGATACATGCCGGTGTGGTTACGATCGACTGCTTCGGCGAGGGCGACGACGACCTGGGACCGACCGATGGCGCCGCCATCCTGTTCCATCGGCAGCAGGCCAATCTGCTGATCGCGCCGGGCTTCCTGCTGTCAATTGTCGGCTAGCAGGTTCCGCCATGATTTGCGGCGACGCCATCCCGTGCTGGGTGGCCATGCGCGCCAAGCGCATTCCGCAAGTTATCGACTAATCTTAGCCTGAAGCCCTCTCCATAAGGATTCCTGCTTCAGACCGGACGGGGAAAGTGTATCCCCAAAGTTATGGAGACATCATCATGCATAGCAAATATGCTTGGCTGCTTGCCGGCGCCGCGCTCAGCGGGTCGACGTGGGCGCAATCCACCGTCACCGTGAACGGCATGCTCGATTTGGGACTGTTTCGCGGTGCCGACGGCGTCAGCCAGGTCGGCACAGTCCAGCGCAGCAATATCG
>JAIZVZ010000193.1 GCA_021768485.1 Oxalobacteraceae bacterium | reverse complement strand
GCGCTGTTCCAGCGCAATACCGCCCCGGCCAGCGCCGGGCCCACGGCGGCCAGGCATCTTGCCTATCTCACCCGCTGGTACCGGAAAAGCCAGTTGTTTCGCCGACTGGTCAACGATTTTGACGATATCGGCAGCCGCCTGGAAAGCCAGCATGGCGAGCGCCCGCGCTGGCTGTTACTGAGTACGGAGAGCGGAAAGCCGGCGGTCGACCTGAATGCACTGATCGTTCAGCTGCCGTCGGATGAGGCGATCGGCAGGATTCGCCTGATGACGGCTGACGGCCCGATTCCGGCGGATCCGGCCCGCGCCTACCTGCACGAATGGGTGCATGTCCTGACCGGTACGATCGATCCGGTCACGGCGCGAACCTATAACCGCGGCGCACCGGTGGCGCTGGAACATGAAATCTGGCGCGAGGTACAAAATACCTCGAAAGAAGCAGCATTTCAGGAAATGCCGGCGATCCGCTCGATGTATCAACGCGCGCCCTTCGCCGGCGAAGCGGAAAGCTCCGGCATGGAACTGGCCCGTATCCATAACGCCGAGAAGGAATTGCATATCGTAAACCGGGCCGAGGATATCCTGATCCAGGACGCCTCACTGAAGCAGGTCAAAGTCGATGCCGACACCATCGTAGCCGGCATGCCGGTGGCTGAACGCCTGACCGTGCGGCAGGTGCTGGCCAGCCGTGCCCGGGCGCCAGCGCCCTCGCTGCCGGCGCAGCAGAAACTGCATTTTTTCAAGGCGGCAAACCCGGCCCATGCCCGCCGGCTCAGCGACAAGGTCCATCAGCTCTATAGCCGCAGCGCGACCTTCCGTCAGCTACTGGAACAATGGCAGGCCGAGGAGTGGCGTATCCGCACCAGCGGCGACCTGGTCGCCGGCGAACTGGCGCCGAACACCCTGAGCCATGTCGACTTCTCCACGCGTACCATCTACCTGCTGGACGACCATGCGCATTACCTGTCGACCTCCGGCGTATTTCCGGTTGAGCGCGCGCGTCGCCTGACCGATGCGTTTACGACCGTGTTCGTCGGCCGCGCCTCGATGCTGGGCGAACAGGCCGGCCAGAATCTCGGTGCGGCCGGCTATCTGACCAACAGGATCCTGCGCGAGGCCGGGCATGCGTTTCCCCATCAGACGCTGGCCCGGCTGGCCACCGGCGGCCCGGCAATCCGCGCCCTCGACCGCCTGTTCTATCAGGCCCGCACTGCGCGGTTGCTGGAAAATCGTTATCTGGAAACCGCAAGCCTGGCCGAGAATCGTCGTTACCTCGATCTGACCCATCAGCTGGGGACCCGTATCACACGCATACGCGATCGCCTGGCAGCGGTCGTGCAGGCGGCATCCCGGCGTTTTCGGCCGCGGCCGTGGACAACCTGAGTTG
>JAIZVZ010000135.1 GCA_021768485.1 Oxalobacteraceae bacterium | reverse complement strand
GAACAAGCAAGTCATGCTCAGCGTCGATACCCCGCTCGACCGTCCGGAAATGCGCCGCGTCAGTTTTTACACTGAAAAGAACAATATCTTCTATCTCGAACTGGCCATCGACCGCACCGAATTCATCAAGCTGCATGATTTCGATTCCGAGGAAGCCGACGCCGATGCCTTGATTGCGGCCGGTTTTGACACGCCGCAGCCGGCTGCACCGGTCCAGGATGCCG
This sequence comes from Oxalobacteraceae bacterium, assembly GCA_021768485.1. Lineage (GTDB taxonomy): Bacteria > Pseudomonadota > Gammaproteobacteria > Burkholderiales > Burkholderiaceae_D > JAIZVZ01. The sequence continues at coordinate 5,228 of JAIZVZ010000135.1, read as the reverse complement.
GCGCCAACGCCGATTTGTTGCGCTCTCTGGGAATGTGACAAGGCCGGCGGCCAAGCCGGACACAATGACCGGCAGCGGACAGCGAAAAATCAGGCCGGGCAGGAAGCTGAGCGGAAACTGAGCGGAAACTGAGCGGAAGCTGAGCGGAAGCTGAGCGGAAGCTGAGCGGCCGCGCTCAGCACCGATATTGCCGTTTATCATAAGCATGAAATGAAAAAGCCCAGCCTTGACGGCCGGGCTTTTTCATTTGCCGCCTGTGCCTGGTTATTGGCAGTGTTCGTGCGACGCCGCTTGCATGTCGCGGCGATAGGCCTTTGGCAAGGACAATAATCTGTTGATATCGATCAAAGGCAATTTTCTGGCTTCGTGATGGTCGTTTTCGCGCAGGTAATCGGCCCAGATTGGCCGTGTACTCGAAACCATGGGCCGGATTTGCGACCAGTTGAAGGCGATCACATCGATGATGTCGTTGGCTACAATGCCGAGCAGTTGATTATCGACATTCAAGATGATGACCGAGGCCGTACTGTCGTAGTTGACGGCGCTGCATTGCAGCTTGAGGCGCAAATCGATGACCGGGATGCTGTGCTCGCGCAGCGGCACCGTGCCGAGTATATAGGTTGGCATGCCGGCGGCGCGCACAAGTTTGCTGTAAGGGACCAGTTCCTGTACGGCATCGAGGTCGATGCCATATTGCTCCGCCCCCAATTGAAAAGTGACGCATTCGAGTAAATCGAACGAGCGGTCGGCATTGACGGCGCTGATTGCGTGGCTTTCTGTGTGTTGCAGCATAGTATTCCCCTGTAGACGGTATCGGTTCAAGCCGGCTATCTGATCGTTGTCTTGTGAATGCAGATCGGCCGCTCATGACTGAAACAAGATCGCAGATTTGTCTTGATTTGTTTGGACCCGCTTGGCTTGGCCTCGACAAGGCGGCGCAGGACTACGCATCAAGTGTTAAAAATTTTCGGAAATTAAAATCGGCGAGATGTGGGGCCGCAAGATCAAGAGCTTGGCCGCAGGGGAGGGGCGGCCGGTAACTCCACTATTGCCTGCATATCCGGGCGCAGGTTGGTGAGGCGCACGGTGCAAACGAACAGGGAACATCGACTGCTTATGGGCAGTCAATGTGCACAGTATAGCTGTTTTATCCCGTGAGGTAATTTTATTTTTGTACGATGTTGTTCTTTCGCCTGAGCTGCGAGATGACAGGGATACGGGCACTTCGAACGGGCAAGCATGTCCTGCGGCAAGCTGTGACAAATTGTAAAGAGGGGTTTTTTATCAGGATAATCACGTTATGGTTGCGTTCAAGCGTCATGCCTTTTCTTTCCCTTTTTTTCACTAATTGCCATTCGCGCTGTCTGTCATTACCAGACATCGGGGAGTCTTCATCATATCGTCAGGAGTTGTCATGTTAACTGCCACGTATGCCGTTTTGAGTCTCTCGGTCGAGCAAGACGCGGAACGCAGCTTTATTTTCCGCATTCTCGAATATTTGCGGCAGCATGCCGGGCAAACGGAAAAAATCGATCCGGCCTGTCTGGCATCGCAACTGAACCAGTTGACGCAGTTTGCCGAAGCGCGTCATCAGCCTAAAATTGAAAATTGCCTGATCCCTGCCGTGCGACGCGCGACCAGCGATGCCGACGCTCTGCTGGCCGACCTCGAAGCTTTGCGTCGCGTCGGCGGCAATATGTTGCGCGCAGTGCGCAAATACATGCGTACTTTGTTTCAGCGCGGTGCGCCGCGCATGGAGCGCCTGTGCCGCATGATGGAATTGTATTGCCATAATCTATTGATGCGCCTGGCCAAGGAAGAACAGGAATTGCTGCCTCTGGCGCAGCGCGTCATTTCGCGCGATGCCTGGTTCAAGATCGGCAGCACGTTTCTGTCGCAAGACGCCAGCCGCGAGGCGGGCAGCGCCGTGGCCGCAGTCGCCATTCCCGAACCGGCCATGATAATGAATTGAGCGTGAATTGAGCGTGGCCGAGCGCCGTGCATGCGAGCCGGGCATTCCCCCGCCGCGCATTGCATGTTGCACATACGCCATCTGCGGCGGTCCGGCGCCACTGCCGGCAGACAGGCCAGGGCGGGCGGTTCGTGCCGTAGTGCCCTTTGCAGGCGAGCCAGGGACGGACGTATAAGCCGATATGTCGTACCGCCATCTTATTCAATATCTAATTTTGATCTAAGCCAGGAATTTGTTGTGCTGCGGCGCACAAATTGACCTATACTAAATTCAGCTATCGATATATCGTTTACCTGCTGTCGGCATGATATTTGCTTAGATACAAGATGAAGCATCTTGTGTCTCGCGCTCATTTGCTCAGGCATCAGGGCTGAAATACTTCCCATTTGCCACCGCGGCCGCTCAGGTCTGCATTGTCAGCATTTAAGTTTGGAGGATCCGATGGTCAGCAGTCCCGTCGATCGCACTGGAAATTTACAGCTCGTAACGATATACGAGATCAGCAAAATCTTGGGCTCGTCGCTCGACTTGTCCAAGACCTTGCATGCGGTGCTGAATGTGCTGGTGACGCATCTGGACACGCGGCGCGGCATGCTCAGCCTGCAGGAAGAATCGGGCGATTTATGCCTGGTCAGCGCGGTTGGTATTTCCGGTGATGAATTCCGGCGCGGCCGTTACCGCGTCGGCGAAGGCATTACCGGCCGCATTTTCCAGACCGGCATGCCCAGCGTGGTACCGAATGTGGCGCAAGAGCCGCTGTTTCTGGCGCGCACCGGCTCGCGCGAATCGGCCGACGGCAAGGACATTGCTTTCATCGGCGTGCCGGTCAAGGCGGCGCGCGAAACGCTAGGCGTGCTGTGCATCTACCGCCTGGTCGACGACCATGGCCACAGCTTTGACGATGACGTGCGTTTTCTGACCATGGTTTCCAATCTGATCGGCCAGACCGTACGCCTGTACCGCAACGTGACGGCCGAGCGCAGCCAGCTGGTCGAGGAAAAAAGCCGGCTCAAGAAAGAATTACAGGCCAAATACAAGCTCGATAACGTGATCGGCATTTCGAAGGCGATGCAAGAAGTGTTTTCGGAAGTGCACCAGTCGGCGCCGTCGCGCTCGACCGTGTTATTGCGCGGCGAAAGCGGCACCGGCAAGGAAGTCATCGCGCGCGCCCTGCATTACCTCAGTCCGCGCAAGGAAGGGCCATTCATCAAGCTCAATTGCGCGGCGCTGTCGGAGACCCTGCTCGAATCGGAATTGTTCGGCCACGAAAAAGGCGCTTTCACGGGCGCCCAGACCGAACGCAAGGGCCGCTTCGAACTGGCGCACGGCGGCACCCTGTTTCTTGACGAAATAGGCGAAATTTCGCCGACTTTCCAGGCCAAGCTATTGCGCGTGCTGCAAGAGCGCGAGTTCGAGCGCGTTGGCGGTTCGCGCTCGATCAAGGTCGACGTCCGTCTGATCACGGCCACCAACCGCGACCTCGAGCAGGCTGTGGCGCGCGGCGATTTCCGTGCCGACCTGTATTACCGCATCAATGTGGTCAGCATCTTCATGCCGCCGCTGCGCGAGCGGCGCGAAGATATTCCTTATCTGGTCGAGCATTTTCTCGACAAGTTCCGGCGCGAAAACCAGCGCAAGCTGACCATGACGCCGCAGGCGCTGAGCATCATGACCAAGTGTTTTTGGCCCGGTAATGTGCGCGAGCTCGAAAACTGTGTCGAACGCACGGCGACCATGGTGCGCGGCGACGTGATCAATGAGGTCCATTTTTCGTGCCAGCAGAATAAATGCCTGACACAACTTTTACACGAACCGCTGCGCGCCGACATGCCGGCCACGGCCGCTCATGGCGCTCATGCCAGTCATGCAGAGCCGGGCGCGGCGCGCGGCAAGGCGGTCTTTCCCGTCAAGGACATCGTCCATGCCGAAAGTGCGCCGGTGCCGCTCGATCAGGCCCCGGCTGCCGAGCGCGAACGCCTGATCTGGACCCTGGAGCAGTGCGGCTGGGTGCAGGCCAAGGCGGCGCGCGCGCTGAACATCTCGCCGCGGCAGATGGCGTATGCGCTGCAAAAATATCATATTGAAGTCAAAAAATTCTGAGTCCGCCGCCACCCGCTTCCCGCTGCCGCCATCGGCGCGCGGCCGGAGTGGACTTGTCCTCTGAGCAATCCTGGGTCCGGCAATGCCCTTGTGCGCGGCCGCCGTCTTTTCATCGCGTTTTGTCGCCGCATTGTCGTTTTCCTGACAAGCGGGCCGACAATGGCGCGACTTTGTCGTTATTGCCACAGCTTATTTTTCATCGTTTAGCCCCTGCCATGGCTTGCTTCCATAGGCAAAGACAACTTGGCACAGTTCTCGCTAATGACGCTTATGCGAACGCACTGGCGTTTATTTCCGAGAGGGGCAATCCATGCAGCCTACAGAATACGTCGATATCAAGCAGATCCAGACCCTGGGCAAGCTGCTCGATACGGTAGCCGAACATAAAGGCTGCGGTACCAGCGCCGCCGGCGGCAAGGCCAGTTGCGGTTCCTCGGACGGCCCGGCCGACATGGCGCCCGAGGTGTGGGAAAAGGTCAAGAACCATCCCTGCTATAGCGAAGAAGCGCATCACCACTATGCGCGCATGCATGTGGCGGTGGCGCCGGCCTGCAATATCCAGTGCAATTACTGCAACCGCAAATACGACTGCGCCAACGAATCGCGTCCCGGCGTGGTCAGCGAAAAGCTGACGCCTGAACAGGCCGCAAAAAAGGTGATCGCGGTTGCCTCGACCATCCCGCAAATGACGGTGCTCGGCATCGCCGGCCCCGGCGACCCGCTGGCCAATCCGGCCAAGACCTTCAAGACTTTCGAGCTGATTTCGCAGACCGCACCCGACATCAAGCTGTGCCTGTCGACCAATGGCCTGATGCTGCCCGATCATATCGATACGATCGCGTCCTACAAGGTCGATCACGTCACCATCACCATCAATATGGTCGATCCCGAAGTCGGTCAGCACATCTATCCGTGGATTTTTTACAAGAACAAGCGCTATACCGGGATTGACGCCGCGCGCATCCTGTCGGAACGGCAGTTGCTGGGCCTGGAAATGCTGACCGCACGCGGCATCCTGTGCAAGGTCAATTCGGTCATGATCCCCGGCGTCAACGACCACCATCTGGTCGAAGTCAACCGCGCGGTCAAATCGCGCGGCGCCTTCCTGCATAACATCATGCCGCTGATTTCGGCGCCCGAACACGGTACCGTGTTC
>JAIZVZ010000192.1 GCA_021768485.1 Oxalobacteraceae bacterium | reverse complement strand
GGCTGGGCTTTGGCGGCGTCGCGCGCCACCGCGCGGAGTTTGGCGGCGGTGGCGGACGGCATCACCGGTGCATTGGCGCCGCCTCTCAACAGCCCGCTGACAAACGCGCTCTGACGCTCAGGCGCCAGCCCCGGCAGCAAGAACGAAAGCTGGATGGCTTTTTCGACGAACCGCGCGCCGACGCTCTGTTCGACGCCACCGGCCACCTTGGCCATATCCTTGTGTACCGCCTCGAACGCGCATTCCAGCCAATTGCGGTCGCCCAGCACCAGGAATACCACACGCGAACTGCGCAAGATGGTTTGCATGCCGCGCACCAGATCGACGATCACCGCCGGTTTGCAGCGATCCAGATCATCGACCACCACCAGGACCGGACGCTCGATACGGCACATCATCTTGTGGAAGTGCCGGCGAAAGCGCTCGATCGGATCGCTGCGGCCCAGCCCCAGGCGCTCCGCCAGCGGATCGACTCCGGGCGCCAGTGATTCGATAATCAGCGAGATCACGCCGCCGATCACCGTCAAAGCGCCCAGACCGGCAACCATCAGGCCAGGCCAGGATTTCTCATTCCAGCCGATCTTTTCTTTGCCAGCCTCACCATAAGAGCCGACCAAATCAAAATGCGACAGGATGAGAAAAACCACGCCGGAAAGGACGAAGCCAACAAATGGCACGAACAGCTTGGGGGTCCATAGTCGCCAGCCCAGCTCTTGCCCCCAGAGTCTTAGCCAGGAGAAGAAATTACGCACCGGCCGTGGTTTAAGGTGATGCTCTTTGCCACTGCCGATCGGCGGCGGTCCGTCGCGCAAGACGGCGTCGAAGCAGCCTTTGCGGATGACCTGATAAAACATCCACCATGGCGGCGCGGTATGCTCCATGCGCCAGGCGTTGTATTCAATGACGACCCAAGGATGGCGATGGCCGGCAGCGATGCCCGGCGCCGTATCGGCGTGATGCTTCGTCCCAGACGCCGCGCCTTCATCCGCCGGCGGATCGGCGACGAAGATGGCGCCCAGATCGGCATTTTCGCCATAGCGCTCGCGCAGGAAGCGGGCCGGCTTGGCACTGTAGCCGTAAGGGTTCAACACCCGCGCGATGAAGTTGGCGAAAGTCGTCTTGCCGCCGCCCCATGGCGCATCGAGATGCATGACGAAGGCCGAGCGGTCTTCGTTACTGCATTCGTCAGTCAGCGGATTCGATTTTCTCCAGATCGCATGCAAGCGGCGGGCGACGATGACCGCCAGCGCGCCACGGCCGAGCAGATCCACTTCGGCCTGGGCATCGTCGTCGAGAAATTCCAGATCCGGCCTTGGGACGCCTGGTGGCTCCTCTGTTGTACCGGGGATGTCAGTTTGATCCTCGTGTTTTTCCTCGGCCAGCAGTTCGAATGGC
>JAIZVZ010000134.1 GCA_021768485.1 Oxalobacteraceae bacterium | reverse complement strand
TCGGGCGTGGGCCAGATCAATGCGGCCGTCAGCCAGCTGAGCCAGACCACGCAGCACAATGCCTCGAGTTCGGAAGAACTGGCGGCCACCGCCGAAGAGATGAGCAGTCAGGCCGAGCAGTTACAACAAGCGATGTCTTTCTTTAAGTTCGATAAGTCGCGTGGAACGGCACTGGCCGCCGCCGACCCGAAAGCCGATTTCAGCCATGTCGATACAGGCAAGAGCGCGAGCCGGCTGGCCTTTGCGCGCCAGGCGAATCCGGGCAGATTCTAGGGCGTCGCGCGGTGCCCGGTGCGGGCGCTGCAGCGGGGTCTGAATGCGGGGGCATCAATATGGCAAAGCCGGTGGATGCGGCCGACAGAAATATTGTTGATGTGTTTTTGAGGCCGGGCAGTTACTGCGTCGGCGGCGCCGATCACCGGATCCGCACGCTGCTGGGTTCGTGCGTCTCCATTATTCTGTGGCATCCACAGCGGCGGGTCGGGGCGATGTCGCATTTTATGCTGCCGAGCCGTCCGCGGCCGTCGACCGAGCTCGATGGCCATTATGGCGAAGATGCGATGTGGCTGATGTTGCGCGATCTGGTGCGCGATAAAACCAATCCGCTCGAATGTCAGGCGAAAATTTTCGGCGGCGGTAATATGTTCCCCGAGCAGACAAGACTGGCCGTGCCCAGCATTGGTGAAAAAAACGGCGCCACCGCGCGCCAGCTGCTGAAGGCGTACGGAATTCCCATTGTGTGCGAAGACTTGTTCGGCATCGGCCACCGCCAGTTGCATTTCAATGTGCGCACCGGCGATGTCTTTGTCCGCAAGGTCGGCGTGATGCCGCCAAGGTGAGCCTGCCCTGCCTTTACCTTGGGCCGCATCCGCCTGCCGTCGGCCGGTGCTTGCGGCCAGCGTTTATCTTTCCTGTTCGAGCGGCTTGTTCTTGTCGATCACTTCGCGGCAATCGCCCTTGATCGTCGCATTGTCGTAATTGGTCCAGCCGTAGCTGTCGACATAGCGTTTGTGCTGCTTGAATTGTTTGCTGAAAAAACTCCAATCCAATTTTTCGCCCGGATAGCGAATGTCGCCCATGTCCAGCAGTGAATGGAAAATATTTTCGGTGGCAATGCGCGCCTTGCGGTTTTTCCGCAATTGCGCCACCTTGTCCGGATAGGCTGCCTGGTACTGGTCCGAATACCACATCAGGGCCGGCACATGGAATTCGAATTGCGTATTGTGCCCGTGGAACGCCAGGTTGCAGGCGCCGTCGTACAGCGTTTGCCCGTGGTCGGCCACGTACAGCATCGAGGTCATCTGCGAGGATGCCTTCAGGGTTTGGATCACGTGCGACAAAAACCAGTCGGTGTACAAGATCGAATTGTCGTAACTATTGTTGAGCTGCGGCTTGATTTTCAAGTCCGTATAGACGGGCTTGTCGACGCCGAACAGCGACGGCGTCCATTTGTTGAACTGGGCCGGATGGCGGTGGCTGTAATTCCAGTGGCTGCCCAGCGAATGCAGCACGATCAGTTTTTTGGGCGCGGGATCGGCCATCGCGTTCTTGAGCGGATCGAGCAAGATCTGGTCGAAATTGGAGGTGTCGGTATAGCCGCCCAGATTCATGAATTGCACCACGTCGGCTTCCTTGGCAAACACCGAGACCGGCGTATCGAACTCGCCAAAGGAAATCTGGTTCGACAGCCAATAGGTTTTGAAGCCGGCTTCCTTGTAGGCGGTCAGGAAGGATTTTTCCGAAAAACCGTCTTTCAAACTCTGGGTGGCCGGTTTGCGCGACAGGATCACCGGCACCGACAGGCGGGTGGCCGAGACGGCCGTGATGACGTCGGCCAGCGAGATCAGATTGGTTTCGGTCTTGAGCAGCGGATTGGTCTCGCGTTCGTAGCCGTTCAGGCTCCAGCGGTCGTAGCGCGACGATTCGCCAATTACCATGATGACTGTTTGCGCGGTGTCGTGACCTTGCTTGGCGCCGAAGGAAAAGGACGCGCTTTTTTTCGACAGATTGGCCAGATAGCTGCGCTCATTGTAAAAATCGATGCCGCGCGCCATCACGCCGAAGGGCCAGGAGCGCACGAACAGATTCATTTCGAATGGCATCTTGCTCCAGTGCGGCAGGGCCGGCAAGTCTTTCGGCCACAATGGATTGGCCAGCAGCGTGGCGCCGGCGCTGGCGGCGCCATTGCCGGAGGCGGCCACGGCGCTGGCGGAATCGTCTTCGGCGGTCTCGACCTCGTCGCTGGCGTCATCGCCAAATCCGGAAGCGTCGGCGCTGACGGTGCTGGTCGATGTGCTGGTCGATGTGCTGTTCGATGCGCTGGCGGCGGCGCTGGGCGCGGCCGGCTTGGCGGCAGCCTTGGCTTCGGCGATGCCGTATTTGGCGCCATACGACCACAGGCCCGTGCCTACCAGCAGCAGCGCAATGACGACCCAGCGCGAGGCATCGTTCCAGTCCAGCTCGCGCGTGCGGCGGGCGATGCGCCAGGTGCCCCACCACCAGACCAGCACGGCAATCATGACGGCGCCCATCAGCCATACTTTCGACCCGAGAAACTCCATCGCCTCTTTGGGCGAGGTTTCCATGATGATGCCGAGGTGGTGCGTCGAAATGCCCTGGCCGTAATACATGAACAGATAAATTTCTGCCGGCACCGCGATAAATGCCGGCAGCAACAGGATGTGGAACCAGGCCGGGCGTTTGCAGATCGCCCACACGCCGAGCCAGCTAATGCATTCGGCGCCCAGCATTTGCGCCGGCCGGTCGAACGGTTTGCCGAGCAAGTACGGGACAAAAGGTATCGCCGATAGCAAGAGATAAGTCAGCAAGAGAAACAGCGTGGCAGGGCGGAGCAGGGAACGCATATATATTAGCGAGGGGAAAAAAGCAAAAAACGCATTATCCGGGTTTTACAGTCATACGGAAATGTTATTCGTGCTTTGAGGGCGGCCGCGGCGGTGCGCTGTGGTGTGCCGGCGACGCCGGCCGGGCGCCGGTCTGTGGCATTAATAATTATAAAAATGGTAACGAATGGTAAAGAGCCGCCATGGCGGCCTTGCCATGCCCTAAAATGCAAGTTCTGTTATTGCGCCTGTTGGCCCCGGTCCATGACATCCTTTCGCCCTCTCGCCTTGCCGCGCGCCCGCCTGCAGACCGGTTTGACGGCGGCGCTGGCCCTGATTCCGGCAGTATGCTTTCTGTTGCTGCTGCCGGGCCGCTATCTGGCATCTGCTCATTTCGACGTGGCTTATATGACGGGTTTGAGCGTGCCGAGCCCAGCGTCGCCGGCCAGTGCGCGCTTGCCGGCAAGCCCGGCGTTGTCGCCTCCGCGCGCGCGGCGCGGGACGCCGGCCCTGGTGCGGCAGGCCGCGGCCGGCATCGATGGCGAGGCGACGCCAGCCGTGCAGCAGGCTGCGGCGCCCGCAGCTGCGGCCTCAATTACCACCTCCGCTGCGGCGGCGGCCGATTTTGCGGCTGCGCCGCGTCTCGATCCGGTGCATTTGCGTGAGATGGCGCGCAATAACGAGAAGGGCCGGGTCAAGTCCGATCGCGAGCGCATTCGCGACGGCGAGCAGGTCGATCGCACGATTGAAACGCGGATTGCGACCGCGGCCAAGAAAGCCGTGCGTCCTGATTGCGAAAAGGCATTCAGCGGCTACGGCATTCTTGGCCTGATTCCCCTGGCCGCCAGTACGGTGGCCGATGTCGGCTGTAAATGGCGTTAGCGCCAGTCATGGCCCCGGGTGACGCGGTGATGTGGGGGGGGGGCGGACCATGTTTTGTCGCTCCGGCGGGCAGATTCCCAGCCGTTGCTTGCCTTGATGACAATTATTGCGCCACCTGCCGGCGTCTTTTGTTGCAATTTTGAGACGTCTGGCCCCGTGCGCTGCCGATGCCTGTCGTCCGCGCCATGGTAAAGACGATGCCATGGTCCGGGTGCCGGTAAACCAATTGACCGTTCCCTAAAACTGGTTTATAGTGTTCAGTTCTTGAATTTCAGGAACGCTGCGCTTTGGTCGTGCCCGGTTTTATCGGTGCCGGCTTCTCGGTAAGCACTGCTTGCCGTGCGCAGACCTTCTGCCCTAGTCCCGAACAACCGTTTTCGGGTTCGTAGTTTTAACGTCGTATTTTGTTGGATTTAGAACGATGCCAACCATCAATCAATTGATTCGCCAGCCGCGTATTTCTTTGCGCGTCAAGAGCAAGTCGCCGGCGCTGGAAAACAGCCCGCAAAAACGTGGCGTATGTACGCGCGTTTATACCACGACTCCAAAGAAGCCAAACTCGGCTCTGCGTAAAGTCGCGAAAGTTCGCCTGACCAACGGTTTCGAAGTCATTTCGTATATCGGCGGTGAAGGCCATAACCTGCAAGAACATAGTGTCGTGCTGTTGCGCGGCGGCCGTGTAAAGGATTTGCCGGGTGTGCGTTACCATATGGTTCGCGGTGCTCTCGATACCCAAGGCGTAAAAGATCGCAAACAATCGCGTTCGAAATACGGTACCAAGCGCGCCAAGGCTGGTAAGAAATAATAGTAAGAAGTAGTAAGAAGCAGTAAGAAACAATAAAGTTTTCTGTCGGGTCTGCGAGGGCTCAGGTGGAATGGAATCGGCCGAACTGGGCCGAGTAAGTGGGCGGTTATGATGGCTGTCCGCGGGTGCGGTAGAGCTGAAAAGCGCGCGCGCTCAACTGAAGATGAAAAGGAATTGATATGCCACGTCGTCGTGAAGTACCCAAGCGCGATATCCTGCCGGATCCAAAATTCGGTAATGTCGATGTCGCCAAATTTGTTAACGTATTGATGTTGTCCGGTAAAAAATCGGTCGCTGAAAACATCATTTACGGCGCTTTCGAGCACATCGCTGCCAAGTCCGGCAAGGACCCTCTGGAAGTGTTCGCTACCGCGATCAACAATTGCAAGCCGATGGTCGAAGTAAAGTCGCGTCGCGTCGGTGGTGCAAACTACCAGGTGCCTGTCGAAGTTCGTCCAGTGCGCCGCATGGCACTGTCGATGCGCTGGTTGCGTGAAGCGGCCAACAAGCGCAGCGAAAAATCGATGCCACAACGCCTCGGCGGTGAATTGATGGAAGCGGCCGAAAGCCGCGGCGGCGCGATGAAGAAGCGCGACGAAGTCCATCGTATGGCTGATGCAAACAAAGCGTTCTCGCACTTCCGCTTCTAATAGATTGGATCGTCTTCCTTGATCGGGAGGCGGTCCGCGCGTGTAGTTTGTTCGAGGCCGGGCGCATTTTTTTAAAAGTGGCGCTCGGTTTTGTACATTTAAAAGATTAGGAATGATTATGGCCCGCAAGACCCCTATTGAGCGTTATCGCAATATCGGTATTTCCGCTCACATCGACGCCGGCAAGACCACCACCACCGAACGCGTCCTGTTTTACACGGGCGTCAATCACAAGATTGGTGAAGTGCATGACGGCGCAGCGACCATGGACTGGATGGAGCAAGAGCAAGAGCGCGGTATCACGATTAC
>JAIZVZ010000059.1 GCA_021768485.1 Oxalobacteraceae bacterium | reverse complement strand
CCAGCAGCAGATCCAGCACGCGACGGGCTTCGGCGCCGGCTTGGCTGCCAGCGGCGCCACTTGCGCCTGCGTTGCGCGCGACTCTGCCGGGTCGAGCAAGAAAGTGTATTCGCGTACCAGTTTGTTACCGTTGGCGCCAAGCTCAAGCAACAGATCGACAAACGGTTCATTCACCGGCTGCTTTGAGGTGATGCTGACAAAATGGCGGTCGCCGCGCTGCTCGATCGCAAAACGCAGCGATGCCAGCGCCGGATTGAATTCGATATTGGCCTGCCGGTAAGCCTCGGCCGACGCCAGTTTGGCGCTCAGGCTGCCAGTCTCGCTAAACGCCACCGCCGTCACTTCGATCTCGGCGCGCAAGGGCTGGCCCAGCGCCGACAGAATCGTCAGCTTGCCCAGGCCGGCAGCTTGCGCCCCACTCGTCAAAAGCATCGCACATATCACCGCTGCACTGAGTGTCTTTATGCCGGATGGAATCTTAATGGAGCGGATTTTATGCATTTTAGCTGGCATGGATGGATTCTTTAGCAAATGAAGACCGCCCTCGCCCTTGCGGCAGCCGGCGTCGACAAGTTCTCAATTGAAAGTAAGCAGGACTTTTAACATATCATCCCCGCTACTATGCCGCAAGTGCAACAGTTTGATAGACGGAAGAAGGGGCCTGTTCGGCCCCTGTTTATAGTATAGGATTGGGAAAAAAGCAAAATAGGTTACATAAAAGCAACACAATTGAAAAACCATGCCGCAAACTGCCGGCGCCGGCCCGCAGCGGCCGCGGCCGCCAACGACTTTGCGGGGCGGCGCCGGACTGGCCTGCTTTGCGACATGGCGCCGGCTTCAATCCTGCTCCTGGCTCAACGCTCAAGAATAATGCGCAACATGCGGCGCAGCGGTTCGGCGGCGCCCCACAGCAACTGGTCGCCGACCGTAAATGCCGACAAATACTCGCCGCCCATCTGCATCTTGCGCAAGCGGCCGACCGGAATCGTCAGCGAACCGGTGACGGCGGCCGGCGACAGATGCTGCATGCTGGCCTCGCGATTGTTCGGCACCACGCTGACCCATTGATTATGGCTGGCGATAATGCCCTCGATTTCGTCGAGCGGCACGTCTTTCCTGAGTTTGATGGTCAAGGCTTGCGAATGGCAACGCATGGCGCCGACCCGCACGCACAGGCCATCGACCGCGATCGCGGTCGAACCGAAAGCGGGGCCCAGGCCCAGAATCTTGTTGGTCTCGGCACCGGCTTTCCATTCTTCGCGCGAAACGCCATTGCCGAGGTCCTTGTCGATCCACGGAATCAGGTTGCCGGCCAGCGGCACGCCGAACTGGCGCGTCTCGTCGGCACTCAAGGCATGCTGTTTGGCCAGCACCTTGCGATCGATTTCGAGAATCGCCGCGTGCGGATCGTCGAGCATGGCCTTGACTTCGGCATTGATGCTGCCGAACTGGGTCAGCAGTTCGCGCATGTGCTGGGCGCCGCCACCGGAGGCGGCCTGATAAGTCATCGAGCTCATCCAGTCGACCAGGCCGTGCTGGAACAGGCCGCCCAGGCCCATCAGCATGCAGGAGACCGTGCAATTGCCGCCGATATAATTTTTGATCCCCTTGTCGAGCGCGGTGCCGATCACGCCGGCATTGACCGGATCGAGCACGATGATGGCGTCGTCTTCCATGCGCAGGGTCGAGGCGGCGTCGATCCAGTAACCGTTCCAGCCCGAGGCGCGCAGGCGCGGATAGACTTCGCTCGTATAGTCGCCGCCCTGGCAGGTCAAGATGATGTCGCACTTGGCCAGCGCCGCGAGGTCATTGGCATCCTTTAATGTGGTTTCGCTTTTTGCCATCGCCGGCGCCGCGCCGCCGACATTCGAGGTAGTAAAAAAGACCGGTTCGATCAGGGCGAAATCGCTTTCTTGCTGCATACGCTGCATCAATACCGACCCGACCATGCCGCGCCAACCGACCAAGCCAACTAGTTTCATCATGCTGCTCCTCAATGTAATTATTTTTTATGCATGCCCGGCCCCGGGCCGCGGCACGCTCACGATCGCCGGCGGCGCGTCAGACCAGCGCTGCCACCACGGCGTCGCCCATTTGCTCGGTACCGACGCGGGTCGTGCCAGGCTCGAAAATATCGGGCGTGCGCAAGCCTTGGGCCAGCACTTTTTTGACTGCATTTTCGATACGCTGGGCCTGCTCGGCGCGATTGAGCGAAAAACGCAGCATCATCGCCGCCGACAAAATCGTGGCCAGCGGATTGGCAATGCCCTTGCCGGCGATATCGGGCGCCGAGCCGTGCGACGGTTCGTACAAGCCCTTGTTGCCGGCATCGAGCGAAGCCGACGGCAGCATGCCGATCGAACCGGTCAGCATGGCGGCGGCGTCCGACAGGATGTCGCCGAACATATTGCCGGTAACCACGACGTCGAATTTTTTCGGTGCCCGCACCAGTTGCATCGCCGCATTGTCGACATACATATGGTCGAGCGCCACATCGGGATAGTCGCGATGCACATCGCTGACGATTTCGCGCCAGAACTGGAAGGTTTCGAGCACATTGGCCTTGTCGACGCTGGTCAGGCGCTTGTCGCGCTTTTGCGCGGCCTGGAAGGCGACATGGGCGATGCGGCGGATTTCGCCCTCGGCATAGCGCATGGTGTCAAAGCCTTCGCGCTGGCCCTTGAACGGACCGTCGGGGCATTCGCGCACGCCGCGCGGCTGGCCGAAATAAATGTCGCCGGTCAGTTCGCGGATGATCAGGATGTCGAGTCCGGAGACGATCTCGGGCTTCAGGCTCGAGGCGCCGGCCAGTTCCGGATACAGGATGGCAGGACGGAAATTGGCAAACAACTGCAAATGCTTGCGCAAGCCGAGAATGGCCTGCTCCGGGCGCAGCGCGCGCTCGAGATTGTCGTACTTGAAGTCGCCGACGGCGCCAAACAGCACGGCGTCGGCTTGCTTGGCCAGCTTCAGGGTGGCATCCGGCAAAGGATGGCCGGACAGCGCATAGGCGGCGCCGCCGACCGGCGCGCTTTCCATCTCGAGCGGTTCGCCGAGCGCCTTGAGCACCTTGATGGCTTGATTGATGATTTCCGGACCGATGCCGTCGCCCGGCAAGATTGCGATTTTCATAATGAGACCGATTGATTAAATGGTATTGGCCAGCCACGGTTGGGCGGCCAGATGACGCTCTTCGAAAGCGCCGATCTTGTCCTTGTGGCGCAAGGTCAGCGCGATATCGTCGAGTCCGTTTAGCAGGCAATATTTGCGAAAGGCATCGATCTCAAAGGGGTAGGCGAGCGTGCCGTTGCTGGTCTTGACGACCTGGTTTTCGAGGTCGACGATCAGCCGAAACCCCGGAAACGCATTGACTTCATCGATCAGGTGCGCCACTTGCGCTTCCGTGAGCACGATGGGCAAAAGACCGGTTTTGTAACAGTTATTGAAAAAGATATCGGCGAAACTGGGCGCGATGATGGCGCGGAAGCCGTATTGCGCCAGCGCCCACGGCGCATGTTCGCGCGACGAGCCGCAACCGAAATTTTTACGGGTCAGCAATAGCGAAGCCCCCTGGTAGCGCGCCTGATTCAGGATGAAATCGCGATTGAGCGGGCGCTTGCTATTGTCGCCGCCCGGCTCGCCATGATCGAGGTAACGCCATTCGTCGAACAGATTGGGGCCGAAACCGGTGCGCAGAATCGATTTCAGAAATTGTTTCGGAATGATGGCGTCGGTATCGACATTGGCCCGATCGAGCGGTACCACCAGGCCATCGTGTACAGTAAATTTATCCATGATTAGCAGACTCTCGTTTATTTTTCCCGATATTTTCAAGCATGGCGCCGGCATTCCGAAAACTGGCAGCAAAACCAGGACCGGCACTGCAGGCAAGCTTGCTGCGCCTCGCGGCGCCGGCAATGGCGCGGCAAAAAATCATGCCGGCCGATTGCTGGTATTCATTCCATTGCGTCGCCTTGCATTGGCATGCGGCATATTCTTTCACGCCCCGATCAAGCCAGGGCTCAGCGCAGCCCGGAACAGCTTAGCGTAACAGACGGATATCGACGAAATGGCCGGCAATGCCGGCCGCCGCCGCCATCGCCGGCGATACCAGATGAGTCCGTCCGCCCTGCCCCTGGCGCCCTTCGAAATTGCGGTTCGAGGTCGAAGCGCAGCGCTCGCCCGGTTCGAGCCGGTCGGCATTCATCGCCAGACACATCGAACAGCCCGGCTCGCGCCACTCGAAGCCGGCATCGCGGAAAATCGCGTCGAGGCCCTCGCGCTCGGCCTGTTCCTTGACCAGCCCCGAACCGGGCACCACCATCGCCAGCTTGACGTTCGACGCGCGATACTTGCCGCGCACCACGGCGGCGGCGGCGCGCAGGTCTTCGATGCGCGAATTGGTGCACGAACCGATGAACACCTTGTCGATGCGGATATCGGCAATTGCCGTATTCGGCTCCAGGTCCATGTAGACCAGCGCTTTTTCGATGGCGCCGCGGCGCACCGCGTCTTTTTCGAGGTCGGGATCGGGAACGCGGCCATCGATCGCCACCACCATTTCGGGCGATGTGCCCCAGGTCACCTGCGGGCGGATGGCGGCGGCGTCGAGCGTGACGACGAAATCGAATCTGGCGCCGGGGTCCGAATGCAGCGTGCGCCAATACGTCAGGGCGCGCTCCCAGTGCGGTCCGGCCGGCGAAAACGGCCGGCCCTTGAGGTAATTGATGGTGGTGTCGTCGACCGCGATCATGCCGGCACGGGCGCCGGCTTCAATTGCCATATTACAAACTGTCATCCGGCCTTCCATCGACAGCGCGCGGATGGCCGAGCCGCCGAATTCGATCGCATAGCCATTGCCGCCGGCGGTGCCGATCTTGCCGATGATCGCCAGCACCACATCCTTGGCCGTGACGCCGGGCGCCAGGACGCCATCGACTTGCACCAGCATGGCTTTCGATTTTTTGGCCAGCAGGGTTTGCGTGGCCAGCACATGTTCGACTTCGGAAGTGCCGATGCCATGCGCCAGCGCGCCGAACGCGCCATGGGTCGAGGTATGGGAGTCGCCGCACACCACGGTCATGCCGGGCAAGGTCGCCCCCTGCTCGGGACCGATCACATGCACGATGCCCTGACGCTTGTCGTTCATGCCGAAATACGTCAGGCCATACTGCTTGGCATTGGCGTCGAGCGTCTCGACCTGCAGGCGCGAGACCGGGTCGCTGATGCCATGGGCACGGTCGATGGTCGGCACATTGTGGTCGGCCACCACCAGATTGGCCGAAACGCGCCACGGCGTGCGGGCGGCCAGCTTGAGGCCATCGAAGGCTTGCGGGCTGGTCACCTCATGCAGCAGATGACGGTCGATATAGATCAGCGTCGTGCCGTCGTCCTCGGCGTGGACAATGTGCGATTCCCAAAGTTTGTCGTAAAGCGTTTTAGCCATGGCGGTCAGGATAATAAAAAGCAAATCGAATGCGGTTTTGTATAGATATGCAAGATCCATACGCAAAATCAGCATTCGATTATGCCATAGTTGGCGGCCAAATCAGCGCCGGGCACCGCAAGAGCCCCTCATTCCGGAAGGCAAGTATCGCCGGCCACCAGGGCTGAAGCCGGCGCCGGCACGGCAGCTGCCTGCAAGCGCCATACCGGCGCACCCGCGGTCCGCCGAACTACCGGGCATAAATAATGTGCGCTAATAATGTGTGCTAACACACGGTGGACCGCAATCGTTGCCGGTAGCATGGATTTTGCAAATAGTGCCCATTCGAAACCGTCTATCGCTGATAGCCGTCGCCGATGGCATAGCCGGACCAGTTCGCGCGCGCTGTGGCTGTGTGCTGCCATCGCCCGCACCGACGCCTCTTCAACCGCTGCGCACGCATCCGCCGACAAAGCCATCCGAGCAGGATTTGGCCCTAAACGGCCATGCACGGCCATGCACGGGCCATGCACGCAGGGTGCGAAGCAGCGCCACCGCAATCCGACTGTCTGCGGCATGCATACCCATTCCCGCTTGCGATTCTGGCGCGCCAGCCCGTTTTTTATGCGCCGAGCAATAGAAAGAGACGACAGCCTTGAAAAATCCGAGCCAACTCCTGTTTGACAATATCGCCGCCACGCTCAAAGACCTGCTGCCGGGCACCGCTGCCCAGCAAACGGAGACCGAACAGGACTTGCCGCTGCGTGCAGAGCTGTTCAGCGCCGCCCAGATGGAACAGCACGGCAAGATGCTGGCGATGACGCATCGCCTGTGCACCACCGCCGCCCGCGATCGCCTGCTGCCGCGTCTGGCGGCCAATGAAACCCTGATCACCGGCACCTGCAACATGATGACCGAAGCGGTCACGGCCGGCCGCCAGATCACGCCGGCCGCCGAATGGCTGCTCGATAATTACTATCTGATCGAAGAACAGATCCGCACCGCCAAACGCCATTTGCCGAAGGGCTATAGCAAGCAGTTGCCGCTGTTGCAAATGAGCGGCAAGGCGGCCGTGCCACGCGTCTATCATATTGCGCTGGAAATCATTTCGCATGGCGATGGCCGGGTCGACCCCGAAAGCCTGTCGCGTTTCGTCCGCGCCTACCAGCAGGTGACGCCGCTGCAACTGGGCGAATTGTGGGCGATTCCCATCATGCTGCGCCTGGCGCTGATCGAAAACCTGCGCCGCGTGGCAGCCCGCCTGGCGACGAGCATGCAGCATCGCAACGATGCCAATGTGTGGGCCGACCAGATGACCGAAACCGCCGAGAGCACGCCAAGCAATCTGATCTTGCTGGTGGCCGACATGGCGCGTTCGCAACCGCCGATGGTCAGTTCCTTCATTGCCGAACTGACGCGCCGCCTGCAAGGCCAGAGTCCGGCGCTGACCTTGCCGCTGACCTGGATCACCCATCAGCTGGCCGAAATGGGGCTGACCATCGAATTGCTGGTGCAAGCGGAAACCCAGCAACAGGCATCGGATCAGGTGTCCATTTCCAACAGCATCGGCAGTCTGCGATTTTTGGGCAGCATGGACTGGCGCGAATTCGTCGAAACCATGAGCGTGGTCGAATCGATTCTCAAACAGGACAGCGCCGAAATCTACGCCAGAATGGATTTCGCCACGCGCGACCATTATCGTCACATCGTCGAACAGCTGGCGCGCCGCAACCGCCTGCCCGAAGCGGGCGTGGCCGAACAAGCCATGAAGCTGGCCGAGCACGGCGCCAACGTCAACGGCCGCCGCGACCGCCGCGCCCACGTCGGCTATTATCTGGTCGGCCATGGCTTGCGGTCGCTCGAGCGGGCGCTGCTGCCGGCGCCGACCGTCATGCAAAAACTGCGCGGCAGCCTGCGCCGCATCGGCAGCGAGGCGCCGCTGGCAAGCTATCTCGGCGCCATTTTCATAGTCACGGCGCTGTGCGGCGCATTCATGCTGGCGCATGCCTGGCAAGAAAAGCTGGCGCCGGCCGCGATCGCCGTCATGGGCTTGCTGGGCCTGTTTACGGCCAGCCAGCTGGCGCTGGCGCTGGTCAACTGGGTCTGCACCATGATCAGCAAACCGCATCCGCTGCCGCGCCTCGATTTTGAACAGGGCGTGCCCGATGAAGCGCGGACGCTGGTCGTGATACCGACCATGATTTTCAGCGTCGACAACATCGATGCCCTGTGCGATGCGCTGGAAGTGCGTTTCCTGGCCAACCGCGACAACAATCTGCGCTTTTGCCTGCTGACCGACTTTGGCGACGCCGCAGAAAAGAACATGCCCGGCGACGAAGCGCTGCTGCAGCGCATCGGGCAAAATATCGAACAGCTCAACAGAAAATACGGCGGTCCGGGCGGCGGGTCCGGCAACCGCGAACACGGCGACGCGTCCGCTGTGCAGCACGATGCGGCCGCGCCTCTGCCGGGTGCCGCCACCTTCAGCAACAACGCACGCACCAGCGACGCCTTTCTCGTATTGCACCGTCCGCGCCTGTGGAACCGGGTCGACCGGATCTGGATGGGGCATGAACGCAAGCGCGGCAAGCTGGCCGACCTCAATGCCTTTTTGCGCGGCGGCGCGCAAGACAATTTCCTGCTGATCGTCGGCGATACCGAGGGACTGGACCGCATCCGCTACGTCATCACGCTCGACACCGACACCGAACTGCCGCGCGATGCTGCGCGCCAATTCATCGCCACCATCGCCCATCCGCTCAATCGCGCCTATTACGACGAACAATTGCAGCGGGTGACGGAAGGCTATGGCATTCTGCAACCGCGGGTCAGCGTCAGCCTGCCCGGAAACAAGGCCTCGCTCTATGAGCGGCTGTGCGGCGGCGAAACCGGTATCGATCCCTACACCCGCACCGTCTCCGACGTCTACCAAGATATCTTCGGCGAGGGCTCTTTCATCGGCAAGGGCATTTACGAAGTCGACAGCTTCGAGCGCGCCCTGCACGGCCGCCTGCCCGAAAATCGCATCCTGAGCCACGATTTGCTCGAAGGCTGCTATGCCCGCGCCGGCCTGCTCAACGACGCCCAGCTCTATGAACAATACCCATCGAGCTATCTGCTCGACGTCGCCCGCCGCCACCGCTGGATCCGCGGCGACTGGCAACTGGTGGCCTGGCTGTTGCCGCGCGTGCCGGCAGCGCCCGGCGTCGATGGACGCCGGCGCGCCAACCCCCTGTCGGCCCTGTCACGTTGGAAACTATTCGACAATTTGCGGCGCAGCCTGTTCGCTGCCGCACTGAGCGCCCTGCTGATCGGCGGCTGGCTGGCCACCGGCACGCCATGGTTCTGGACCTGCACGGCCTTGGCCATCATCTTCATTCCGGGCGCGGTAGCGACGGTCTTTGACTTGTGCAGGAAACCGGCCGACGTCCTGTTGCGGCAGCACGTCAACGCCACCTTGCGCGCCAGCGCGGTCCACCTGTCGCATGCCGCGCTGACGCTGATCTTTTTACCTTACGAAGCCGGCTTCAGCCTCGATGCGATCATACGCACCTGCTGGCGTCTGCTGGTGTCGCACAAGCGCCTGCTCGAATGGCGGCCATCGAACCAGGCGGGGGCCGGCCAGCAATCGCTGCCGCAGTTTCTGCGCGCGCTCGCGCTGTCGCCGCTGCTGGCGCTGCTGCTGTTGCCGGCCATCGTGCTGCTGCGGCCGCAGGCGCTGTGGCCGGCGGCCGCCATCCTGCTGCTGTGGCTGGCCGCGCCGCTGGTGGCGTGGGCCATCAGCCGTCCGATTCTGCGCCAACCGGCGCAGCTGCAGGCCGCGCAAATCGTGTACCTGCGTCGCCTGGCGCGCAAGACCTGGTCGTTTTTCGAGACCTTTGTCGGACCGCTCGACAACTGGCTGCCGCCCGACAATATGCAAGAGCATCCGGTGCAAAGAACGGCGCACCGCACCTCGCCGACCAATATCGGCCTGGCCCTGCTGGCCAATCTGAATGCCTACGATTTCGGCTACATCGACGCCGGCCAGGTACTCGAGCGCACCCGCCATACGCTCGACACGCTCGACAAGCTCGAACGGCACCAGGGGCATTTCTACAACTGGTACAGCACCGAATCGCTCAAGCCGCTGCAGCCGATCTATATTTCGACCGTCGACAGCGGCAATCTGGCCGGCCACCTGCTGACCCTGCGGCCGGGCCTGCTGGCGCTGGCCGAGCAGCCTATCGTCTCCGACAAGCTATTCGATGGCATCCTCGACACTTTCCAGATCGTGCAAGAGCTGGCGCAGGACCGCTCGCAAGCCGACCTGGTGCAATTCCAGCTACAGCTGGCCGCCATTCACAGCCACCGCCCCCTGACCCTGCCGCAACACCTGACGGTGCTCGACCGGCTGGCGATCCGGGCCGCGCAACTGCTCGCTTCGCTGGAAACCAGCCGCAATACCGAATTGCTCGGCTGGGCCGAGACGCTGGCCGCCGAAGTGCGGCTGGCGCGGCAGGAATTGCTGTATCTTGCGCCGTGGCTCGACATGCCGTTCATCGCCGACGCCAGCCTGCTCGGGCCGCCGATCCACAGCCCGCTGCCGTTCACCGCGCGCGACCATATCCGCGTGGCGCTGGAACGGGTGCCGACCCTGAGCGAACTGAGCACGCTGGCGCAGACCATGGCGCCGGCCTTCGACGAATGGCGCGACAGCATCTGCGAGGGACACTCGGCGCCCGACAGTTTCGACATGCCGCAGCGCGGCAGCCTGCCCGATCAGCAGCGCGAATTGCAGCACTGGCTGAACGAAGCCAGCGCACGCGCCGCCGAACGCCTGGGCGCCATCGGCACACTGGCCGAACGGACATTGCAGTTTGCGCGCATGGACTACGGCTTCTTGTATAACCCGACCACCCACTTGCTGGCGATCGGCTACAACGTCACCGAGCGCCGGCTCGACACCAGCTACTACGACTTGCTCGCTTCGGAAGTACGGCTGTGCAGCTTTGTCGGCATCGCCCAGGGCCAGCTGCCGCAAGAGCACTGGTTTGCGCTGGGGCGGCAGCTGACCATTGCCGCCGGCACGCCGACGCTGCTGTCATGGAGCGGCTCGATGTTCGAATACCTGATGCCGCTGCTGGTCATGCCAAGCTTCGACAATACCCTGATCGCCCAGACTTACCAGGCGGCGGTCAATGCCCAGATCGCATACGGCAAACAGCGCGGAGTGCCGTGGGGGATTTCGGAGTCCGGCTACAACACGGTCGATACCAGCATGAATTACCAGTACCGCGCATTCGGCGTGCCTGGCCTCGGCTTGAAGCGCGGCCTCGGCGACGATCTGGTGGTGGCGCCGTATGCCTCGATGCTGGCGCTGATGGTAGCGCCCGAGGCGGCCTGCGCCAACCTGCAAAAGATGTCCGAGGACGGCTTCGAAGGCCGCTACGGCATGTTCGAAGCCGTCGATTACACGGCCGCCCGCCTGCCGCGCGGCCAAAGCCATGCCGTGATCCGCTCCTTCATGGCCCATCACCAGGGCATGGGTTTCCTGTCGCTGTCTTATCTGCTGCTGGACCGGCCGATGCAAAAGCGCTTCGCCTCCGATCCGCTGTTCCAGGCCACCATGCTGATCCTGCAAGAGCGGGTGCCCAAGGAAACGGCGTTTTATTCGAATTCGACCGAGCTGGCCGATATCCGCACCACGGTATCGGAGCAGGAAATGCCGATGCGTATCATGGGACTGGCCGAGACCCGCGTGCCCGAAACCCAGCTGCTGTCGAACGGCAATTACCATGTGATGATCACCAATGCCGGCGGCAGCTACAGCCGCTGGCGCAATATCGCCGTGACGCGCTGGCGCGAAGACAGCACGCGCGACAACTGGGGCATGTTTTGCTATGTGCGCGACTGCGTCGCCAACAATTACTGGTCGACCGCTTACCAGCCGACCCGTACCCAGCCCGATGCCGACAGCTACGAAGTCATTTTTTCGGAAGGCAGGGCGGAATTCCGCCGGCGCGACAACCATCTCGACATGCATACCGAGATCGTGGTCTCGCCCGAAGACGATATCGAAATGCGGCGGACCCACATCACCAACAACGGCCGCATCCGCAAGACCATCGAGGTGACCAGTTACGCCGAAGTGGTGCTGGCGCCGGCCGCCGCCGACTCGGCCCATCCGGCCTTCAGCAACCTGTTCGTGCAGACCGAAATCATCGACCATCTGCATGCCATTGTCTGCACCCGCCGCCCGCGCGCCAAGGACGAACAGATGCCTTGGCTGCTGCACATGATGGCCGTGCATGGCGCCACCGTCGCCGATGTCTCGTACGAGACCGACCGCATGCAGTTCATCGGCCGCAACAACACCGTCTCCACGCCCGGCGCCATGCGCGAGAACGGCCGGCTGTCGGGCAGCGCCGGTTCGGTGCTCGACCCGATCGTCGCCATCCGCTACCGCATCGTGCTGGCGCCCGAGCAAACGGCGGTGGTCGACATCGTCACCGGCGTCACCGAAACCCGCTTCGATTGCGTGCGCCTGATCGAAAAATACCAGGACCGCCACCTTGCAGACCGCGTCTTCGACCTGGCCTGGACCCATAGCCAGGTGCTGCTGCGCCAGCTCAATGCCAGCGAGACCGATGCCCAGCTCTACGGGCGGCTGGCCAATTCCATCATCTACGCCAACGCCTCGCTGCGGGCCGACCCCGGCGTGCTGATCAAGAACCACCGCGGCCAGTCCGGCCTGTGGGGTTATGCGATTTCGGGCGATTTGCCGATCGTGCTATTGCAAATCAAGGACCCGGCCAATATCGAGCTGGTGCGACAAATGGTGCAGGCGCATGCCTATTGGCGCCTGAAAGGCCTGGTGGTCGATCTGGTGATCTGGTATGAAGACCATTCCGGCTACCGGCAACTGCTGCAGGAACAGATCATGGGCCTGATTTCCTCGGGCATCGAGGCGCAGACCATCGACCGCCCGGGCGGCATCTTCGTCCGCCTGGCCGAACAGATCGCGGTCGAGGACCGGATCCTGCTGCAGGCGGTGGCGCGCGCCATCCTGACCGATGCCCGCGGCACGCTGGCCGAGCAGATCAATCGCCGCCAGGCCGCCGAGGTGCGCATGGCGCCGTTGCAGCGGACCCGCACCGAAGCGTCCTACGGCAACGCGCCGGCCGAGCTGATGCCGCTCGACCTCCTGATGTTCAACGGCCTGGGCGGCTTCACCAAGGACGGCCGCGAATACGTGATCACCACCAGCAGCGAACTGCCGACCCCGGCCCCGTGGTCCAATGTGCTGGCCAACGCCCATTTCGGCACCGTCATATCGGAAAACGGCCAGGCCTATACCTGGGGAGAAAACGCCCACGAATTCCGCCTCACGCCGTGGAATAACGACCCGGTATCGGATACCGGCGGCGAGGCGTTCTATCTGCGCGACGAGGAAAGCGGCCATTTCTGGTCGCCCAGCGCGCTACCGTGCCGCGGTCCGGGCGCCTATCGCACCCGTCACGGCCAGGGCTATAGCGTGTTCGAACACCGCGAACACGGCATTCATACCGAATTGTGGATCTATGTGGCGCTCGAGGCGCCGATCAAATACTCGGTGCTCAAGGTCCGCAACGACAGCCAGAATCCGCGCAAGCTCTCGGCCACCGGCTATGTCGAATGGGTGATGGGCGACCTGCGGCCGAAGTCGACAATGCACGTGATTACCGAAGCCGACAGCGTCTCGGGCACGCTGTTCGCGAAAAACCCCTACAACACCGAGTTCGCCGACCGCATCGCCTTCTTCGATGTCGATGCCGGCGCCCGCACCATGACCTGCGACCGCACCGAATTCATCGGCCGCAACGGCAGCCTGCGCAGCCCGTCGGCAATGCGCCGCGCAAGGTTATCGGGAAAGCTCGGCGCCGGCCTCGATCCATGCGCGGCCATCATGGTGCCGTTCGAACTGGCGCCCGGCCAGGAGAGGGAAATCGTCTTCATGCTCGGCGTGGCCGGGCGCCGCAGCGCCGATGTGGCCGAGCTGGTGCAGCGGCGGCGCGGCGCACGCGCTGCCGCCAGCGAACTGCAGGAAGTACGCCGCTATTGGCAAGACACGCTGGGAGCAATCGAAGTCGAGACGCCCGATCCCGCCTTGAACGTGCTGGCCAACGGCTGGCTGATGTACCAGACCATCGCCTGCCGCCTGTGGGCGCGCAGCGGCTATTACCAGTCCGGGGGCGCCTTCGGCTTTCGCGATCAGCTGCAGGATTGCATGGCTCTGGTGCATACCCAGCCGAGGCTGCTGCGCGAACATCTGGTGCTGTGTGCCGGCCACCAGTTCGTCGAGGGCGACGTCCAGCACTGGTGGCATCCGCCGTCGGACCGCGGCGTGCGCACCCATTGTTCGGACGATTATCTATGGCTGCCGCTGGCCGCTCACCGCTACGTCACGGCCAGCGGCGATGCCAGCGTGCTCGACGAGAACGCACAGTTTCTCGAAGGCCGCGCGGTCAGCCCGGAAGAGGATTCGTATTACGACCTGCCTGGCCGCTCGAGCCAGTCGGCCAGCGTCTATGAGCACTGCGTGCGCGCCATCAAGCGCGGCCTGCGTTTGGGCAGCCACGGCTTGCCTCTGATCGGCTCGTGCGACTGGAACGACGGCATGGACAAGGTCGGCGAGCACGGCAAGGGCGAAAGCGTCTGGCTGGCGTTCTTCCTGTATCACGTCCTGCTGCAGTTTGCCGAAATCGCGCAACTGCGCGGCGACCTCGCGTTTGTCGCGGTCTGCCGGGACGAAGCCGAAAAACTGCGCCTCAACCTGGAACAGAATGCCTGGGACGGCGCCTGGTACCGGCGCGCCTATTTCGACGACGGCACGCCGCTCGGCTCGAGCGCCAACCAGGAATGCCAGATCGATTCGATCTCGCAAAGCTGGGCCGTACTGTCCGGCGCCGGCAGCACCGACCGCACCAGGCAGGCCATGCTGGAAGTGGACCGGCGCCTGGTACGGCGCGAGCACAAGCTGGTGCAGCTGCTCGATCCGCCGTTCGACAAGTCGCAGCTCAACCCGGGCTACATCCGCGGCTATGTGCCGGGCGTGCGCGAAAACGGCGGTCAGTATACGCATGCCGCAATCTGGACCGCGATGGCTTTTGCCCGCCTCGGCGATGGCGAACGGGCCTGGGAACTGCAAAGAATGATCAACCCGGCCAATCACGGCGCCAGCAAGAAAGACATCGCACTGTACAAGGTCGAACCCTATGTGGTGGCAGCCGACGTCTATGCGGTGGCGCCGCATGTCGGCCGCGGCGGCTGGAGCTGGTACACCGGCTCGTCGGGCTGGATGTACCGCCTGATCATGGAATCGCTGCTGGGCCTGTCGCTGAAGACCGACCAGCTCGACATCGCGCCGTGCATGCCGGCCGACTGGGACAGTTTCAAGCTGCGCTACCGCTACCGCAGCACGAGCTACCAGATCGTGGTGCGGCGCGGTACCGAAACCGCCTTCAGTTGCGATGGCGTGCCGCAAGACGGGCATACGCTGCATTTACGCGACGACGGCCAGCCGCATCAGGTCGAAATCACGCTGGCGGCGCCTGGCGGCATGACGGCGGCAGCGGTCGCCATGCCGGACCGCCTGGCAGCGCCCTGACGGCGCAGCTGACCCTCGGGCCTCAATCCTCGGCCCGGGGCCGGTCTTGCGGGCCGCGATTTCATCGCACGATTTATGCCGCCGGTTCCGCCAGGCTGTCGTCAATCGTTCGCAGCAAGGCCATCAATTGATGGCATTCTTCCTCGCTGAGGCCGGCAATCGCCTTGCCCTGCAATTGCAGCGTCTGCCCGTGCATCTGCTCCCACATCTGCTGACCGGCGGCCGTCAGGTGCAGGCGCAGGCTGCGCCGGTCGTCGTCATTGGCGCGCGCCGCAAGCAAACCCTTGTCTTTCAAATTGCCGATCAGGCGCGCAATTTGCGCCTTGTCGCGGCCCGAGTGAACGACCAGATCGCTTGGCGTGGCCGCCGGATGCCGGGCAAAAAAGCCGAGGGCCCGGGTCTCCATATGCGTCAGATCGAAGCCGCCGTCGCGCAAGGCCTTGAAATGCAAGGCCCGCAAGTGATGCATGACGCTGTGTAGCGCTTCGAACACCTTGTCGGCCATAATTTCAGGATATTTGTTGACAATATCAACTTTGTTTTGCATGATGGTATATATTATCAACTAATTGAGGTCATTATGAAACCATTCTCATCGATGGGACGTATTCAACGCGTGCGCCGCGAAATCCGGCAACGCGAGGTCGAGGTCGCGCGCATCGAACAACTCGGCAGCGGCTTTCTCAAAATCACGTTCAAGGGCGAAGCGCTGACGGATTTTACTTCGGACTCGTTCGATGATCACATTAAATTCATGTTTGACAATCATGCCGGCGAATCGGTGCGCCGCGACTATACTCCGCGCCAATTTGACTGTAACAAGGGCGAACTGACGATCGAATTCGCCCTGCATGGCGACGGCGAGGCCTGCAACTGGGCCCGTTCGGCAAAAATCGGCCAGCGCGCGGTCATCGGCGGGCCGCGCGGCTCGATGATCATTCCCATGGATTACGACTGGCATCTGTTACTCGGCGATGCCAGCGCGCTGCCGGCCATCCACCGCCGCCTCGAAGAACTGCCGACGACGGCGCAAGCGATTGTGATTGTTCAGCTCGCCAACCGCGACGACCAGCGCAGCTTCGACAGCCGTGCACAGGTAACGACACAGTGGGTCGAGACGCCGGCACAACTGCTGAGCGCGGTGCGGCAACTGCCGCTTCCGGCCGGCGACGGTTTTGTCTGGTTCGGCGGCGATGCCGCGCTCGCCGCCGATGTCCGCCGGCTCGTCATTGAAGAAAAACACGTGGCGAAAGAAGCGACGAAGATCTCGGCCTACTGGAAGCACGGCACAAAAGACTTCCATGAACCGCGCGAACACTAAGCGCCTGCTTCGGCCGGCAAAAAAAGAGCGCGGCCAGGCGCATGCGGCCACTGCTGCCGCCCCCATCAATGTAAAACACAACGAAATTCAGCTATGACATCTCTTACAGAAAAAATCGTCGTCGTCATCGGCGGCAGTTCAGGCTTCGGCTACCGCGTCGCGCAACTGGCTGGCATGGAAGGCGCGCATGTCATTCTGGCCGGCAGAAACAAGGCGCGGCTGGACGAGGCAAAAAACACGCTCGCAGCAGAAGGCCATGCGGTCGAGGCGATCCAGCTCGATGCCCACGATCTGCAGCAGCAGGAAGAATTCTTCAAACGGCTGCCGCCGTTCGACCATCTGGTGTCGATGGTCGGCGATGTGATGGGGGGCGGCTTTCTGGAGGCCGATCTGGCGGTGATCCGTCACGTCATCGAATCGAAATTTTTCAGCAATGTCAGAATCGGCCAGCTGGCAGCGGGCAAAGTGCGCGCCGGCGGCAGCCTGATCTTCACATCAGGAACCGGCGGCCGCGCCCAGAATGCGTGCGCCAGCTATGTCGGCAATCTCGGCATCAATGCCCTGGTGGAAGCGCTGGCAGTCGAACTGGCGCCGAAAGCGCGCGTCAATGCGGTCTCGCCGACGTGGACCCTCACGCCGTTCTGGCGCGATGTGCCAAAAGACGATGTGGCAGCCATCAGGCAGCGCTTCGAGAAAAGCATTCCCTTGCAGCGGATTGCGAGCATCGACGAAATCGCCAATGCCTATCTGTTTTTGATGAAAAATGGTTTTGTGACCGGTCAGCATATCGCCGTCGATGGCGGCATCATGCTGGGCGCCTGAGCTCACGGGAGCCTGAGGGCCGGCGGGCAGCGCTTACAGCAGCGCCTCGAATTGCGTGATCGGCAGCGGCCGGCTGAAAAAATAGCCCTGGTAAGTCGGGCAGCCGTTCTCCGCCAGGAAATCGCGCTGCGCTTCGGTCTCCACCCCTTCGGCGATGACGCTCAATCCCAGGCTTTGCGCGAGGGCCACGATGGTGCAGGCGATGGCCGCATCGTTAGGGTCTTGCAAGACGTCGCGGACGAACGATTTGTCGATCTTTAACTGATCGAGCGGCAGGCGCTTCAAATAGGCCAGCGAAGAATAACCGGTGCCGAAATCGTCGAGCGAAAAACCGACGCCGCATTCCTTGAGCGCACTCATTTTTTCTATGGTTTCATCGAGGCTGTCGACCAGCAGGCTCTCGGTCAATTCGAGTTTCAGGCGCGTCGGATCGGCCCCGGTTTGCGCCAGCACGGCCAGCACCTGATCGACAAAGTCGGGCTGGCGGAACTGGCGGGCGCTGACATTGACCGCCAGTACCAGCTCGCTGGTCTGCGCGGCGCCGGCCCAGCGCACCAGCTGTTCGCAGGCCGTCGTCAAGACCCAATGGCCGATCGGCAGGATCAGCCCGGTTTCCTCGGCAACCGAGATGAAATCGAATGGCGACACCATGCCGCGCTGCGGATGATGCCAGCGGATCAGCGCTTCGGCGCCGAATACCTGCCCCAGGCCGTTGACCTGCGGCTGGTAGTGCAGATCGAATTCCTGACGCGTCAGCGCCAGCCGCAAATCGCTTTCCAGTTCGACCCGCACGCTGACCAGCTGCTGCATCGCCGGGTCAAAAAAACGCAAGGTGTTGCGGCCGGCCGCCTTGGCCTGGTACATCGCCAGATCGGCCCGCTTGAGCAATTCGTTCAGGCCGTTATGGGCATCCGAAAACAGCGTAATGCCGATGCTGGCCGTGCTGTTGTGCGCAAAGTCGCCCAATTGGTAGCGCTCGTTGAGGGCAACGATGATTTTCTCGCCGATATTCCTGGCCACGATGGCCGCTTCGTGCGGGCACGGCGCCAGGTTTTCCAGCAGCACCACGAATTCGTCGCCGCCGAGCCGGGCCACGGTATCGGTCTCCCGCACGCACGACACCAGCCGGTGCGTCACCTTGCGCAGCAGGGCATCGCCGACATCGTGGCCAAGCGTATCGTTGAGGGTCTTGAAATTATCGAGATCGATAAACAGCAAGGCGCCGGTCTCGCCGCTGCGGGCGCTGGCCAGCAGGGCTTCCTGCAGGCGGTCCATCAGCAAGATCCGGTTCGGCAAACGCGTCAAGGCATCGTAAAACGCCAATTGCAGAATTTTTTCCTCGGCCACCTTGCGTTCGGTGATATCGGTATTGATTTCAAAAATCGACTGCGGCCGGCCATCGTCGCCCTCGATCAGGGTCCAGTGCCCCTCCACCGAAAAACGGCTGCCGTCCTTGCGCACCTGCGTCAGCTCGCCGCTCCATTCGCGCAGCCGCATCACTCTTTCGGTCGCCCTGGCACTGGCGGCCGGCTCGTTCGACACCAGTTCGGTAATCTCGCGCCCCAATACCTCGGCACTGGTCCAGCCGTACAGGCGCTCGGCGCCCTTGTTCCAGAACAGGATCTTGTCGTCGATACCGCGCACCACGATCGCATCCTGCGCCTTGTCGAGCAGCGACGCCTGTTCGCGGATGCGGGCATCGGCATCCTTACGCTCGAGTTCCGAGGCCGCGCGGGCGGCGAAAATCTGCAGGGTCGAGGCGATGAAGTCCGATTGCCTGAGCGGGGCCCGGAACAGGACGAAAATAATCCCCAGCACCTGCCCGGCCGAGCCGAGCAGGCGCCGCCCCACGTAAGCCTGCGGCGCGAGCGCCGACAGCGGCATCGGTATCTGGTCGAGGACGACATTGTTCATGACCAGATAATCCTCGCACCGGCGCAGCTGCTCGCTGGGCGTGCCGGAGGCGGCATAGCTGAAATTATCGATGACCTGACCGTCGACCACGGCGGCAATGGTGCGCGAGCGCAGCGTCTGTTCGCCTTCGAGATGGGCAATGATGGCGGCGTCGGCGCCCAGCGCATCGGCCATGGTGCCGGCCAGTTGCTCGAAAAAAGTGGCGCCGCTGGCGCCGGACACGCCGGCGGCCACTTTCAGTATCGTGTCGTGCATGCGGCGCTGGTCGGCTTGCGCGCGCAGCTTGGCAATGCCATAGCTGAGATCGTTGGCCAGCGATTGCAATAAATTCAGTTCGTCATTGCTATAGCGGATCACCTGCTCGCCGTACAGATTCAAGCTGCCGAACGGGCGCCGCTGCTCGGCCAGCGGCAGGCAGATCACACTGCGATAGCCGTATTCCATGGCGCGCCCGCGCCACGCCGGAAAATCGGTATTGGCGGCGATATCCTCGATGACGACGCTCTGGCCGTCAACGATTGCGCGGCCGGCCGGTCCGTAGCCGCCGGCGGCCCTGTCGCCCCAGGAAAAGGCCTGGCCGTCGAAATAGCCGCTCGTTTCACCATGCAGCGCCACCGGCAAAATCGATTGCTGCGCATCGTCCTCGGCATAGGCGATCCAGCTCATGCGGTAACCGCCGATCTCGACCGCGGCACGGCAAATCTCGGCCAGCAGATCGCTTTCTTCATGAGCGCGCACCAGTGCTTCGTTGCAGGCGCTGAGCAGGCGTTGCCCCCGGTTGATGCGTAACAGTTCTTGCTCGGCGCAGATGCGCTGCGTGATATCGGTGATTTGCGCCATGCACGCAAGCTTGCCGTTAAAGACGATGCGGTTGGCGCGGATCTCGACATCGATCACGCTGCCGTCCTGCTTGCGGTGGCGCCACACGCCGAGTTCCCCGAAACAGTCGTTGTCGAACATCGACTGCACGGCTTGCTCCATTTTTTCGACTTCGTCATCGGGCCGCACATCGCGCAAGGTCATGCCTATAAATTGCTGCTCGGTATAGCCGTAAGTACGGATGGCGGCGCTATTGACGGCCAAAATGGCCAGCGTACCTTGCTCGTATATCCAGATCGGCTGTGAATTACTATTAAACAGTAAACGATATTGAGCTTCAGACACTTGCAACTGCTCGTTGACCCGCTGGCGCTCGATGACGCTACCCATCGACTCGACCAGGATCTGGAAATTATTGATCTCGAATTCACCGAATGCATGCGGACGCATATACAGCACCTGAACCACGCCGACGATCTGGTTGTTGCTGCGCAGCGGCGCCACGATGGCCGAGCGAGCGCCCATTTTGCGGCAGGCGACCTGGTCCACGCGCGCATCGAGGTCGGTGTCTTCGCACGTGACCACCGATTGCTGCAGGCTGGCCGCCCCCGCCAGGCTGCTGTCGCGCCGCACACGGGTGCCGGGACAGTCGCGCGCAATGCCGGTGCCGGCGCGGCACACCATGTGTTTGCCGTCGACTAGCGTGACCACCGCGCCGGCGGCGCCGGTCAGCTCTTGCGCGCGCTCCGCCACCAGGTCCATGACGGCCTGCAAATCGAGACCGGTCGCCGAAATATCGCGCTGGGCCGCAATGATGCGGGCCTGGATTTGCGCGGCGCGCCTGACCTCGGCCTCGGCACTCTTGCGCGCGCTGATGTCGCGGAAATAAATTGCCAGCCCGTCTTCCAGGCAATAAATATGCACTTCCAGCCAGATCGCCAGCGGGCTATAGAATTCATCGACCGACATGGTGCGCTGTTCGGCCACGGCGCGGCGGCAGGCAGCTTCGAAACGCGTGCCGACAAAAAGCGGGAACGATTGCCACAATTGTTTTCCGAGCAACTCGCCATGACCCACATTCAAGATCCGCTCGCCTTCCGGATTGACATAAGTAAAGTGCCAATCGTGATCGAACGTCAGCAGCGCATCGGTAATGCTTTCCAGCGTATCGTTTAGGCGCGTAGCCAAGACCTGCATTTTCTCTTGATTGAGTTTGCTGTCGTGGATATCGACCACGGTGCCATACCATTTGACGATTTTTCCAGTCGCATCATGAATCGGCTGCGCACGCACCAACTGCCATCGATAATACGAATATCCTTGAAATAGAACACGGTATTCCATGGTCGATGGCTGACCTGCAGCAACACTGGATTTCCATCGCGCCAGTGCTGGTGCCCGGTCCTCCGGATGCAAGGCTCTGAGCCAGGTCGGCTGAATATTTTCCGCTACGCCATCGGCGTCGTCGATGACCACCTTCCAGGCCTTGTTGACATAATCGGTCTGGCCTTCGGCATCGGCGGTCCAGACGACACAGGGCATGGCATCGGCCAGCCGGCGCATGCCTTCCTGGCGCTGGCGCCGGTAGGTAAGCGAAGTCAGGATCTGTTGCACCACGGCATTCAGTGCGGCCGTCTGCGCGCCAGTCAATGCGCGCGCCACGCGGTCGGCCACGATCAGCAGCCCCTGCACGAGGCCGTCGGCCGCGCGCAGCGGGAACGCGGTCAGGCAATAAGTCGTGGCGCCATCAGCAAGCGTGTACGAAAAAGGATGGGCGACAGCTGGAGCGGCAGCCCAGGCCAGGCGCGGACTGGCGGTAACTGCCGCACACAAGGCCTCGGCATCGCCGCGATCAAGACCGGCAGCAGCGACGCTGCGGTAGTTTTGCTGGCTGTCGAGCAGCGCCAGCACAGCCTGCGAGAGGCCGCCAAGTTGCACCGCAAAGGTGGTCAGGCGTTCGAACTCGGCATCCGCGGCTGCGAACTGCCCCGCCAACATCTCGGCATCGCACAAATCTGGCATAAGAAAATCAAGCTGGGGCATAAGCGCTAATTAACAAGGGCGATGGCGTTCTGCACCAACGGCAACACAAAATAAAATATCTGTAACTTTCTGTGGCACCCGCCTAAATACCACAGAGCAATATATTCGCATAAATTTTATCTTACTACTAAGAAATTAATGCTTTCTCTCACTAATTTTGCCAAACAACCACAGTTAAGTTGACAAATACTTCATGGAAATTGTAAGACCGCGCATCGTCGACCGACGGCTGCCCGCAATTAGCAAAATAAAACTCTTCACGCATCGATTCCCATCGGAACCCGTAGAAAACCGTCTGCCCTCCCGATGTGGCATTTTTGTAGATGGGGATTTTTTAAAGCTGGGAATTTTTTAAAGCTGGCGTGCGGAGGGGGCAAACCCACAGACTGCCTGCTGCGGCGTCCCTGGCGTGTCCGCGCGATGCGCCGTGCCGTGATGGGCACAGCTGCATCGCGGAGATCGGCCATGCCGCAACGCACCTGAGAAAATCTCCGCCGCCACCACTGCCACCGGCTTTTCATCGTTGCCTGGCTGTTATGCGCGGTCTCTTATTTCCTGCACCAGGCGCTGCGCCCGGCGCCGTTCGTGAGGCAGTCCGAGCTGGTCGCGGCAGCCTGTGCGCTGCCGCGCCGCACATCGCCCTCGACAAGCCACTGCCTGCCGCTGGCGAGCGGGCGACGCTGCGATCTTATTGCGCAGCGACGAGCAGTCCGCCGGTATCGACGCTTTTCACGCCCTCGACCTTTTCCGCTACCGACTTGACTTGGTCGATGGCGTCCTGCGTAGCCAGTTTGCCTGTCAGGATGACCACGCCGTGGCGCGTCTTGACGCGCACATGAAAGCCCTTGGTCAGGCTGCTGGCCAGCAGTTCGGATTTGACCTTGGTCGTGATCCAGCTATCCGAGACCACGCGCTCGGTCTTTTTCATTTCGGTGTTGGGGGTGTCGGCGGTCTGGGCCTGGGCCAGGCCGAGATTGGCGCCCAGGGCGGCCAGCAGCACGGCGCCGCACAACATGGTCTTGCCAAAGGACCGGCACTGCACTGGCGTGGAGGAGTAAATTGTCATTGGAGTCTTTCGGTTATTGAGGGGAAGCCGGTGCGCCACGGCGACAGCAAATGCCACGTCGTCGTCACCCACGGGTTCCAGGAATGGTCGTGGATTAGGAAGGCAACGTCTGTTCGTTACCGCACATGGCCATTACGACAACTATGGCCGTTCTTCAGAGCTGGCCGCTACTCGTGGCGCAAGGCTTCGATCGGATCCATGCGCGCTGCACGCCGCGCCGGGAAGTAACCGAATACCACGCCGATAAACGCCGAAAATACGAGCGCCAGCAGATTGATGATCAAATCGAAGCCGTAGGGCACGCCCATCAGCCTGGACAGACCATACGAGGCGGCGGCGGCGATGACGATGCCGATCACGCCGCCGAGCGCCGACAACACCACCGCTTCGATCAGAAATTGCAGCAGCACCTCGCCTTCCAGCGCACCGACCGCCAGCCGCAAGCCGATCTCGCGCGTGCGCTCGGTCACGCTGACCAGCATGATGTTCATGATGCCGATCCCGCCCACCAGCAGGCTGACCGCCGCCACCGCGCCGAGCAGGTCGGTCAGCACGCTCATGGTGCCCGACAGCGTCTCGGCCAGCTGCTGGGTATCGAAAATATTGAAGTTGTCGTCGGCGCCCTTGTCGCCGGCGTCACCGAGCTTGCGCCGTTCGCGCAGCAACTGGCGCAAACTGGCCTTGAGCCGCGTGCTGTCGCTGCCGTCTTCCATCGACACCGACAGCATGCCGACCTTGCGGCTGCCGGTGACGCGGCGCTGCAGCGTATGCAGTGGCACCAGCACGATATCGTCCTGGTCGCCCATGCCGCCCTGCCCCTTGGCGGCCAGGATGCCGACCACATTGCAGGAAAACTGCTTGACCCGCAATTGCTGGCCGAGACCGGTCTGGCCGGCGGTGCCGCCATAGATTTCGCGACGGACGGTTTCGCCGATCACGCACACGGCGGCACCGGCACGCTGCTCGTCGAGGTCGAAGATGCGGCCACTGCCGAGTTTCCAATTACCCGTCATAAACCATTCATTGGTGCTGCCGGTGACCGTGGTGGCCCAGTTGCGGCCGTTGCCGATCACGGTGACACTGGCGCGGCCCTGCGGCGCAACCGCGGCCACGCCACCGATCTGGGCCGCGATCGCCTCGGCATCGGCCTCGGT
>JAIZVZ010000191.1 GCA_021768485.1 Oxalobacteraceae bacterium | reverse complement strand
CAAAGCTCTGTCTGAGGTAGAGAAACAGTTCTACCCTCATAGCTATAGCCGAGTACAGGAAAAGTCTAATTGGTTGCAACGTCGTGTGATGGGGCCATTGGCTACCAAGCTTGTTAAAGCTGGTTTGGATCTGGATAAGATGTATGTCTATGACCCAATGGATGTAAATAACCCAGGTATTAACTCTAGTAGTAATCGGTTGGCACTGACTCCTATTGTCAAAGCTAAGCCTACTCACCTGTTTGCTGCTCTACCCTATCTTCGTAATATTGTTGTTGTTGCTTCTGCTCGTAACAGTATGGTTGAGCGTGCTTACAAGCATGAGGTAATGAAGAAGTATGGAGCTTATCCGGGATTCCTCTTCTACCATGCTGGCACTAAGATGAAAGAGAAAGAAGAGGCTCTTGAGTTCTTTAAGAAGAATGGATTCGTCGTAGTAGATCTGACAGTTAAGCAGGATTGGGAAATTGACGACACTCCTGTACTTACAACACCAGTAATACGCAAACCAAAGAAGGAAGGACTGGTTGCGTTGAATTGCGTTCGTAATGCTAGCGATCGAATCAATACTCGATGGTCTTTAGAGGAAGAAGCAGATCGAATCAAAGATCCTGAGTTCGTTATTCAACTGAAGTTTAGTAAAGATGATAGTACGAACAGACTTCATCACTGGGAGCATCAAGCTAGTCTCTACATTCTTGATTTGTTCGGTGCCAAAGGTGGAATAACCAACAATCGAATTGCTCATAGTAATTGGATCAACAAGGGAGCTAAAGACTTCGAAGAGTACGTTATCGATAATATCTGTGACTACATCAGTAATAGTGCTGCTATCAAAGAGTTTTGGGCATTCAACCCTAGGCGTATCTTGGATGATTACGTCAATCGTTATATGTCCAAGAAAGGATTGATCAGGTTGATTTATTCAACTCCTGCTCTACGAGCAGAACATGCTCTTGTGAATAACATGACCGAAGAAGACAAAAAGTATGTCTACCTTTGGGAGCATTGCTTGAAAAAGTCTTTCACCAAAGCAGTTGATCTAACCACGTTGCTCAATGCTATTCCACTTGATCCAATCAACAAGCAGGTTATAGATAAGATTCAAGCCAATGAGTTGATTGATATCTTGGATTACTCAGCGTTACAAACAGTACTAACTGATGTGACAAAATCATCTCATGCACAAAAAGCACTTGAGGTATTCATATCGATTTTAAAATAAAGGAAATGTATGCAAACCAATATAATTCGTATCGTCGCTGCTATTGTCGATACCACTCACCTGAAACTCTACAAAGAGAATGGTGAGGAAGTAAACATCCCGCAAGGTGATCCTCGTGTACGCAAGATTCTGGAAGTAGCTGTACCTCTTCTGGCTCCAGGTGCTCAAGGTTATGCTGATGTGGAT
>JAIZVZ010000058.1 GCA_021768485.1 Oxalobacteraceae bacterium | reverse complement strand
GTCCGGGACGTATGCCGGCATCGATGCCCAGGCCGGTCAGGAGGCAGCGCTGGCGGCGGCGCTGCTGAAACCGCATGAGCACATGCAATGCTGGAAAAAAGAAGATATTCCGCCACGCCTGCATTATGGACAAAACGCGCGCGTGCCGCGTTTTGTCTGCCTGGCCGATGTCGGCTGGATCATTCTTCCCGGTAGCAAAGACGACAAGCCGCCGCATGGCGGCGCCCATGGTTACGACAATCTGGCGCCCGAGATGCAAGCCTTGTTTATTGCAACAGGGCCGGCATTCAAGTCGGGCGTGGTCTTGCCGCCATTCGATAACGTCGATGTCTATCCCTTGCTGATGAAACTGATCAGTTTGCCGGCCTTGCCCTCGGATGGCTCGCTGGCGCCGCTGGAAGCGGGGCTGACGATACGCTGATGGCGGCCGCATCGGCCGGAAGCAAAAATACCAGGCGCGGGCCTGGTATTTTTTTGCCTGCATATTTGTCGATTGATAAGGCAATCATGGCGCCGGCCGGACAATGCCGCTGCCCGGCCGACGGCTCGGCACCGTTTTTAGATATCGCAAATTGTTGTGATAAGCCAACATTTCCCTTGATTCAAGCGATCGTGTGATAGTTGCATAAAATTAATACATTAAGAATAAAGTCTTGCTGTAAATTAAGACTTTCCCTCGCTTGTCGCCCTCTTGGATGGTGGTGCCGGGCCAGATGACAATGATGTAAATAATTCAGGACTTCAGCAGGCTCGTCTGGTGTTTTCAATCAGGGTATTGAAACAGTTTGGGTATTTCTTGTTTGTTAAAACATTGAATTTTTTTAGGAAACATTTTAGTTCGAAGTAGAATAAAATTCATTCTGGCAATTGTTGCCGGCCTTGCCGAAAGAGCGGACGCAAACGATATATACGACATATAGCAGCGACGAACGTGGATTCTCAGACATATATCCTCTTTGCCTTGGCCGTAGATGTCATTTTGGGCGTCGTTCTGGTCTTTCTCTGGTTGCGCCAGCGCGACGAGCTGCACGCCATATTCTGGGCCGTGGGTCAGTTGTCGCTGACGGCCGGTACGGCAATCTGGTTTCTCGGGCCTGCGCAATGGCCCAAGCTCATGAGTTCGGCCATCCTGCTCACCACCAGCGTGGCCGGTTTTTGGTCGGGAACCGAATATTTTCTAGGTAATTTGAAGCGGCGCCATCTGCAGTCCGTGCTGGTGTTTTTCCTGGGCTTTTGCCTTGCCGTCTACCTGGCCTGGAGCAGTCACCCGCAATGGATACAAAATGGGGCGGCCTGGATATTGGGTCTGGTTATCCTGTGGGCCGGCCTGCGGCTGTCCAGAAATCGCAATCACTTCCGTTTTCTCGGCTTCGTGCTGATGGTGCGCGGAGCGTCCAATCTGGCGAATGCGGCCGGCGTCGTGCCGACAAACTACGAATTGTGGTTTATATATTCGGCGCTGATCAAGACGGTTTCCATGCTCAGTCTTATCTATGCGGTGCAAGAAAAAATTCAGCAGCGCTATGCCCACACGATCGACAGCCTCAGCAGCGGCTTTTTGATTCAAGACCGCGACGGCTACATTCATGTCATCAATGAGCGGGGCGCCAGATTATTGGGTTATGCCTGTCCGGCCGAGATTGTCGGCACCCATATCGCCGATCATATTTCGGGTGCCACGCGGCAGATGGTGGCCGATTATTTCCGGCGTTTTGAAGCGGCCGACAAGCACTATCCGTTTGTCGAAACGGCGACCATCAGCCTGCAAAACGGCCAGCGCCTGCCGGTCGAATTGATCGCCTCGCCGTATTTCGAGCGCGGCCAGCTGCATTGCATGGTGCAGCTGATGGATATCAGCGAGCGCAAAAAAAAGGACGAGCAACTGTTTCGGGCCTCGCGCTACGATACCGTCACCGGTTTCCTGAACCGTCACGGCCTGTCGCTGGAGTTGACCGATCTGATCGCCCATGCCAGGGGCGTCGGCGGCGAATGCGCCATCCTGTTCATCGATGTCGACAAATTCAAGCGCATCAACGACTCGTTTGGGCATGTGGCCGGCGACCAGTTGCTCAACCAGATGGCCCAGCGTTTGCACGGCCTGCTGCGCGCCGACGATGTCCTGGCCCGCTTCGGCGGCGATGAATTCGTGATCGTTCTGCCGGGCTTGCCGTCTGGCGCGGCCAGAACCATGGCGGCATTTTGCGGCGAACGGCTGCTTGCATCGCTGGCAAACAGCTTTTCGCTGGCGCACCAGACGATTACCGTGTCGGCCAGCATTGGCGTGGCTTGCTATCCCGAGCACGGTCACGACGCCGATACGCTGATACGCAATG
The DNA here is from genome assembly GCA_021768485.1 of Oxalobacteraceae bacterium. Lineage (GTDB taxonomy): Bacteria > Pseudomonadota > Gammaproteobacteria > Burkholderiales > Burkholderiaceae_D > JAIZVZ01. The sequence continues at coordinate 21,873 of JAIZVZ010000058.1, read as the reverse complement.
CCGACATCGCCATGTACGACGTCAAGAAGACGGGCCGCGGCGAGCTGCGCTTTTTCGATGACGCGATGAACGCCCATGCCAAGCAGGTGCTGGTGATCGACGGTGCGCTGCGCGGCGCGATCGAGGCCGGCGAATTGCGCCTGGTCTATCAACCGATCATCGATGCGCGCAGCGGAAAAATGACAAAAGTCGAAGCGCTGCTGCGTTGGCATAGCGCCTTGCTGGGGCCGGTGGCGCCCGACCGCTTCATCCCCGTGGCCGAAGATAGCGGGCTCATCGTTGAATTGGGGACCTGGGTATTGAATGAGACTTGCCGCCAGCTGGCGCGGTGGCGCGAGGTGTCGGGCATCGCCACCGTCAGCATCAATGTGTCGGCCCGGCAGCTGCTCGCCCCCGAATTCATCGGACTGGTTGAGCACGCGCTGGCCGTCAATGGCCTGTCTGCCAGCCAGCTGGAGCTGGAATTGACCGAGCGCGTGCTGATCGACGATGGCGCTAACGTGCGCGCAACGCTGGCGCGCCTGAACCAGCTTGGCGTCAGCATTTCGCTCGACGACTTCGGCACCGGTTATTCCTCGCTCAGCTATCTGACGCAATTTCAGATCAACACGCTGAAGATTGATCGTTCGTTTGTGATGGATATCGAGCACAGCGCGCGCAGCAAAAGCCTGGTTGCCACCATCATCGCCATGGGACACAGCCTCGGCCTGGAACTGGTGGCCGAGGGGGTGGAGACGGCATTCCAGGCCGTTACCCTGGAAGAGATGGGCTGCCATTATTTACAGGGTTACCATATCTCCAAGCCGGTCGCGCCGGACGAACTGCTGCTGTTTGCCGCGCGCCAGCAGTCAGCGCCGCTCGAGTGGGAATTGAGCGGAAACTGAGGCGAACCTGCGCCGAACCTGAGCCGAACCTGAGCGGGCAGCATTCACCCTGCATTCGGTCCGCAGCCCACACTGCTTTTCCGGCTCTTTGTTTTCCTGACCTTTTCTCTTTCGAATTTTCTCTCTCGAATTTTCTCTCTCGAATTTTCTTCCGCAGATTTTCTTCCATAACAAGGCGTCATTCCCCTTGTTTCAATGAATATTTTGTAACTATCAGTTTGGATTTAAATTGCCAAATTGTCACATTGTGTCTTCAATTTTTCCGCTAAGATATAATTGTTTTGGATGCAGGGAATAGTTGCATCACATCTGTTACGCCCATGCAATTTTTGAACTGAGCCATGTATCCATGTATAACAGACGCTGCCGTGTTGTTGCTATTTTAATATTGCTCTGGGCTGCTCTGTTTCCTGCCATGTGCGAGGCGCAACAAGACGCGCTCAGGACGGACTACCGCTGCAACCCGCTGCTGGTGTCGATGGCCGACGCCCGGCAGGCGGACGGCTGGCAGCCATTGTCCAATAGCGGCGTCCTGGTCGAGCGCGGGGCCGGATGCTGGCTGCGGATTGCCAAGGCGTCACCGGCCACCGTGCCCGCGACCGACTATCTGATACTGCCGCATTCCCCCATGTTGCAAATAGCCTTGTTCGATAGCCACGGGCGGGCGCTGGCGCTCGGCATCGCGCGCCACGATACCGGCGGCGCGCTGAAATTGGGCCGCTACGTGCTGGTGCCGATGGCCGACCTGGCCGACGGTCCGCTGTATGTCAAAGCCGATTCTTCCAACCGCGCATATCTCGAGCGCGTGGCCGTGCGCGGCCCGACATCGCTGCCGGCCGCGCTCGCCGAGCAGGAGCACTCGATGCTGACCACGCTGATGGCCGGGACCTTGCTGATGACGTCGGCGATGTTTACGGCCGCCTTTGCGCTTGCCTTGCGCGACCGCGAGTTCGGCGCATACGCCGGCTACTCGATGGCGCTGAGTCTGTCGCTGCTGGCCTACGGCCAGATGGACGGCCTGCTGTTCGGTGTCCATTACGGCTGGCTGTGGCAAGTGACGGCGCCGCTCGCCACCGGCTTGCTGTGCTGGCTGGCCATGCATTTCGGCCGTTTCCGCAGCCGCAGCGTGTGGCTGGTGCGTGCGCTGTATGTCGTCATTGCCGTCGATGTCGCCCTGCTGGCCTGGGCGCTGCTGACGCTGGCCGGGATGCGGCTGCCGATGTTGCATTTCAATCGCTTCGAGTTTGAAAATTATCAGGATCTGGCGGTCGAATTCTTGATCATGCTGGGCGGCTGGCTGGGCTGGCGGCGCGGCGAGCAAGACCGCCAGGACTGCCTGCTGCTCATGTTCAGCCTGATGCCTTCGCTATTCATCGATCTGGTCAACCTGATCTGGACGCCGGTCGTCGCCCCGTGGCTGCTGACGCACTGGGGTTTTGCGCTGCCGCCGGCGCTCGACCATGCGATCCATTTCAATGGCGCGCTGACCTGGCTGCCGCTGCCGGCCATGTTTTGCTTCGTGCTGGCGCGCCGCGCGCTGCACCTGCATACCGCTCTGGTCAGCGAGCGCAACCAGCTCGAGGCGCGGGTCGAGTACCGCACGCGCGATTTGCGCCGCGCGAACCGCGAGCTGGAACTGCTGGCCACCACCGACGGCTTGACCGGCCTGTTGAACCGGCGCCGCATGATGGAATGGCTGGATCACGAAATCCTGCGCGCGCGCCGCCACGGCCATGCCTTGACGCTATGCATGGTCGACATCGACCACTTCAAGCACGTCAACGACTGCTATGGCCATATGGCCGGCGACCGTGCGCTGGTAGCCATTGCCGGCGTGCTGACCCGCAGCATGCGCAGCATCGACCTGATCGCGCGTTTTGGCGGCGAGGAATTCGTGCTGCTGCTGACCGAAACCGATTTCACGGTGGCGGTCGAACTGGTCGAACGCCTGCGCGCCTCGGTGGCGGCGCAGGTCCTGCAGGCCGACGACGGCCGCTCTTTCAGCATGACGATCAGCGTCGGCGTGGCCGCGCTGGAAGCCGACGATGAGCAGGACAGCGTCTCGCGCCTGCTGGTGCGTGCCGACCAGGCCCTGTATCGGGCCAAGAATGGCGGGCGCAATTGCGTGATGGTGGCTTGAGGCCTGAAGCGGCGACGTAAAGCTGCGATGTAAAGCGGCGATGTAAAGCAGTAACCTCGCTGCGCCGGGCACCTGCGATGGGACGGTAATGTGGCGGCGTTCTTCGGTGCTCGGGGCGGCGCTCAGGCCGGTGCTCAGGTCCACAGCCGTGCGCAGTCTGTCCGTCCGGATGGGAGCCGCCGTCGGCGATGCAGGCGGACGGGCCTGCAATGACTCGAGCGTTTTGCGCGAGGAAAAAAATGAAGGCGCCGGTGCTCACCGGCCGTTGAGACGGGCCTGTTCTAGGCGCGGATGAAATCGATGAAGGCGCGCAGCGGTGCCGGCGGTAGGCGCCGGCCCGGATAGTAGAGGAAGGGCCCCGAAAAGCTTGGCCACCACGGCTCAAGAACCGGCTCCAGCACGCCGCTTTCAAAATGCGGACGCAGCCAGTCTTCGAACAGATAAACCACACCGGAACCGGCGATGGCCGCCTCGACAGCAAGATCGACCGCAACCCCGATCTGGACAATGAGCTGGCCAGATGGATTGATCCGCAGCACCTCGCCATCGCGTGCAAACTCCCATGCGTGCATCGCGCCGCTGCCGAAACGGCCGCGCAGGCAGGCATGCTCGAGCAAGTCGCCCGGATGCCCGGGCCGCCCGCGCCGATCGAGGTAGGCCGGCGATGCGGCCGCGGCGAAACGTTGGACGCGCGGGCCGATTGGCACGGCAATCATGTCTTTCTCGAGCCGTTCTTCGTAGCGGATGCCGGCATCGCATCCGGCCGCAAGCACATCGACAAAGCTGTCGTCGGCGAACACTTCAAGCTGGATGTCGGGATAAGCGGCGAGAAAGGGCGAAACGATGGCTGGCAAGGTCAACCGCGCCGCGCTGACTGCGACATTGAGTCGCAAGGTGCCGGTGGGCCGGTCGCGAAATCCATTCACCACATCGAGGGCCGCTTGTACCTCGGTCAATGCCGGCGCCAATCGTTCGAACAGGCGTTGCCCGGCTTCGGTGAGGACGACGCTGCGCGTGGTGCGGTGGAGCAGCCTGATACCGAGTTGCGTTTCCAGCCGGCGCACCGCTTCGCTCAGTCCGGAAGCGCTAGTGCCGCTGGCCCGCGCGCCCGCACGAAAGCCGGCCGCGCGCGCGACCGCAAGAAATGCATTCAAATCGGCGAGCTCAGCTTCCATTGTTCGAAATTTCGTACGGCCCGTGCCGATTATGCTGGATTGTCGAACGGGCGGTCAACACCTAAGATGGGGACACATCAATCGAGTGGGAGCTCAGAACATGACGTATACCAATCAACTCAGCAGTAATCCACGTGGCAGTGAGCAGCGCGGCACCGATCAGCGAGGCACCGAGCAGCCTGACACCTACCGGCTCGGTCATCGCCCGCTGCGACGGCTCGGCTACGGCGCCATGCAACTGGCCGGCCCCGGCGTATTTGGGCCGCCAAAAGACAGGGCTGCCGCACTGGCCGTTTTGCGGGAAGCACTTGCCAACGGTGTCAATCACATCGACACATCCGATTTTTACGGTCCGCATATCACCAATGAGATCATCCGCGAGGCGCTCCATCCTTATGCTGACGACCTCGTCATCGTCACCAAAATCGGCGCCCGGCGCGGCGCGGACGGAGCATGGCTGCTGGCCATGTCGCGCGACGAACTGATTAAGGCGGTACACGACAATCTGAGGAATTTGGGCCTGGAGAGGCTAGACGTCGTCAATTTGCGCGCCATGTTCGGTGTGCACGGCCCCGCCGAAGGATCGCTGGAAGAGCCGTTGACGGTGCTGGCCGAACTGCAGCAGCAGGGCCTGGTGCGCCATATCGGCCTGAGCAATGTCACGCCGACGCAGATCGCGCAGGGCCGCACGATCTGCGACATCGCTTGCGTGCAGAATTTCTACAACCTGGCCCATCGTCATGACGACGCGCTGATTGATGAACTTGCGCGTGAAGGCATCGCTTATGTGCCCTTTTTTCCGCTCGGCGGCTTCACCCCGCTGCAATCCACCGTTTTGTCGGATGTCGCGCAGCGCCTTGGCGCCACGCCAATGCAGGTTGCGCTGGCGTGGCTGCTGCAGCGCTCGCCTAATATTCTTTTGATTCCAGGGACATCGTCTCTTGCTCACCTGCGAGAAAACCTGGCTGCGGGGCAGTTGATTTTGTCATCGGAAGATCTGCTACAGCTGGCGCGACTTGCGGTGTGAGCAGGCGCTCGTCACTGTTTTCAACAGACGAGGTTTTGTAAGAGGCATTCCTGGGCGGGTGGGGCAGTCCAATCACAGGCCAGGAATGTCTGATATTTTTGGGGCAGGCCGTTATTCTGAAGGAGTATGAACTCCACAAACAAGAACGCCAACCGGCGCGGGCTAGCGTCTAGTAAAACCGCATTCCTGGTAGTTGAGGGTGGAATCGAAGCGCCGACACAAGGATTTTCAAGGCTTGTGCCGCATTGGGCCTGGTTTGGTGTCATGCGCGGCTTCAACGCTCCATCAACGCTCCATCAACGCGCCTTCAAAGTTTCCAGCCAGTCGACGATCAGGCCGGCCAGGGTGATCCGTTTGTCGGACCAGGAATGGTCGGTCGGCACGCGCCGGAAGCGCAGGGCATCGCCGCCCTGGTCCGTGATCGCTTTGATGAGCTGCACGCTGTCGGCTTCCACAAAATCGGCCGAATACAGCACGTACAATGGGGTATGAAGCAAGCGCGGCGCGGCGCTGGCAAAAGTCCAGATGTCGGCGTTGGCGCGCAATTCTTCGGCCATGCTTTCTCCGCTTACGCCGGCCAGTGTCTCGCGGTTATCGTTCATGCTGGCTACAACGGCGGCAAATTGTTTGTGTGCTGCCAAACCGATGCGCCCCATATCTCCGGCCGAGATGGTTACGGTGCCAAGCACGGCTGGATCCTGGGCGGCGGTCAGGGCCGCGACCCAGCCACCCATGCTGTGGCCGCCAATGGCGATCCGGCTACGGTCTATATTGAGTTTGGCGGCATTGATTGGGGTGCGGACGTAGGCGAGCACAGCCTTGGCGTCTTCCAGATTTTGTGCGAATGAAAATTTGCCCGGGCTTCCCCATGAGCCACGGTAATTGATTGCGACGGCATTCCAGCCGGCGCGCCGCACTGCCTGCATCAGATCGAGGTTTTTTTCATTACCGGGCAGACCGTGGAAGAACACGAAGGTTGGATGCGGGCCGGCGCCGGATGCAACATAGACCACGCCGTTGATTTCAACGCCGCCGGTGGGCACGTGGATCACTTCCATGCGCGCCGGGTTTTTGGCATCGGCCGGCGGGTCGGCGATGACTGCGTGCGGAATTGGCTGCGCAGCAGAGGCCGCCTGGAGTAAAAGCAAACTGACGATTACCGACGACAAAAAAGCACGCATTGCGACCTCCGTGGATTATCAAAATGAAAACAATCATAGCATGCAGCATTCTCATCGGGAAAACCCGCGCGGCCCATGCCCTATCTGCGGACAGTGGGTACAATTTAACGGACTCCGATGAGCTCAGTGCGTGCTTAGTGAATCACTCAGTGCATAATTAACTGCCAGGTCGACGTCTAGGATTTCGGCGAGTTTGGATGAGCTCAGGATCTCGAGGGCAACAAGATCGAGTTGTGGCAAGCACCACAAGAGCAGTAAATGGACGGTGGCTAATGCGAAAAGCATCGTTTATAAACTGGATGCTGATGTGCTGACGGTGCGTCGGCAGGGAGCATGCCGGAAGTCATGAGCACAGGGATCGCGACGAGAGTCGCGACAACGGCAATCGGGATCGGGGCGGCAACGACCATCGTGGTGACCGCGACCAGAATTGAGCAATTCACAGAGTTAATGTAATGACAGCATCAGGCAGCGTCCCAATGTGCAATTCTTCAACACCGCACTACGCCGCCGGCTAATCAGCTTGATTGTCATTGCCGGCACTATTTCCAATCATGCAGACTGCATACTCCACAAACAAAAACGCCAACCGGTGAGGGTTGGCGTCTTGTAAAACCACATTCTTGGTGGCCCGGGGCGGAATCGAACCACCGACACAAGGATTTTCAATCCTCTGCTCTACCGACTGAGCTACCAGGCCAAGGGGGTGAATTATAGACAAGGAATGGCCGCAATGCAAGCCCCCTTTTCGACATTTATTAAACTTCTCATAAATTATTTTTAATCGCTGTTTTGGGCGCCTGCAGGAAGCGCGTTTTCGGCCTGTCACACCCGCTATAATATGCGCATGAATACACTGTCGTCCTTCAATGCCGCACGTCCCGGGAATGTGCTTGCCGACATTTGCATCGTCGGCAATGGGGCGATCGCCAAGACGGCTGCGCTCGGTTTTGCGCACGCCGGCCAGTCCGTCACCCTGCTGTGCCCGCCGGCGCCGCCGCGGCCACCTTCGGTCGGGCCGTATCATGCCGACGATTGGGATGCGCGCGTGTATGCGCTCAACCATACCGGCCAGCGTTTGCTGTCGACGCTCAAGGTCTGGGATGCGATGGATGGCGCCCGTGTTGCCCGCGTCGATGCCATGCAGGTGCATGGCGAGGGCAATCGGGCCGGCGCCCTGCGTTTCGATGCCTTCGGCGCCCATGTCGGCGAACTGGCCTGGATTGTCGAAGACCGCAACCTCAATGCCGCCCTCGATGCCGCCTTGCGCTTTGCGCATAATGTGCGCATCGTGCAGGGCAGGGCGGTCGGCCTGCAGCAGCTCGACGATGGCGCCGTGGTCACGCTGCAGGGCGGCGAGCAATTGGCGGCGCAACTGCTGGTCGGCGCCGACGGCGGCCAGTCGTGGGTGCGGGCGCAGTGCGATATCGGTATCGATTTCCGTTCCTACGGCCAGCGTGCCGTGGTCGGCAATTTTTCTTGCGAGCGGCCGCATCACGGCGTCGCTCATCAATGGTTTACCGCCGATCAGGGCATTGTTGCCTTGCTGCCTTTGCCCGGTCAGCGCGTCTCGCTGGTATGGTCGGCGCCGGAACCGCTGGCGGCCAGCCTGCTGGCGCGGTCGAAGACGCAGTTGTCGGCCAGCGTCTCGGCCTGGTCCGAGGCCGTGATCGGTCCGGTGCAGTTGCTGTCGGCGGCCGGCCTCGACCAGCATGCGCCGGTATCGCAATCGATCAAGAGCTTTCCGCTGACGCTGCTGCGCACCCACAGCCTGATTGCGCCGCATGTGGCGCTGGTTGGCGACGCCGCGCATGTGGTCCATCCGCTGGCCGGGCATGGCATGAATCTCGGCTTTGCCGATGTCGCCCAGTTGCTGCAATCGGTGGTCGGGCGCGAGCTGCATCGCGGCTGCGGCGATGCCCGCGTGCTGGGCCGCTATGCGCGCGCGCGCAGCGAAGACGTGTTGCTGATGCAGCTGACGACCGACAGTCTGGCGCGCCTGTTCGGAGCCGGTTTCGATCCGCTGCGGGTGGCCGCCAATGTCGGCATGACGCTGCTCGACAAAATTCCCTTTCTCAAGCGCCAGCTGATTTCCCACGCGATGGGCAAGCTGCGTTGAACGCCGTTACAAAGCGCTACTGCGCCAGGCGGCGATTTCCTTTACCATGCAGGACCGGCGATGGCAGGGCTTGAATGCCTGGCGCGGTGCGCGCAGCATGCCTCGAGCTCGATTTCGACCTCGATCTTGAGCCTGGCATCCGGTCGAATCTTTATTTTTTTGTAATGTCTGGAGAATCAATGAAATGTTACTTTATCCGAAGCGCATTTGCTGTCCTGTCACTGCTGGCAGCCGGGTTCGCCCAAGCAGAAAATGCCCAGGAAATCGCGGTCCGGAAATTGATCGAACCGAAGATCGGCGCTGGCGTCAAGGTCGATTCCGTGCGCGAGACGCCGTATGGCGGGCTGTATGAAATCCGCACCGGCATGGATTTGCTGTACACCGACCGCAAGGCGCAATACCTGTTTGTCGGCCATGTCTTCGATGCCAAGACTTCGCAAGATCTGACCAAGGTCCGCCTCGACGATATCGGCAAGATCAAGTTCAACGACTTGCCGTTCGACCTGGCGCTCAAGACGGTCAAGGGCAACGGCAAGCGCGTGATTGCCGTCTTCGAAGACCCCAATTGCGGCTATTGCAAGCGCTTCCGCAAGGATACCGTAAAGGCCATGGACAACATTACCGTCTATACCTTTATGTACAACATCCTGTCCGAGGACTCGCACATCAAGTCGAAAAACATCTGGTGCTCGGCCGATCGCAACAAGGCCTGGGATCAGTGGATGGTTGAAGGCAAGGCCGCGCCGACGGCCGCCGCCGCCTGCGCCACGCCGAACGAGCGCGTGTTTGCCCTGGGCCAGAAAATGCATGTCGAGGGTACGCCGTCGATCTTCTTTACCGATGGTACCCGGGTCGCCGGCGCGATCGATGCCAAGGCCCTGGAGGCCAAATTGTCGTCGATTAAATGATGGTGGACATGAGGCCATGAGCACGCCGGCCGGCGCCGTCATGCAAGCGAAGGCGCGCTTGAGAGCGCCGCCTGCGGTGCGCAGCGCCGGCCCTTGCCGGTGCTGCCGGCCCGCGCCTGCGGCCTTGCATTTCGCTTTGCGTTTCGCCTTGCGTTTCGCTTTGCATTTTGCTTCGCATCGCTTCGTGCGCCGCTCCTCAGGTTTCGCGGCGCGCTCTGCTCCGCGCTCTGCTTCGCCTCTGGCTTCGTCTTCGGCTCCATTTTTCGCTTCCGGTCCGTCTCGCCATTTTCGCCATGCCTAGCGCATCGTCGTTCGGCGCCATCTTGCTGGCCGCCGGCCGCGGCACGCGCTTCGATCCGCTCGGCGCGCAAAACAAATTGCTGCAGCCGCTGGCCGATGGTCGCTCGGTGCTGGCAACTGGCGCTGCCAATTTGCTGGCGGCCGGCCTGCGCGTCATTGCCGTGGTGCGTCCCGGCGACGACGAGGTTGCGCGCGTACTGGCCGCCTGCGGTTGCATCGTTACGCCCTGCGCGCAAGCCGGGCAGGGCATGGGCGCTTCGCTGGCGCACGGCGCGCGGCAGGCCATGCTGATTCAGCCCGAGCTGGACGGCTGGCTGGTTGCGCTGGGCGACATGCCGGCGATTGCGCCCGCCACCCTGGCATCGTTGGTGCAGGCGCTGGCGGGCGGCGCGCAGATTGCGGTGCCGGTATATCGCGGCCGGCGCGGCAATCCGGCCGGCTTCGCGCGCGACCTGCTGCCGCGCCTGGCAACTTTGAGCGGCGACGAAGGCGGGCGCGCCATCGTCGCCTCGCTGGAGCGCGTTGAGGTGGCAGTTGACGACGCCGGCGTGCTGCGCGATGTCGATACCCTGGCCGACTTGAATGGGCTTAAAATAGGCCATCCCGAAGAATAAGAAAAATGCGAGCATGAACAAACAAAAGCCGGCCCCGAAAAGGTCATAAACAGTGAATGCCCTCCCACTTCCCCAGGAACCGATGAACGCCAATTTTCTCAATCAGCACGTAGCCAACCGGCTCGGCTTTGCCGCTCTGGCGCCCTTCGTGCTGTTATCGCTGGCTTGCTGGACAGTCCACCCCGACTGGCTCGGTTCGGTGATCCGCGGCCAGCTCGCCTACGGCATCGCCATCCTGTCGTTTTTGGGCGGGATTCACTGGAGCGGTGCCTTGCTGTCGCCGCACCTGAGCTTTCGGCAGACGCGCAAGGCCTTGATTCTCGGCGTGGTGCCGTCGGTGGTGGCCTGGTGCGCGGTGCTGTTCGAGACGGGTTTCGGCTTTGCCGTTTTGCTGTTTGGCTTCATCGCCGCCTACCAGGTCGACAAGCGCCTGTACCTTTGGTACAAGATGCCGGCCTGGTTTCTCGTATTGCGCCTGCGCCTGACCGTGGCCGTCGCAGTTGCGCTGCTTGTTACTTTTGTCGCCGCTAACGTCAGAACCTGATTTCATGAAAAAAACCATCCGCAAGTCGCCCGCCGTCAAGGCCGGCATCCAATACGCCATCGTGCCCAGCGATCTCGGCGCGCATTTGTTCGCGGTCGCGCTGACGGTCGCCGCCCCCGATGCGGCCGGCCAGCTGCTGTCCCTGCCGAGCTGGATTCCGGGCAGCTACCTGATCCGCGAATTTGCGCGCAATATCGTCCGCATCCGGGCCGAATGCCGGGGCCAGCCAGTGGCATTGCGCAAACTCGACAAGCATAGCTGGCAGGCCGCGCCCTGCGATGGCGCCCTCAACGTGTATTACGAAGTCTATGCCTGGGATTTGTCGGTGCGTGCCGCACACCTCGATCAAAGCCACGGCTTTTTCAATGGCAGCAGCGTGTTCCTGCGCGTGCACGGTCAGGACGATGTGCCGCATGTGGTCGATATCCAGCGCGCCGACGATGCCGCCTGCGGTACCTGGCGGGTCGCCACCGCCCTGCCTGAACTGCAGGCAAGGCGTTACGGTTTCGGCACGTATATCGCCGCCGACTATGACGAACTGATCGATCATCCGGTCGAGATGGGCACCTTCGAGCTGGCCAGCTTCAAGGCCCACGGCGTGCAGCATGATATGGTGTTCACCGGCCGCGTGCCCAATCTCGATATCGAGCGCATCGGCCGCGACCTGAAAAAAATCTGCGAAGCGCAAATCGCCTTTTTCGAGCCGCGCAGCCTGCGGGCACCGGTCGAGCGCTATGTGTTCATGACGATGGTGGTCGGCGAAGGTTATGGCGGCCTCGAACACCGGGCCTCGACCGCGCTGGTCTGCGCGCGCGGCGATCTGCCGGTCAAGTCCAGGAGGGCGGCCGCCGGCGATGCCAATGGCAAAGCCGTCGGCAAGGGCTATCTGCAATTTCTCGGTCTGTGTAGCCATGAATATTTCCACACATGGAACGTCAAGCGCATCAAGCCGGCCGCTTTTGCGCCGTATGATTTGCAAACCGAAGGCTATACCTCGCTGCTGTGGCTGTTCGAGGGTTTCACCAGTTATTACGACGATTTGATGCTGGTGCGCGCCGGCCTGATCGACGAGGCGCAATACCTGAAATTGCTGGAAAAGACAGTCAACGGCGTCTTGCGCGGCAGCGGCCGCCACAAGCAAAGCCTGGCCGATTCGAGTTTCGATGCCTGGGTCAAGTATTACCGCCCCGATGAAAATGCGCCCAATGCCGTGGTCAGCTATTACGCCAAGGGTTCGCTGGTGGCGCTCGGGCTCGATCTGACGCTGCGCGCCAAAAGCGCCGGCAAGAAGTCGCTCGACGATGTGATGCGCGCCCTGTGGCGGCGTTTCGGGCGCGATTTCTATGCGCGTGACGGCAAGCCTGGAGCCGGGCGCGGCGTCACCGATGGCGAGGTCGAAGCCTTGTTTGCCGAGCTTGCCGGCGTCTCGCTACGAAGCTACTTCGACAAGCATGTGCGCGGCACGCTCGATGTGCCGCTGGCGCGCCTGTACGCGCCGTTTGGCGTCGAACTCGACGATGGCGCGAAAACTGCCAAGGCCAGCCTCGATGTGCGCACGGCGCGCGAGGGCAACGACTGCAAGCTGGCCAATGTCTACGAGGGCGGGGCGGCTCATCGTGCCGGGCTGTCGGGCGGCGACGTGCTGATGGCCATCGACGGCTTGCGGGTGACGATGGCGCCGAATGCCAATCTCGATGTGCTGCTCGGGCGTTATGCGGTCGGCGACACGCTTGAGGTGCACGTGTTCCGGCGCGATGAATTGAAGCGCTTCGAGGTCAGGCTGGCCGCCGACGGGACGCCGGCCTGGACCTTGCGTGCCGCCAAAACCGTCAAGGGCATGCGCCGTCCGAGCGCATCCTGAGTTTGCGGCGGGGAGCCGGCCCGACCTGGTCCGGGCCGCGGCGCTTTCTTGGCTGGCCGGCTGCTGTGCTGTTTAAAAAAACAGCCGCGCCAGTTCGACGCCCGGTTGCGGCGCCCGCATGAAGGCTTCGCCGACCAGAAAGGCATGCACCTGATTGTCGCGCATGCGCTTGACGTCGGCTGCACCGAGAATGCCCGATTCGGTCACCACCAGCTTGTCGGCTGGTATGCGCGGCAGCAGATCGAGCGTGTTTTGCAGCGACACCTCGAAAGTACGCAGATTGCGGTTGTTCACGCCTAATAGCGGGGTCTTCAATTTCAGGGCGGCGTCGAGTTCGGCGCCGTTGTGCACTTCCACCAGCACATCCATGCCGAGTTCCTGCGCGCACGCTTCCAGCTCGGCCATCAAGCCATGGTCGAGCGCGGCGACGATCAGCAAGATGCAATCGGCGCCCCACGCGCGGGCCTGATAGACCTGGTACATATCGACCATGAAATCCTTGCGCAGCGCCGGCAAGGCGCAGGCGGCGCGCGCCTGCTGCAGGTATTCGGGCGCGCCCTGGAAAAAATTCACATCGGTCAGCACCGACAGGCAGGCCGCACCGTGGGCGGCGTAGCTGGCGGCGATCTCGCCCGGCCTGAAATCGGCGCGCAGCACGCCTTTCGAGGGCGAGGCCTTTTTGACTTCGGCGATCACGCCGGCGCTGCCATCGGCAATTTTTTTGCGCAGCGATGCCTCGAAGCCGCGGATCGTTTGCCGCGCTTCGGCATCGGCCTCGACTTCGCGGCGCAAGCTCGCCAGGTCGCGCAAGCCTTTGGCGGCGGCCACTTCGTCGGCCTTGACCGCCAGGATCTTGTTGAGGATGTCGGACATGAAAACTCCTTAGGCCTGGCCGAGGGTTTGCGTGACTTGCACGAACTGGTCGAGCTTGGCGCGGGCCGCGCCGGAGCTGATCGTGGCGCGTGCGATTTTCAGGCCGTCTTCGATCGATGGCGCCACGCCGGCCGCGTATAGCGCGGTGCCGGCATTCAAGGCGACGATGTCGCGTGCCGGACCGTCGACATCGGCCAGCGCTTCGAACACTTTTTCCTTCGACTCGGCGATGCCGTCCACTTTCAGATTGCGGCTGGCGCTCATGGCGATGCCAAAGTCTTCCGGATGGATTTCGTATTCGCGGATCTGGCCATCGATCAGTTCGCCGACCAGGGTCGAGGCGCCGAGCGAGACTTCATCCATATTGTCGCGGCCCCAGACCACCACCGCATGTTGCGCGCCCAGGCGCTGCAGGACGCGCACCTGGATGCCGACCAGATCGGGATGAAACACGCCCATCAGGATGTTCGGCGCGTCGGCCGGGTTGGTCAGGGGTCCGAGGATATTGAAAATCGTGCGCACGCCGAGCTCGCGCCGGATCGGCGCCGCATGCTTCATGGCTGTGTGGTGGTTAGGCGCGAACATGAAGCCGATGCCGGTCCGGTCTATCGACTGCGCCACTTGCGCCGGTTGCAGATTGATATTGGCGCCGAGTGCTTCGAGCACGTCGGCGCTGCCCGACGACGACGACACGCTGCGCCCGCCATGCTTGGCCACGCGGGCGCCGGCGGCGGCGGCCACAAACATCGAGGCGGTCGAGATATTGAAGGTGTGGGCGCCATCGCCGCCGGTGCCGACGATGTCGAGCAGGCCGCTGGTGTCGGCCAGCGGCACCTTGGTCGAAAATTCGCGCATGACCTGGGCGGCGGCGGCGATTTCGCCGATGGTTTCTTTCTTGACGCGCAGTCCCATCAGCAGGGCGCCGACCATGACCGGCGAGACCTCGCCGGCCATGATCTGGCGGAACAGGGACAGCATTTCATCGTGAAAAATTTCGCGGTGTTCGATACAGCGCAGCAGCGCTGCCTGGGGCGTGAAGGACATGATGCTTCCTTTTATTGGTTCGATATTTTTCTGTCTGTCTGACGTTTCCGTACCTGGCGGCGCGGCACGGCTGCCAGCGCGGCGCCGGCCACGGAAGACGTTGCTAGGCAGTCAGGAAATTTTTCAGCAATTGATGGCCGTGTTCGGACAGGATCGATTCCGGGTGAAACTGCACGCCCTGGATGTCGAACTGCTTGTGCCGCACGCCCATGATTTCGCCATCCTCGGTCCAGGCGGTCACTTCGAGGCAGTCGGGCAGCGAGGCCCGTTCGATCGCCAGCGAATGGTAGCGGATCACCGTGTAAGGGCTCGGCAGGTCGCGGAACACGCCGACGCCGGTATGCGAGACCAGCGAGGTCTTGCCGTGCATGACTTGCTGGGCGCGCACCACCTTGCCGCCGAAGGCGGCGCCGATGGCCTGGTGGCCGAGGCAGACGCCGAGGATGGGCAGCGTGCCGCCGAGCTGCTGCAGGATGGCGATCGAGACGCCCGCTTCGTGCGGCGTCTTCGGCCCCGGCGAAATGCAGATGCGGGCCGGATTGAGCTGCTTGATTTGCGCGATGTCGATTTCGTCGTTGCGCACGGTGACGACTTCTTCGCCGAGCTCGCCGAAATACTGCACCAGATTGTAGGTGAAGGAGTCGTAGTTATCGATCATGAGCAGCATGTCAGATCCCCCCATCCAGGCCGTCTTGCACCTGTTCGGCGGCGCGCAGCACGGCGCGCGCCTTGTTTTCGGTTTCTTGCCATTCCATTTCGGGAATCGAATCGGCAACGATGCCGGCCGCCGCCTGCACATACAGCGCGCCGTCCTTGATGACGCCGGTACGGATGGCGATGGCCACGTCCATTTCGCCGCCGAAGGACAGATAGCCGCAGGCGCCGCCGTAGATGCCGCGCTTGGTCGGTTCGAGCTCGTCGATGATTTCCATGGCCCGCACTTTCGGCGCGCCGGTCAGGGTGCCGGCCGGGAAGGTCGCGCGCAGCACGTCCAGATTCGACAGGCCGGCTTTCAACGTGCCTTCGACATTGGAAACGATGTGCTGGACGTGCGAGTATTTTTCGATGACGAGGCGGTCGGTGACCTTGACGCTGCCGATTTCGGAAATGCGGCCGAGGTCGTTGCGCGCGAGGTCGATCAGCATCACATGCTCGGCGATTTCCTTGGGGTCGGCCAGCAGCTCTTTCGACAGTTCGGCATCGCGTTCCGGTGTGGCGCCGCGCGGCCGGGTGCCGGCGATCGGGCGCAGCGTGACTTTTTTGCCGCCGTCGAGCAGGTTTTCGTTGCGCACCAGGATTTCGGGCGAGGAGCCGACGATCTGCATGTCGCCGAAATTGTAGTAATACATATACGGCGACGGGTTCAGCGAACGCAGCGCGCGGTACAGCGACAGCGGCGAGTCGACATAGGATTTCTTGATGCGCTGGCCGATCTGCACCTGCATCAGGTCGCCGGCCATCACGTATTCGTGGGCGCGGGCGACGGCTTTCAGGTAATCTTCCTTGGCGAATTCGCGCACGCTGTCGGTGCGCACCGAACTCGAGGTCACCGGTGCTTCGACTCCGCGCCGCAGCCGCGCGCGCAAATCCTTGAGCCGCTGGCGCGCTTTCGAGTAGCTCTCGGGCTGGGTCGGATCGGCATATACGATCAGGTACAGCTTGCCGGACAGGTTGTCGATCACGGCCAGTTCTTCGGTCAGCATCAGTTCGATGTCGGGCAGGCCCAGCGGGTCCGGCGGCGCGCTGTGGGCCAGCCGCGGCTCGATATGGCGCACCGTGTCGTAGCCGAAGTAGCCGGCCAGGCCGCCGCAAAAGCGCGGCATGCCGGGGCGCAGCGCAACGCGGAAGCGGGCCTGGTACTGCTCGATGAAGTCGAGCGGATTGCCTTCATGGGACTCGATCACTTCGTCGTGGCGGACGATTTCGGTCAGGCTGCCGCGGCTGCGCAGCACGGTCGAGGCCGGCAGGCCGATGAAGGAGTAGCGGCCGAAGCGTTCGCCGCCCACCACCGATTCGAGCAAAAAGGTATTTTTGCCGCTGTTCTGGGTCTGTGCCAGCTTCAGGTATAGCGTCAGCGGGGTTTCCAGATCGGCCAGCGCTTCGGCGATCAGAGGAATGCGGTTATAGCCTTGCGTGGCCAGCGATTTGAATTCGAGTTCGGTCATGTTTCTCTCCAGGCCGCCGGATCGGGGGATGGCGGTGAGGTGGTCAAAAAATCGTCGCCGGCCTGTGCTGGTATGAAATGGTCAAATGCAGACAGGCGGGCAGCAAAACGGGTATCAGATTGCCCAGGTTTGCCAGCGTCGCCACAGCCAGGCCTCAAGAGGGCTGGTGGTAACGGCGGAACGTTTTTTGTCGAGAAACATATTGTTTAAGGCGCGTTAAAGTCGATAGGGTAGAGCACGGTAAAGCACAGACTAGGAAGCAGGCTGCAAAGCAAAATCAGCACAAACACGTCAATGAAACTAATCGGTCAGCAGCTGCGCCGCAGCCAGTAACGTCGCCACTATACCATCGCAATCGACGTCCTGTACAGACTCGCCGTGATTGTAGCCGTAAGGAAGCAACAACACCGGGCAGCCGGCGCGGCGGGCGGCCTGGGCATCGTTGGCTGAATCGCCGATGGCAATTACTTGCGCTGGTGCAAGGTCGAAATCGCGGCACACCTGTAATAGCGGCGTCGGATCGGGCTTTTTGGCCGCCAGCGAGTCGCCGCCGTAGAGCACTTCGAAAAACTCGAGCAAGCCGTTTTGCGCCAGCAGCGGCCGGGCGAAGGCGATCGGCTTGTTGGTCACGCAGGCCAGGCGCAGCGCCTTGGCCTGCAAGGCCGCCAGGCCTTCGCGCACACCGGGAAAGACGGTGCTGCTGCGGCCGTTGACGATGGCGTAATGGCTCAGGTAAGAAGCCAGCGCCTGCGCCTGGTATTGCCCGGCGAGGGCGGCGCCGAGATCGTGCGCCAGCACGCCGTGCACGAGGTTTTCGGAGCCCTTGCCGACGAAACGCATGATGGTGGCCAGCGGCAGCGGCGCCAGGGCCAGATCGGCGCGCATGGCGTTGATGGCGACATGAAAGTCAGGCGCGGTGTCGAGCAGCGTGCCGTCGAGGTCGATGATGGCGGCGCGCACGCCGCCGAACACGGTCAGCGGCGCCGTTTGCTGGGCGCTCATTGCGCCGCTTGCTGCGCCAGTTGCACGCGCATGGCGTCGATCACGGCCTTGTAGTCTTTTTGCCCGAAAATGGCCGAGCCGGCGACAAAGGTATCGGCGCCGGCGCGGGCGGCGGCGCCGATGTTGTCGATCTTGATGCCGCCGTCGACTTCGAGCATGATGTCGCGGCCGGAATCGTCGATCAGGCGGCGGGCGGCGGCGATTTTCGTCAGTGCCTGCGGGATGAAGGACTGGCCGCCGAAGCCGGGATTGACCGACATGATCAGGATGATGTCGATTTTATCCATTACGTGATCGAGAAAATGCAGCGGGCTGCCGGGATTGAAGACCAGGCCGGCCTTGCAACCGTTGTCGCGAATCAGTTGCAGAGTGCGATCGATGTGTTCCGACGCTTCGGGATGAAAGGTGATGATGTCGGCGCCGGCCTTGGCAAAGTCGGGAATCAGGCGGTCGACCGGTTTCACCATCAGGTGGACGTCGATCGGCACTTGCACGTGGGGACGGATCGCCTGGCAAACGAGAGGCCCTATCGTCAGATTGGGAACGTAATGATTGTCCATTACGTCGAAGTGAATAATGTCGGCACCGCTGGCGACGACAGTGCGGACTTCTTCGCCGAGACGGGCAAAATCGGCGGACAGGATGCTGGGGGCGATGCGGTAAGTGGTCATGGCAAGTGAAATGGTCAGAAAATAGGCTCGGACGGCGGCGAGTCGCACGACAGGCGGCCGGAGATGGCCGAAAACGCTATTTTACCCTGTGTATTTGCTGCATCGCATGCTGTTCTTCAGGCGCCCGCTGATGGCGTGTCGCTCGGCGTGGCGCTGCGGGAGGACTGGTGCCGAATTTTGTGCGGCGGCAGGAAGCAGCAAAATCTTTCGCGCTCGCGTCCCGGTTGCCGATGATTCGTATGTAATAATTATGAGCTCGAATCATGACATCGTCTTGGATGGCACCGCGCCGGCAGCGGCGGCGCTTCGATCTGTCATGCCGCTGGTTTGGCTCGCCGTGTCGTTTAACCTGAGGGATTTTGTATGTCTGCTTATGAATTTACAATTAATGTCAGGACGCAATATTTACCTGAGCAGTCTGACCCCGAACGCACGAGTTTTGTTTTCACCTATTCCGTCACCATCAAAAACACCGGTACCGTCGGCGCCCAGCTGATTGCGCGGCACTGGGTCATTACCGATGCGAATAACCATATCGAAGAAGTGCGCGGTCTCGGCGTTGTCGGCCATCAACCGTTGTTACAGCCCGGCGAAGAGTTCGAATATACGAGCGGTACCGCACTGGCGACGGCACAGGGCTCGATGGTCGGCGAATATTTTTGCGTGGCTGAAGATGGGCATCAATTCGAAGCAAAAATTCCTGAGTTCATTTTGTCCTTGCCGAGGACATTGCATTAATTTTCTTTATGTCGTTTGATGTGGCGCAAATGCGCGTTAAAAAATCTTCCTAAAATTAATTGCGCCCGATCTTTGTCTGCTCCATACAAGCAATTCAATGCTGGTAATTCAGTGCAAGCAATTCGGCGCAGGTAACTTTAATACAGGTAACTTTGGTACAGGTAACTTTAGTACCGGTAAATGTGGTGCAGGTAGATAAGCGGCCTCACTTCGTCTGTTATTTCTGCAAGGCCAGGCCTGCCTGCCTCGTTTTTTCAGATGACTTTCAGGAGGTGTTATGAGTAACTTGACACGCTTTCAGCCATTTCGCGACCTCGTCAATACCGATCCCTTCCGCGAATTCGAAGACATGTTTCGCGATTTCCGTCTGTTTCCTGCGCTGCGCGGCCTCGATGGCGGGGCTCGCATCCGCATGGACATTTCCGAGACCGATCAGGCCTATCGCGTGACGGCCGACATTCCCGGAGTAAAAAAGGAAGACATTAAAATCTCGGTCGATGGCAGCAAGGTGACGATCAGCGCCGAAGTCAGGCGCGAAACGCCCGCTACGCCAGAAGGCAATATGCTCGGCAGTGAGCGTTTTTATGGGCAACAATATCGCAGTTTCACGCTGGCCCACGAAGTCGACGAGAGCAAGGCCGACGCCAGTTATCAAGACGGCGTGCTCGAGCTGACGCTGCCTAAAAAGCCTGATAGCGGGGGAAAGCAGTTGACCGTGCATTAAGACGCGCCTGCATCGGGCATGCCGATGCGCCGCCGTTTTCAGAGTTGGTCGGCATTCTTGTCGGTGCCGGCCTGCTTTGGCGGCGGCGGCGCGGTTGGTGTTTTTCCTGAAAACATCGTCCACCAGACGATGAAAACCAGCAGCCCCATCGCGCCGGCCGCTTCCAATATCAATAACCACATGTCTGCTTGCCCTCGCTATCAATAGCGGCGATGTTAGCGCATTTTCCGGCGCGCTGTTGTGGCGCGCCTGCCCGGTCGTGCAACAGGCCGCGGTGGCGACGGTCCTGCGGGAGAACGGTCAGCATGCTCGGCGCCGCGTACGCGATCAGCGGAATACCATGACCGGAATCGTCGTGTTCGACAGCACTTTTTGTGTTTCGCTGCCAAGCATCAAGCGGTTCAGGCCCTTGCGGCCATGCGACGCCATGAAGATCGCATCGCAATGATAAAGCTCGGCCACCTTCAGAATTTCGGCGTGCGGACTGAATGAGGTCGAGATCACCGTTTCGCACTGCACTTTCATCAGGCTGGCGGCGGTCTTGACTTTATCTACGTGTTTTTGTGCAATCCCACGCAGCTTTTCTTCATATGCCTTGGGGTCATCGACCAGGCCATCTTCCGCCAGCGCCGAAAACGGATACGGCTCTGCGACGCAAAGGCAGACAAGCTTGCCGCCGGACAGACTTGCCAGTTCAATGGCTGCGGTAATGGCATTGTCCGAAAAAGAGGAACCATCGGTCGGCACTAATATTGTTTTAAACATATTGCCCTCTCGTAGAAAAACGAATACGCCCAAGGACAGCTTATGATCTGGCGCAAGAATCATATTGATAAAACACAAGTAATTCAATAATAGTCGACAAACCATAGCGCTAACGCGGCACGATGAAAAAAACATGGAATTTCCATATCGCACGCTTAAGGACTGGCGATGTCAGGCAAACAGATGAAACAAGCGAGACGCCGGCCAAGCTGCGGCATAAAATACGATTTTCACTTTGATCAAGAGGAGCATGCATGAATTACGAAACTATCTTGCTTGAGATCCACGACAAGGTCGCCCTGATCACCTTGAACCGGCCCAAGGCGCTCAACGCCCTGAATGACCAGTTGATGAATGAGTTGGGGCATGCCCTGTTGGCCTTCGATGCCGACGAGGCGATCGCTTGCATCGTCATTACCGGCAGTGAAAAAGCCTTTGCGGCCGGCGCCGATATCGGCGGCATGGTCAATTACACGTATATGGATGTATTCAAGAGCGACTATGTCACGCGCAACTGGGAGCAAATCCGTCGCGTGCGCAAGCCGGTGATTGCCGCGGTGGCCGGTTTCGCGCTCGGTGGCGGCTGCGAACTGGCAATGAGCTGCGATTTTATTATTGCTGCTGAGAATGCCAAATTTGGTCAGCCGGAAATCAAATTGGGCATCATGCCCGGCGCCGGCGGCACCCAGCGTTTGCCGCGTGCCGTCTCGAAAGCAAAAGCCATGGACATGTGCCTGACTGCGCGCATGATGGATGCGCAAGAGGCGGAGCGGGCGGGTCTGGTCTCGCGCATTGTCGCTTCGGAGCAATTGATTGCCGAAGCGCTGGCCGCAGCCGCCACCATTGCCTCAATGTCTTTGCCGGTAACGATGATGATCAAGGAATCGATCAATCGGGCCTACGAAAGTTCCTTGGCGGAAGGCGTGCAATATGAGCGCCGCTTATTTCATAGTACCTTTGCAACAACAGATCAAAAGGAAGGAATGCATGCTTTTATTGAAAAACGCTTGCCAAAGTTCCAAGGTCTTTGATATAGTTTGCCTCCCCGCTGAAAACGCAGCGAAACACAGTAGCGACAGAGGGGAAGCAAGACCGGATTGAAGAAGCAAACGCAGTAAAAAATAAGTAAAAAAGTGGT
>JAIZVZ010000002.1 GCA_021768485.1 Oxalobacteraceae bacterium | reverse complement strand
GCCTGGCCCGGCTTCCTGGGTCTGGGCGGCCTCGTTGTGCAAGTGCAGTACCGTCACGCCCTTTTCGCGTAGCGTGGCAAACGTCGGCGCCAACAACGTCAATGCCCGCTCATGCCGCATTTTTTCAAAGTCGGGATAGCCGCCCGGAACATGGACGTTTAGAAATTCGCGTCGGATATCGACAGTGGCCTTGCCATCCCTGACGTGCGCATTTACGTCGCGCAGGATCGTGCTGGCCGTACTGAAGGCATTCTTGTCGTCGTTAGAATGCTGTTTGTTGTGTGTCTCGCCAATGGCCCACTTCATCCGCTCGTCGAGAAATTGGACAATCTCGTCCTTGTCGGCAATGCCGATTTGCAGGCCCGCCGAATCTGCCATCTGCACTTTTTCCTCGGCGCACGCTTGTTCTTGAAGCCGATCTGCATGTCCCATGCTCGCCTCCTGTTGCGTGGTTTGCTCTTGAATCTGCTTTTGTTCCAGACCCAGCACATAGTCCTGTATCTTCTCGGCATCAGCCGCCGCCCGAAATACTTCCAGCGGATCGTCTTGCAAGACCTTGATCCAGGAGCCGACATAGGCGACGTGCTGCTGCGGATCGTGACCGATGCTTAATTCCTCGCCCAAGATCATGCTCGAGATCTCGGCCCGCAACTCTTCCTTGGCGTAGCCTTCGCTGCCAAACGGGTGCGCCAGATCGCGGTCCAGGCGCGCGCTATGCCCGGTCCAGTGGCCCAGTTCATGCAATGCCGTGGCATAGTAATTGTCGGCTGTGGGGAACTGGTTCTTGTCGGGCAAATGAATGCTGTCAGTAGCCGGCCGGTAAAAGGCGCGGTTCGTCTCGCTATGCCGGATGGTGGCGCCGGACGCCTGCAAGATTGTCTCGGCGCGCTCGATGGGGTTCCAGTCCTGCTCCTGGCGCGCAACAAGCGCCGGCAGGCCGTCGATCTGCTGGGCATTGAAGACCGTCGCAAAAAACAGCGCCGGGCGCTCGAGCCGGATCGATTGTTTGATGGTCTTGCCGTCTGCATCCAACACCGGCTTGCCGTCGTCGTCCAGCTTGGCGCGTTCGTCTGCAAATTTCCAGTATTGAATCGGCGTGCCCTTTTCGCCTTTGCGCACCTGGGCACCAGCCGCCTCGGCCTGCTTGTACGTCATCCAGCGGCTGTCGTCATAGCCCTGGCTCATCAAATGGATGGCGTTAATCCCCTTGTAGCGCTTGCCTGTGCTCGGATTGGTCGGCAAGAAGGCGCCGGCGTCGCCAGGCACCCACGGCTTTTGCCATGGCGCCGTGCCTTCCTTCAATTGCGCGATCAGCTTGTCGGCGACCGTTTCCACAAAAGTTTTGCTGAATTCGTCCATGGTCGTCACTCCTTGTCGTCGGCCGGCGCTGCAAGCGCGGCCACCAGGTCGATATCGCTCTCGATCACGTCTTGCTCGATCAAGGCATCCTCAACAAACGCGCCGGCAAGCACGGCCTCATCCGGGTCGAATTCCACAAAATAGCCGGGCGTGTAGGCGTCGACAAATTTCTCGCGCAACGCGCCGGCGGCGCTCGCCTCGTCGTCAATGGCCGCGTCAATCGGAATAATGTGATCCATCGTTTCGCTCCTTTCGTGTTCACTGAGGATATCGGCCCGTTCGCTTACCAGACCAGAACGGGGGAAATCACGGTCTTGATCTGAGACCGGTTGATCGGGCCAAAATAGCGGCCGTCAAACGATGTGGCGCTGACATCGGACATCAAAAGCCATTCCGAATTGCCGACAGCGAAGTGCCTGGCCTGAAAACGCGGCAAAGGGCGCCCGCCCTTGTCGGCTTTGAGCGGCACGCTGAGCGGCAGCAAAGCGCCGTTGACGCGCACGCCTTCCTCGACGATATCGACGACGTCGTTATTGCCAGCTAAGATTTTCTTCATCATCAAGCCGTAACCGCCTGGACAAAAGCCGGCGCCGATATAGCCGCGCCGTTTCGCCTCTTCAAAAACACCCACTTGCGGCGGACAAAACAGCACATAGGCGCCGGTGGTCGCCGGCGCATCGCTGTTCCAGTACAGGCCGACCGGAATGCTCCTGGTGGTATTGACGCGGGCGCCGGCCGCATAGGCGGCTAAGCCAAGCACGATGACGGCTGCGCCGCCGATGGCGATGCAGGCCGTCAGCCTTCTCCAGATCGGTCTCATAGCGTGATGCCCTCCCCGACCTTGAACTCGGACTGCCGATACAGCTTGTCGCTGTGCTTGGGCGCCGGGACTTCGGCCCGCGCCTGAAACACCGGGTCTTTGAAATACAGCGGCTGTTTGCCGTAAATGGCCGGATAACCAGCAACGTAGATGACCATATCGCCGGCCTCGACGATTTCGCCGTTGTCGCCCTTAACCGGTCCCGGCATGCGCAGGCATTCGTCGATTGTCAGCAAGGGCCGCTGCACTTCCTGAATCGTGCGCGACACCTGGCCGAGCAAGGCACTGGTGCGCTTACCGCTGGTGGTGATCTGCTCTTTTGCGACCGTGGTCTGGCCGGTCAGCTTGGACAAGTGTTCGGCTGTCTCGACCCGGTTCGGCGGAAAAGCATTCTGGATATGGCAGCTTGAGGTAATGCTCTCGTCATGACCGTATCCTGTCTCCCGGCTTTTGAGCTGGTTGATATCCTGGCAAATCAGGTGCGCCTTGATGCCGAAGCCCGGCAAAAATGCCAGCGACTCTTGCATGATGTCGAGTTTTCCAAGACTCGGGAATTCGTCCAGTTCCATCAGAAGCCGATGCTTGTAATGGACCACCGGCCGGCCATTCTCGAAGCCGATCTTATCGGCCAGAAGGCGCACGATCATGTTGATCAGCACCCGCACCAGAGGCCGCAAGCGAGCCTTGTCGGCCGGCTGGGTGATGATGTAGAGGCTAACCGGGTCGTCGTGATGCATCAGATCGCGGATCTTGAATTCCGATTTGCTCACGTTGCGCGCCACGACCGGATCGCGATAGAGTGCCAGATACGATTTGGCGGTCGACAGCACCGAGCCGGCTTCCTCATCCGGGCGATCCATCATGTCGCGCGCCGATGCCGCCACCACCGGATGATTACGATCGTCCACATGGCTGTAGGTCGTCATTTCCATCCATAGTTCGCCGATCGCGCGGTTCGGATCGGCCAGCATGGCATCGACAATGGGCAGCGATGCGGTCGTGCCTTCCGCCTTGGCCTTATAAAGGGCGTGCAAAATCACCCCAACCAGCAAGGCCTGGCCGGTCTTTTGCCAGTGTGTCTCGAGTCCCTTGCCGTTCGGGTCAACGATCAGCGTCGCCAGGTTCTGTACATCGCCGACTTCCGATTCTGTGCCAAGACGGATTTCGTCGAGCGCATTCCAGCAAATACAACCGCTTGCCTTTGCCGGCTCAAAGCACAAGACCTTGTTTTTTGCATACTGTCTGCGCCAGCCCGAGGTCAACGCCCAGAGTTCGCCCTTCAAATCCGTAATGACGACGCTTTCCGGCCAGGACAGCAAGGTCGGCACCACCAGCCCGACGCCTTTGCCGGATCGCGGCGGCGCGTAGGTCAGAATATTTTCGGGACCGTCGTGGCGCAGATAGTGCTGCTTGCCGTTTTTGTCGATCCAGGCGCCGACGTAGACGCCGGCGCTGGCCGCCCTCGCCTTCCCGGTCAACGCTTGCAACAAGGTGCGCGGTCGCGGCAGCAGGCCGGCGGCGCGGATATCCTTGATATTGGCCCAGCGCGCCGAGCCGTGCAGATAGGGATTGACCTTGGACGAATTGGCCCATACCATTTTTGTCGCGACCAGGCCAACCAGGCCGACGCCGGTAACAAGCATGCCGACACTGCCGGCCCGCATGAAGGCGTCTGGATATTGCACATACCATTTCTGGCTCCACTGCAAAATAGCCCACGGCATATAGAGTTGCTTGTACTGCGCGCCCAGCGCCTCCTGGTAGTGGAATGAATGTGCAAAAAATTGCGTCGCCGTTTGCAGCCCCGCGCCCAAAGACAGCACTGCCAGGGCCGGTACGACTTTGCCGGCACGTGCCTGTTTGGCCCCAATTTGCGGTCCGACCGCATTATTGAATCGATCATTCATCTGCGCAGTCCTTTCGCTTTCATCTTGATCGTGCCTTGCGCCGTCACCGTGACGGCTGTGCCAATGGCGACCCGCTTGAACCGTTGCGCGGTCGCGTCATCGACTGGCAGGACTTCGATCTCTTCACCGCGCTGTAACAGTGCCAGCGTGTAACCGTCGACCTGTCGCATGCCGGCATACGCCAGCGCGGCGTCGTCGCCGGCACTGCGGCCCGCATACCGGCGGTGTGGCGGTATGTCGATGCCTTGATTGCGTTTCTGTTCTCGCTCTGCGATATAACGCTCTGCGGCCGTATCACCGGCCGTGTACGGTTCTATTCCAGGAACACGCCGTCGCAATGGGTGATCTGCTGCGTTTCCTTGCTGCTCCAGGTGATCAGATACATGACCCGGCAATAGCACTTCACTTCCGCCGGTGACGCGAACCACACCGAGTTCGGACAGTCTTCGCAAACGGTTTTTGCTAGCGGGCGGCGGTGCCGTCCCAATGCCGCCAAGGTCGGGCTGACTGGCGCCGCCTGCCCTATGTGGTCCTGGTCGCCGGGCGCCGCCGGCTCGGGTGGTGCCTGCTCGACTGCGTCCAGCGCCGCCGCGACCAGATCGTCCTCGTTTGGCTGGTTTGGATTGGACATGTCCGTTCTCCTTGTCGGTTGATGGTTGCTTGAGACTTTGATGACGACTTGCCAGCTGCGCGTCGTCAAACCTGATGTTTAAATTGGCGGCAGCGGCGGCCTGCACGATCTGCTCTTTGAATGCATCGCTGCCTTTGACATTGATACAGTCGCCATAGCGTGCCATCGCCATCTGCAAGGCCGTCGCCAGGCCGCCCTGGTCGGCGCCGCGCGAGACATACAACCGGTCGCCGTCGTCACGCACCGCAGTGGCGCCGGCCCGGTAAATGATCGTGCCTTTCTTGGTCACGCTATCGTGGCCAGGACAGGGATGATTGGATTTTGCACCGCCATTACCGCCGACCGTATTGCCTTTCATGCCTTGCGCGGCATGACGCCCCCGTAACGCCGCCAACGCCTCCAGGTCGCCTTCCATGGCCTTGGTCCGCAGCCAGTCGGCCCACGCGCGGCGCCGATATTGCTGATAAATTTCCTGCCGCGCCTTGCGATAGGCTTTATTGGCCTTGTCGATATCGGCTTTCAATGTCTTGCTGACAGCGGCATACATCATCTTTTTTTCCAGGCGAGCGCCCTTGATCAATTTGATCGCAGCGCGCTTGAACCGCCCGCCTCGCTTGGCGGCCTCGACCAGTCGCTGCTGCTGCTCGCGCGCCAGGCGCCAGGCAAGCGCGCGTGCTGCAATCATGTCCTGTTGTTCGTTTTTGTACTGTGCATACAGCTCGGTGGTGTCGACCTTCGAGCGCATCGGTTTCGAGGCATAGATCTTTTCCGCTTTATCCGCTGAGCGCTTAGCGTCCGGTGCAAAGCGTCCTAGACGAGCTTCCAATTTACCTTTTGCATAACCTCGCCCAAGCGAACTGGCCTTGACCGTCGTGCCGTCCTCCGCCGAAATCACTAGGCCATTGCCACGCTCATGCAGGGCCAGGCCGTTGGTCACCATAATTTGATGCAATTCCGTCCATGTCCTTGCATTTTGTATCTGGTCAAAACATTCGCGCTTGATCCATCCCAGCAGGCTTTCGACGCCCGCATGATGCTCCATATCATTTGCGCGATTTGCCGCACCCGTTGTTTGCGCCTGATGGTTGTCCGGCTCCAGACCAAATTCACGCTCGAGCTTTTCGCAGAGCTTTCCGATGGTCTTGAAGTCGTAATAAGGTTCAAAAATCGTATAACGCGTCGGGTGGATCTTGTTGATCGCAATATGAATATGCAAATTATCGGTATCGTGATGCACGCTGCTGATACGCTGATGCTGGCCATAACCTAAACCGTGGCATAGCCGGGCCTCGATGGCACTCAATGTTGCACTATCGGGTTGTTCGCCAGGACGAAAGCTAACCAGAAGGTGATAGGTTTTATCTGTCTCGGCGCGTTTATTCTGAGCCTGGACATTGAGCACTTCTGTACTTGCCACATCGGGCCGATCCGAATGGCAATTGGTAACCGTGACCAGTCCAACGCGCTCGTTCTTGCTCTGCGCATCAGTGATGTATTTAACTAGTTCAGAGAAGTCGCTCTTATTAAGCGACTTCATCTGCACACGCTTCGCGATCACGGCAAGTCCGAGAAATTTAGCGGCTAAAAAATCTAGCGCTCAATCTTCGGTGTCACCACACTGCGCATGATGTCGTGCATCTGTTCCTGCGTGTCCTCGATCTTGGACAGGACCGCGAAAATGGTCGACTTGCCAAACTCCCTGGTGCGCGGATCGTTGGAAAGCCAGAGTTTGAGAAGACCACCCAAGCGGCCAAGGTCTCCATTGATACGCGCCAGCTGCTCGACGCGCTGATTATCCAGAACGCTCTTGATCTGATATCCAAGGCCGACGTTACGCAGATAGGCTGCGGTTGGCAGACCCGCCGATACAGCGGCCTTCTTGATCATTTTTTCCTCTGATGGCAATACGGGAACCCGCAGTTGTTTGTGTTTGCGAGTGAGGTGTCTCTCTACCTTTTCCATGGCGTACTCCTGTATGAAGGCGGCAGCCTTCTGGCCTCGCAGAGCAGGATGTCCGTTGAGTGCCGAAGGCGCGAATAAGGGCAAGGTGAAGATAGATAACCGGCTCGCCAGTTAGCTAACTTCACATATCCTGCCCCGCTTTGCGGGGTCATTACGCCATGAAATCGTACCATCGACCATACGATTTATCCTTTGTTGTGGCACAAAACAGAGGCGATTGAACGGTTCAATATAACGAATGAAAGACATCGATCATGCATTGAATATCGATGAATTCTAATGGTCTAAAAATGAACAAAAAATGAACGCCAATCGGTATGAAATGCGATTTACAAATGAACCTAAATGAACGACAAATCGACATGATTAAAAACTATCCGGACCATCTCGCCGAATGGATCAAACGACGAACATCCTCACGTCGAGAAAAAAACTTGGCCGCGTTCCTCGCTGTCAGTGACGATGTCAGGGCTGCCTTGAACGCCGGCTATGCGGTCAAGACCGTGTGGGCCAACATGCGCGAATGCGAACGGATTGAGATCGGGTACGAGGTGTTCTTACATTACGTAAACCGGGTCATTCGACATCCACAGGCCGATCAAATCAGCGCATCGACAACCGACGACTTACCACAGCCCGGCGAAACGAATCACAAGACGCGCGGAACAATCGCAACACCAGCAACACCCACCACGAAGCCTGCCGATCCCCTTGGCTTCAAATTTGACGCAACACCCAACCGCGAGGAGTTACTGTAATGGCTAAAATACACCTGATATTGCAAGGCAAAGGCGGCGTCGGAAAATCGTTCATCGCGGCCGCTCTGGCGCAGTACAAAGAAAGCAAGGGGCAAAAGCCGCTATGCATCGACACCGACCCGGTCAACGCGACATTTTTGGGCTACAAAAATCTCGATGTGAAACGACTCGCGATTATGGAGGGCGATGAAATCAATACCCGCAATTTCGACAAACTGGTCGAGCTGATTGCAGGCGCAAAGAACGATGTGATTATCGATAACGGCGCCAGCTCCTTCGTCCCGTTATCCCATTACCTAATCAGCAACCAGGTGCCGGCACTATTGGCCGGTATGAGCCACGAGTTATTGGTCCATACGGTTGTAACGGGCGGTCAGGCATTGCTCGATACGGTTAGCGGGTTTTCCCAGTTGGCGGCCCAATTCCCAACCGAATCGGTATTTGTTGTCTGGCTCAATCCCTATTGGGGACCAATAGAACATGAAGGAAAAAGTTTTGAGCAAATGAAGGCCTACACCAACAACAAGACACGTGTGTCGGCGATCGTGCGCATCCCATCACTGAAAGATGAGACGTATGGCCGCGACCTGAGCGACATGCTGCAAGAACGCCTGACCTTCGACGCGGCGCTGGCCATGGAGTCGCTCACAATCATGACGCGCCAGCGGCTCAAGATCATTAAAGGACAGCTCTATGGGCAGCTCAATAGTGCTACGGTGCTGTGATGACGGATCAGATTGAGGAGCTGATTCGGGAGATCGCCGCGAAGCATGACGTTGCCGTATCGCGAGACGATCCAATCTTGATTCTACAAACAATGAACAATCGGCTATTGGAGGATAGTGCCAGGGCGCATCAGGCCCAGCTAGACAGGCATAAGGAAGAATTGGAGGCCATAGCGCTACGCTGGGGAAGCGATGCCAAGGAAAAATCGGAACGCATCTTGAACGCCTCACTGGCAGCCGGCAAAGACGTCATACAGGATATTTTGTATGAAGGGGCGAGAACCGCAACGATAGCGACACGCGCCGAAATCGACACCGCCCTTGCCCATTTGACCAGCCAGATTCAAGATGCGCGTGGAATTAGCATGTTTAACGTCATAGCATCATGCATGACGCTGGTGGCAGCGACAATTCTCCTGTGGAGTGCAATTCGATAGTGAAGTCTGGGCATGGTTTACCTCTCCCCATCAATGACTTGCGCCATTTTATGGGGATAGGTGTCTGACGCTCGCGGGATCGGTGTCTGACAGCTCAAAACCCCGTTGCCACGGGGTTTTGAGCCCGGCAACGGCAGTTGCGTCATGTGTAGCTGTTCTTCAGGGGGCGGGGATGCCCACCGTTTTCAACCAAGATCAGCAGCGATGGGGATTTACGGCGGGCAGTGGACGCTGGCCGAACAGATCACGCAAGGGAATAAAGCCGCCTGGCCAGCGGCGCGTGATCAGCGATCACGGACTCGGTTTGCGCAGCATCGCGGGGGTCAAGGTCGTGACGCAGGGATCGCAATTTGCGCTGCTCGGCTTCGATCTCGGCCAGGCGGGCGAAGTCGGGATTTGCTGCGTCCAACACCCGGGCCGCCGCTTCGGACCAATGGGAGAGACGCGCGTCCAGCAAGTCCTGGGCGACTTCGAAGCGGATGCCGTGGGTGAACATGGTTGCCATCTCTTGTTGGTGCTGCCGGAACCTAAAACTGAAGGCCTGACCACGGTGCCCCCGCTACTTGGAAATCCATGCTTCCCCCGTCTTTCTATCGACGATGACGGTGATTGGCGGGCACGACGCCTCTCTGCCCGCAATGGGGTGGAACTTGAAGATCGCAGCACCAGCCTTGTCAGCACTGTGCAGGCTCTCTACGTCACTGGCATAGGAAGCCCGGGAGCATGACTGACCGTGTAGCGAATTGCCCAGCACATCGGTTGAGGCAATCTTCAAAGAAACGTCGTCTCCAAGAAGCGCGGCATCGGATCGAACGAATAGGTAGCCTGCCCCCAGCAGGCCCACCATGATGACAACGCCGACCGCCACAGCCCTCATTTCGGCAGCCCCTTGGGCGCCGGAATGGAACCAGTGAACTCGATCCGATAAGGGGTTCCAAAGCCATTGACGCCAGCACCAACGGCCGTAAGTACGTCGCGAACAACCAGGCGCACGAACTCTTTCAGAGTGTTGGCCTTTAAGGGGTTCTTTTGATCAAAGTGAATCGCCCCGGATTTTGAGGAGGCTCCATTGTTTGAGAGAATGGAGTCATGAAAAAACAACCCAAATATTCCCCTGAAGTCATCGAACGCGCCGTGCGCATGGTCAGCGAGCGGCCAGTGAGCATCCGTCACAATGGGCGGCGATGACGTCCATCGCCGCCAAGATCGGCTGCACACCCGAAACGCTGCGCCGCTGGGTGCGCCAGCAGGAGCGTGACACCGGCCAGCGCCCCGGGCCAACCACAGTCGAAACGGAGCGCGTGAAGGCGTTGGAACGCGAAGTGCGCGAGCTGCGCAAGGCCAACGAGATTTTGCGCCTTGCGAGCGCTTTTTTCGCCCAGGCGGAGCTCGACCGCCGCTTCAAATCGTGAGGAAATTCGTCGACCAGTACCGCCATGCCTACGGCGTCGAGCCGATCTGCCGGGTCATGCAGGTCGCGCCGTCGGGCTACCGGCGCTACGCGGCGCGACAGCGTAACCCAGCATTGCGCTGCGCCCGTGTGCAGCGCGACGACGTGCTAAGCATCGAGATCGAACGGGTCTGGCAAGCGAACTTGCAGGTCTACGGGGCCGACAAGGCATGGCGACAGTTGCGCCGTGAGGGGACCGAGGTGGCGCGCTGCACCGTGGAGCGGCTGATGCGCCGTGCCGGCCTGCGTGGCGTCATGCGCGGCAAAGTCATGCGTACCACGGTGTCGGACGCAAAAGCGCCGTGCCCGCTCGACCGGGTCAACCGTCAATTCAAGGCGCAGCGGCCGAACCAGTTGTGGGTCTCGGATTTTACGTATGTGTCGACGTGGCAGGGTTTCGTGTACGTCGCCTTCGTCATCGACGTCTTCGCACGCCGCATCGTTGGCTGGCGGGTGAGTAGTTCAATGCGAACCGATTTCGTGCTCGATGCACTGGAGCAGGCACTGTATGCGCGCCAGCCTGAACGCAATGCGCTGGTCCATCATAGCGACCGCGGGTCGCAATACGTCTCCATACGATATAGTGAGCGCCTGGCGGAAGCCGGCATCGAGCCCTCTGTAGGCAGTAAGGGGGATAGTTACGACAATGCTCTGGCCGAGACCATCAATGGGCTGTACAAAGCTGAACTGATCCATCGCCGTACGCCCTGGAAGACACGTGAGGCCGTCGAACTGGCGACGCTGGAATGGGTGTCCTGGTTTAACCACCACCGCCTGCTCGAACCACTCGGCTATATACCGCCGGCCGAAGCTGAGGCAAACTATTACATGCAATTGAGCAGTCAAGCCATTCCGGCCTGACTCACATTAACCGGCCTCCACGAAAGTCGGGGCGATTCAAACGGATCGGCCGGGGCATCCATGGTGCCATGCTGCGCTAGGTTGCTCTCAAGTTGAAGGCCCACCACCCATTTGCGCAACAGGTTAGCGTTCACTCCATGTCTAAGGGCCATGCCCGCCAACGACACGCCAGGCTGCAGACACGCCTCGGCCAGTCTACGTTTAGATTTTTAGATTGCCTATCATATCGCCGACGGCCATCACGCCGTGTACCAGTGACGATCAGGTACAACTCTGAGTTATTCTCTTGCACCAACTAACACATCAAGCTCATTATGCGTGCCTCAATTTGCGGCATCCTTGTGTGCTAAAAAGGTTTTCGAATGTAAGCGGTCAAATCATGCTCAGGCTTAAAAGGCCTTTGATAAAATGGGGCCTTAATGGCCAACATACAAACATTAGCCTCTGGCACAACAATAAATTCATCCCCACTATTCGAGCATAAAGAAAATCCACATTCAGCCTCACACTCATCCGAATTGTAGACAATTTTTTGAATTTCTCGTACGCATGACCAAGACACAGGTAAAACAATCATCTCCGGCGCGCTCTCTTCATCAACGAAGTCAGCCGCAAGCGTACCAATTTCCTCCCACCCACTTAGGTCATGCATTTCTACACCAATTCGAAGAATATCACCTCCACATAATCGCAACCATAACGTTGAAGGAGGCAAATTATTTGTAGCATTCGTCGCATAAGCACTTAAGCCATTACGTAAACTAGAGAACAATAACGACGAAGAAATCCCATCAAAAAGTAATATTTTTTTCATGGCACTTTTCTCATGTTTAATAATGAAGTGTTTCAGGCAATTTATTACCCTTTTCAGGTATTTCAATACGCGGGCCAGAGCCGTTGCTACCAGGTCTTATCCATACGCCATTATCCCCAATTAACACGCCTGGTTTATTTCGCCTATCATCGTCTGGCATTGGCCTTCCGGTACCACCGGTTAACTTATCAAAATCTTTTTCTGCATCACCAACACCACCATACTCAGGAGAAAGCGGTCCACTCGTGTGACGGGACCCACTATCACTAGTACCGGCCCGTCGGTCATTCTGATCGCCAACATATACATCTGGAACAGGAGGTACACTTGTAAAAATACGGTCATAAAAATTGTTTATTGCATTCCAGGCATTAATAAAAACCCGTTCTACACTAATTGCCATCTGCCGGTTTGCCTCTACCTGATAAGGCGGAGGGCCAAAGGGATTCGGTTTACTAAGCCGACATTCGCCCATGCTACATTGATTATAGATATAGCTAAACGATGCCGTCACCGCACCGTTGGAGAACTTACCACCACCAAGGACAGACGCGGTTCCACCAACAACAGCACTAATGACCGTGCCCGAAACCATATCATTTTTGCCGATTGGTCCAGTAATCGGCGTCACCATCTTGCTAAATGCCGCGCTTAAAGCTCCCGGTCCACATTTACCACCACCCATCATATTGCTGACACAACCAACCACACCATGCAAAGCGACAGCAGTAGCAAATTTACTATAATTTGTTATGTGTCCAGCCTTGTCGGCATATCCTCCTACCACCTTCCCTGCACCATAGAACATGACCGCAGTAGCCATGCCTTGTAGTCCACCCTTCACACTTCCCGTACGAACTGCACCGCTGACAAAGCCTGAAATAGCAGCCGACTCCCATCCTGTAATACCAAATCCAGCCAATACCCCTGGCATATAAATATTAACAATAATCGCTGCAACCACCGGCACATAGGCCTTGATATGATTGTTCCATGCATTATCGAAGAACGGAACACTGAACATTCCGTAAAATAAATACCCACTCGGATCAGTACACGTCATCGGGTTGTTATAACAATACCCATACCGATTGAAATTTTGCAGATTCGTCGGATCCTGATTGAACGGATCGCCCTGCATGAACATGCCCAAGCGCGGATCGAACAGGCGCCCGTTCATGTGGATCACACCGACATCGTCAAGGTGCTCATGACCCGTAAAGCCACGGTCGGTGCCACTATTCGTATTGTTCCAGTCCACGACCAAGACGCCATTGGCGTCGTAATTGCCGCTGGTGGTGCGCCGCTTGCCGAAGGGATCGTAGGCATAGCGCGCCGTCACCGCCCCATTGTGGTCAGTGGTTGCCACCAGACTGCCCAGATGATCCTGGTGCCAGTATTCGACCTTGTCCAACGTGATGCTCGATAAGACTGGTGGCGTACTCTGACCTGCGGCCAGTGTCGGCAAGGCATCGTTCGAGATCAGGACACCGATCGCGCTACCGCCTGCCGACAGGTAATGACGATTGCTGATGACGCTGCCGCTCTGCTCGCTCTCGAACGACAGGCCGCCGGCATTGTCAGGATGCAGCATCCAGGTGATGCGGGTGCCGCTGGTATCGACCCGCGTTTCCTTGATGCGTTGATGGTTTTCATCATACTGCCACGTGTATTGCGCACCACCGCTCGGCCCTTGCAAGCCGTTCTGGCTGTCGGGCAAATTGAAACTCGTGTACGCAATGCTGCGGTAACCGCCGGCACTGGCCGTGATCACATTGCCGTTGGCATCGTAGATATAACTGCTGTTAAAGGTGCCGGCCACGCTTTGCAATGCGTGCGGACGCACCGCACCGGCGCCTTGCGCCGGATAACTGTAAAAGCCGACATCGCTTTTCTCGAGAATGCTGCCCAGTGCGTTGTACTGCATCGCCACCGTGCGCTGCAGATTCGGGATGGCAGGTGCTGCCACCCGGTAGCTTTGCAGGCGGCCGATCCCATCATAGGTGTAGTTATCCGTCACCGCGCCCGTCAAACCGTCGCCGTTGGCGTCGGTGCGGCCAGTCAGGTGATTCAAACTGTCCCACGCATACTGGTAATTCATGACATCGGTGGCGCCATTGGCACCAGCCGTGCTGGCCGTCACCCGTCCACTCAAGGCATCGAAGCTCGCCTTGCCGATGACGCCATTGCCGTACTGTTGCTGCTCGGCTTTACCTGCCGCATTGTAGGCTTGCGCCTGCCACAGCAGGCTGCCGGCGGCCAAAGTCGTGCTGGCACCGGGCGTGCCGCCACTGGTGGCCGGCAGCGGATTGACCGTCGCCGCCGTCGCCAGCGTCAGCGTCGACAAAAAGCCTTTGCCGGTATATTGGTAGTTGACCGTCAAGCCGGTCGGCCAGCTCTGACTGATTACGCGCCCGGTGGCGCTATCGTAGCCGACTGCCGTCGCAAAGCTCGGACCACCACTGATGTCGGTACGACTATTGACCGGTCGCCCAAAGCTATCGTAGACCAGCCGGCGTGCTATGCCGCCGCTGGTGCTGCTGGCACACAGCTTGCCGATCCCCTTGTTACAGGCACTACCGTCGGCATAGGTATCGTACGACCAACTGCTCGTATATTCGGCTTCGACGCGCTGTGTCATTCGTCCCAGCACATCGTAAGCCATGGTCGTGGCCTGACTAAGTGCGCGCTGATTCGGGCTTTGCTGCCACACCAGTTCGCCAAGCGCATCGTAATCGTATTGCCACAGCCCCGTGTCCGGATCGCTCATCGAGACTTTGCGGCCGCGGGTGTCGTAGCTGACTGTGGTCAGGTTTTGCAGGGCATCGCGCGTCTGAATCAGATTATCGAAAGCGTCGTGCTGAAACGCGATTTGAGCGCCGAGCGCATCGGTCACCCGCACCAATGTGCCATTGGCATTTTTCTCTTCGATGCGTATCTGCCCCTTGTCGTTCGTCGTCTTGGTCACCAGCCCGCTATAACTGATGCGCGTGGCCGAGGCCGTATAGCTGCCGCGACTACCAAAAGCGATACTGCCTTGTCCGCCCTGGGTATCGCTGATATAGACCACTGTTGGCCGCCCCAGTGCATCGAAGACAGTGGTGCTCATGCCGTAACTGGCGCTGCCGGTCGCGGTCGACGACTGGGTGTCCAAAAAGTACGGTTGGGTAGCTACCAACGGTGTGCCTTGGGTACTGTAATCGGTATCTTGCACAATCAGACGGCTGCTGCCACCGGGCTGGCTGGTGCCATCGAAGGCTTCCGTCACGCTGCGGATCTTGCGCCCGGCCGCATCGAGATAGACGCGAGAAAACGGCCCGCTCTTGAGGTCGTTCGTATCGTGCGCTTCGCTATGCACGAAACTGACCGCCTCATAGGGAATTTCAGCGGCTGCCGGCGTCGGACAATTGGCGCTATTACTACTCGTATCCGTCACCCGCCCCGTTATATAACAATAGGCGCTGATGCTGCTGGTGCCGTCGGCGCGACTCTCGCGCACCGTGCGACCGAAGTCGTCGACTTGCCAGTTGGCGGTCAAGGCATTCGGACCGGTCAGGCTCGAGACACTGCCAAAGCGCGGATCGAAGGTTTTACTTTCCGACTGATTCAAGGCATTGGCGACCACACCGGCAAAGGCGCCGGCCGGAACAGCCACCGTCACACCGGCGATTGTGACCGACTGCGCCGCATAACTGGAGCTGCTGCTACGTGACGTAAAGACGGCGCGGCCACTGGCGCCGCTGCAATTGGCCGTGGTGCTGCCGATCTTGTTACCGTAGGCATCGTACTGATACGTGGTCTTGACGCACAGCGCCACATTATTCGGCTCAACCGTTTCGCTGGTGAGCAGGCCGCTTGTCGCATCGTATTCAAAGGAACTGCTGCGGCTGTAGCTGTACACACTGTCGGCCCATACCGGCGCCATGCTCAAAGTACTCAACACGAGCACGAAACAAGAGACGAGCCGATGCATCAGGGACCTTATGCCTAAAAAGTTAAGAGTGGGAAGACCTATAGGCCCGTGTACCGATTGCCGGCGTGCGCGCTGCGCGCACGAACCGCTAGCGCCGGACCGTTCAGCTGCGTGGCGACCTGGCAAACGGAGAAAGAAGCGATTGTGCATAAATGACTCTCTTCCGTTACGGACAAACACCAGATTTGTTGGTACTCGCCGTCATGCTCGTCACCACAGAGGTAAAAATGCTCCCTGCGATGGTGAGGCTGCCGCTGACGCCACCGCCGGTGCAACCGGCATCGTATCCAACAATAACCGTGCAGCTTGCGCCCGCACCTAGCGTTGAGGAGCAAGTTCCGCCTGCATTCAAATAATTTCCGGGATCTCCACGGCCACTGACAACGTAGCTTATGCCGCTTGCTACGTATGGCCCCGCATTTGTGATGGTCACGGACAGTTGTTTGAGAGTCCCTTTGGAGACAGTTCCGAACGCTAACGTGGTAGGGCTGCTCGTCAAGGTCGTCACACCCGGATTGACTGTCAGATTGATCGCCGTGCTAGCCGACGAGCCAGCGTTTGGTGTCGCCGTCAAGGTCCCAGCATAGTTTCCTGGGCTTGTACTTGTCGTCACAGTAACGGTGCCGCAAACGGCGCCGACGCCACACACGCCAGTCGGCCCCGACACCGAAGCGCCCGATATCGCCGAATATGCAATCGAAGTGGTGGCCGTCTGCCCGCTATTACTCAAGGTACAAGTCGTCGTAGCTGGCGCTGGTGCCGTGCTCGGTGTCGTACTCGTACAGCCACTCAACACAAGCGCAGCCGGTGGTGGCGTGTTCACCGTCAGATTGATCGCAGCGCTGGCCGCTACACCGACATTCGGTATCGCCTTCAAGGTGCCCGCATAATTGCCTGCCGTCGCACTTGTCGTTACGGTGACCGTGCCGCAGACGGCGCCAACAGCACACACACCGGTAGGCCCGGACACCGTGGTGCCTGAGACTGTCGAATACGAAATGGAGGCAGTCGGCGTCTGCCCGCTGTTACTGAGTGTGCAAGTTGTCGTGGCCACGGTCGGGGCCGTGGTCGGCGTGGTGCTCGTACATGCACTTAACACCAGTACCGCCGGTGCGGTAAACGTGACATTGGCACTGGCCGTCGCGGTCGCACCGCCGTCATCGGTGACCGTAACCGCCCATGTCTCGGTGAAATTATCGCTGGCGGCCACGGTTGCGCTAAGCGTCGGACTAACTGCCGCAGAACTCGAAATAGCAGCGCGGGAACCGGCCGTACGTGCCCAGCTATATGTATAAGGCGCGGCACCGCCGCTCACATTGGCCGTCAATACCCCACTGGCTGCGCCGAGCGCAGCCGGGACGACTGTCAATGATGTCGGGCTGATGCCAACTGACAGTGTTTGCCCCTGGTTGGCTGCCGCACTTGGCGCACTACCGGCACTGGTACTGAGCGCACTCATATCCGGCACACTGTTACTTACGCTGGCTTGTTGCAATCGGCCCAGTATCCAACGATCACCGGCAGTATTGTCGGCATTATATTGATTGTTCGTTGTCTTGGTAAACGTCTGCGCCACCCCGAGCGCAGTACCGGACGTCGTCACCGCGATCTGGGTCGGATCGCCACTATTATTAAACGTATTGACGGTGGTGACCTTGGGCAGTACCGCACCATCGAGATCCCAGCCCTCTTCCGTACTCATATACAAATAAGGACGCTGAACCTTGGCCGATACCGGGCAAGGCGCCGTACTGGTGGCGGCCGCTTCCGCTCCTGATGCGGACGTCTTGTCGCAATACACATAGGTGCTGCGGCTCAGAACTTGCGACGAACTCACATTCAATGCGCCGAGCCAGGTTTCGCTCATGCTGGCCATGCCAACATAACCGGCATCGAGCAAATAAAGCGTGTGGACCGTCAGATTGCTCAAATCGGGCGCCAGGCTCTGGTGACGCGTTTCCCGAAAGCCGATCCAGCCGCGCCCGTCATTGGCTGTCTTCAAGCCAGAATAAGAATATTCTGTGCTCTGCGTGCCGCCGGCCCCGGTGTCAGCAGTGCTGGTCGCGACCACATACATCGGCAACGTCAAGTCAACAACTGGATAGACGGCAGCATTGGCTGTGCCGCTGTCGCTGGCATAGCGCTCACCAAGTCCGCCGCTCGATGAATTACTAAGCGGCACCCAGGTCAACGTCGTCGTCAAACCGGTGCCGGTCGTCACCGATTGCAACTGGTCCGGTGGCGTGCTGGTAGTCTTGACATACAGCTGATTGCGGGTCGCTCCGCTCGCCCCTGTCGGGTTCGCGACCAGCCGCAAAATCTCCATATTGCCATGGCCTGTAAAATCACCCAGCACGAAACTGGCAGTGCCATCGCTCTTTTGCAATTGATCGTCAGCCGTCGTCAAGTTGAACGCGGCCGTACGGAATGTGCCATCGCCATTACTGAGGTACAGCGCATTCTGAGTCGGATCATCTTCCCAGCGCAAAATATCGGTGCGGCCATCACCATCAAAATCGCCTGCCTGCATGCCGATACTTTGATATTGAGCCAAGGCATCACTGAAACCATACAATTCCTGCCCCGACGATACCAAATTAAAATTAGCTGCTTTTTTTAACGTCGTCGTACCATCAGAGAGAGAAAGCCATTGCCGATAGGACACATCACCAAAAGGGGAATACAGAAACATGCAATCGGCCCGGCCATCGCCATTAAAATCGAGCGGATAGATGCACCCCATGGAAGAAAGAGCATTTTGTGTAAAGACAAAGTTGCCGTTGCCGCGCGATAGCCATACGCCGCTCTTGACGATCAAGTCAGACACACCATCACCGTCGACATCGCCAACATAAGGAAATTTCATGAATTGCGCCATCCAGCGCGAAGTAGGCGGATCTGCATAAACCGATTGATGCGTCAGATTGGTCGTCGTACTCTCGACGAACTGACCATTGGTCTGACCGAGATAGACATGTGTGCATACGATAGAAGCACAGGCAGTCGCATCGCTTGGTGGGGTTGTGGAAGGCGGTGAATGTGGCCGGATCGTCGTGATAATGTCAAGGATGCCGTCATTGTTAACATCAAGCACATGATAATTCTGGCCGAGACCTTGTTCCGTGCCAAGATTAATATCGCCAGGCTCCATGCAGTTTGGAACATATATGGCTTTATCATTAGATGTCAGGCAGTTGTAACGCGTGGTATCAACCGCCACCAATTGCGTAAAGTCAATGCCGGTCACATCACTGGCACTAAACGATCCGTTTCCGTTGGACAAATACAAGATGTTCCGTACCGTGCCGCACGAAGCAGAGGTCGAGGTGGAGGTCGCCTGCATGACCCGCAAAATATCAGTCTTGCCATCACCATTAAAATCGCCGGCAATCGACGTATAACAGCCATCACTTCTGAACAGGTTTTGATCAGTAATATTAAAGGTCGACATGGCCTCGAATGTGCCATCGCCGATGCTGCGATATAACTGATTTTCTCCCGGCGAGTCCGACCAGCGAATGAAGTCGGTACGGCCGCTACCGAAAAAATTACCCGTAAAGACACTATAACTACCGGTCGTGCTTTGCATCAGCAGCGTCGACAGCCCGCTGCTTGTAAAGGCGGCATTCGGCGTGAAAGTCACATCGCCACCGGCGGCATAATTGAATGTGGTCGGCGGCAGGCAAGCAGTCTCGGCCGCCCCGGCACACTCAACCAATTGCCTCAGCCGACTGCGCTGGCTGATCGGGCCATTGTCGTAAGTGAGCTTAATCGTCTTGACTTTCACAGCACCGGCCGGTTTTGTTGCCTGGTCAGCCGACCAGTTAATGTAAGTCGTTACCTTGCTCAGCAAGCGGACACTGACATTCTTGCTGCCCTGGTGATAGGCTTCGCCGCGATCCTGCGCCGCGCCGGGCGTATCGGGCCGATCGCCATAATCGAACACGACTTTATTGACCGGCAATTGCGCCCCATTGCCGGTATAACGGATTTCCAGCAAATTCCATTCATGTCCCGTGGTCGGGCTACCGGCAACGACCCCACTACCCCACGCGACATCGCGTTGTTCATATTGAAAATCGATGTAATTACCTACCGTATCGCTGATCCGGCTGACTGGCCAGGCCACCACCAGCGAACGCCCTGACGCCACAATCTGGGCATTGGCGGTCGTGTTGCTGTTAACTCCATATTCAAAGATCTGACCGCTCTTGGTCCAGACCTGAAAATAAGCCGGACCATTGGCAGGATCACCACCGGCCGTGCCGTAGCCGCGAATACGTGCATAGATGTCTTTTTCGGTACGGTATTCGCGCACCAGGCCGGTACCGCCCAAACTGTCATTTTGTTGAAAGGGATTGTCAATGCCCGGACTGGTCACGGCCGCGTTAACAACCGTGCCACTGGCATCGGTCTGGATCAAACGCTGACCGTCGAGGCACAGTTTGTCGTTGACACTGTAGCTCACTGGCTGAGCATAACCATCGATCAACTTGTCACCAGGGCAGCGCGTAATCATCGAAATGCCCTGCACGGTCCAGCCGTAACCGACCGGTCCGTTGACGGAGCTACCGCTATAAATGAGCGCAATATTGGGCGTCATCCCGGCGATTCCGGGCGGAACAGCAATCTGCAAGCTATAGCTCGGCACGCCCCCCTCGGAAACGCTCACTGCCTGCGCCTGGGCGCCATGTGCCATGAAGGAAAGAACAAGGCCGCCTACACAGCGGCCCAACAAACCGATACGCCGGGTGAGATTGACAGTGTGCGCTGATATCAAGCTTAAATCCTCCGCGATAGCGAGGATGCATGCCAACTAAGCATGCAAATGAAACAGTGATAACCAGCAAAGTCATTCTATTTCATGAGGACATACAATCCCCTCGCCATTATTGTTAAACAAGCATTTATTGCTTACAATAGTATCGATCTGTAAATATTATTGCAAAGAGTTTTTCTGGCCATAAAGCAGAAAAACGCCCTCAAAATAGTGTTTTAATGACAACAATAATAAAGCACAGTCGCGCTGAGTGACGAATCTATAT
Source organism: Oxalobacteraceae bacterium (assembly GCA_021768485.1). GTDB lineage: Bacteria > Pseudomonadota > Gammaproteobacteria > Burkholderiales > Burkholderiaceae_D > JAIZVZ01. The sequence continues at coordinate 122,046 of JAIZVZ010000002.1, read as the reverse complement.
CACAATGAAAATCGCTTAAATTCATCGAAAAATGAATGGAATTTCACTTAAAAATTTGGAACAATAGATAATTCGCTTTTCCATGCTTTGACTGATTTGCCTTCAGAAAAGACCTTCTGCGCCCCCTCAAAAAACATGATCGCAAATGAAAATGGCACGATGAAACATGCACAAAATACAACGATGTATGTCATCCATCCCTTAGTCCCATGACACATAAGCACAATCCACAGCCCGGCACCGCAATAAGGAATCCTCTTCAAATGAATATGGCAAAGAACATCGAGAAAAAAACGCCACCGGTCATGGGTGGCTTTACCTTGCTCGAGCTACTCGTTGTGATCATTATCATCGGCATGCTTTCCGCCTATGTGGGGCCAAAGTATTTTGCCCAATTAGGAAAATCAGAAGTAACCATCGCCAAAGCGCAAATTGAGGCATTCGAAAAATCGCTCGATACATTCCGCATCGATATCGGCCGCTATCCAAGCACCGATGAAGGCTTGAATGCCTTGATCGTGGCGCCACCAACAGTCGCCGCGAAATGGAATGGCCCATACATGAAGAAAGCGATTCCACTCGATCCATGGGGGCATGCCTACCAATATCGCTCGCCCGGCACCAACGGCGAAATCGACATTGTGTCACTAGGAAAAGATGGTCAACAAGGCGGTACGGGAGAAAATGCCGACATTTCAAATTGACATTCGGCATGCCGGCGACGGCCGAATACGGCCAGTGAGCAGCCCCGGCAACAAAAAATCATCGTTCAGCGGCGACCGTCAGATATGTTTTGACGCTTATTTTTCCAAAATGGTGGCTTTTACCGTCACCGGATTGTTTTGATATTGAATCTGATAGTTGGCCAGATACCAGCGATTCGCATGATCAATCTCATTCATCTTTTTGACGTATCCGGTCAGCGATGCCAGGCCTGCGGCCTCAACCGTCAATTGTGTACCGCCAGCACCCTGCTCATGCGTGAGCGCCAGGATGGCAACCTCCTTTGTACTGCCGCGCTCCATCGTCGCTAAAACTTGACTCCACGGGTAACTAAGCGCCGCAACCATGGCGGCGTGGTCCTTGAGCCGTTGCGCCACAGCCGGGCTAATATTGGTTTGTGCCAGCAAGTTCATGCGCCGCGCTTCCTTCAAGGAGTGCTCGATGCTAGCCACGTGCTCTTGATTGTCCTGAACAATTGCACTCAAGTCGCACCACTTCCCCGCCTCAACCGCGCACCAACAAGTTGTCGCCATCAAGAAAGCCAAGCCAAGCCACGGTATGCGGCGTCTGCGAATGAACTCCAACTCCAGCATCACCATTTACCGCACTCCTGGATGAAATAACAAGTCGCGAAAATCGGCATAACGATTTTCCTTTACATAAGCCGACCGCAGCAAGAGTTTGCCTGCATTCGGCGGCATCATGCTTGATAGACTTGGCGCTAAAGCCAATCCGATATTTTCGTTAGCGTCGTCGCCCAAAATAAAAGCAAGCCTCTTCATTTCCCGACTCACGAGCTCCGGCTCACGCGCATGCCCCAAGGTATTCATGGCATCCAAGATGCCAGCGCGCGTCATCCAGACCGTAAACGCATCTTCTTCAATGGCAATAAGCGCCGTTGCCGAGGGAGTAGCGGCCCGCACTTTTTTTTGAGCGACATTCCAGATGCCGACCACATAAGGTTTCAAGGACCAAAGACGAAGACCTGTTTTCGCAGTCAGTTCATGGACGCGATCCATGACATTACGCCGCGCCGCACAGACGATCGCTTTTCCTCCTGGCGACGCCGAATCAAGCGTAAACACCCAGTCCGCTGCATTCAAGCCGAGTTGATGTTGCATTTTGGCTTGCCCAGCAGCACGCAGTTCATCAATTGCATGCAGTTCCAATGGCAGCGCAACTGCCATGAATTTACACAAGGCCGAGCCCACATAGACATGGAGCCGCGGCCGATACCATTTTTTTACACCCATGCTTGCACGTAGGAGCGACGCCGGCACGGCCGGGTCCCAATGCCACTGATCAACCACCTCCACGCGTCGCCGCCAAGGCAAGCCCGTTTGTCGTCGCAAATACGCTTCTTTGCCCGTAATGTACAAATGGAACGACTCAATCATGTGCCACCACCCGATCAATTTCCTCTAAAGTTGTGGCCCCCGATGCAACCAGGTCAAGCGCGCGCAATACCAAGGGCCGAATACCGATCTGTAATGCATGCCGCTTAATTTCCCCAACATCAGAGCGGTTCAAAATCATCGCCCTTAACGCATCGTCAAATGGCAGTACTTCTGCAATCGCATGGCGCCCTTTGTAACCGGTATTTCTGCACTTGTCGCATCCACGCCCACGCGCTGGATGCAGTTGATCGACATTCATCTCGGCGCTCTTCATTCTGGCCAACAATTCTTCTGAAATCGGCTCTGCCTGCACGCAAGCAGGACAATTGGAGCGGATTAAGCGCTGAGCAACAACGCCATTCAATGCTGACATCAAACTGTATAAATCAATATTCATATGTACAAAGCGGCTGATGACATCAAAGACACTGTTGGCATGCACTGTCGTAAACACCAAATGCCCAGTCAACGCGGCTTGCACCGCGATCTCCGCTGTCTCTGCATCCCTGATTTCGCCCACCAATATCTTGTCCGGATCATGGCGCAAGATTGAACGCAAGCCTTGCGAGAACGTTAAACCTTTTTTTTCATTGACCGGAATTTGCAATACGCCTGGCAGCTCGTATTCGACAGGATCTTCAATCGTGATGATTTTTTCCTGCCCAGTCTGTATTTCGGTGAGTGCGGCATAGAGCGTCGTAGTCTTGCCGCTGCCGGTCGGCCCGGTCACCAGCAACATGCCGTGTGGTTGTTTCGCCATGCGCCTGATGCGGCTGATCGCATCGGCATCCAGGCCGAGACTGTTGAGGGAGATCGCCTGTGCATCACCGCGCAACTGTGCTTTATCAAGCAAACGCACAACAGCGTCTTCCCCAAAAATACTCGGCATAATCGAGACGCGGAAATCGAGCTCGCGCGAACCGAGTTCAATCCGAAATCGGCCATCTTGCGGTACGCGTCGCTCGGCGATATCGAGCTGCGCCAACACTTTAATCCGCGAAATAACCTCTTCCGCGCGTATCCTATCCGGCAATTCGGCGCCGACCACCAGGACGCCATCGAGGCGCAATTTCACGTGCACACCACTGCGATCGCACTCGAAATGAATGTCGCTTGCCCCCGCCTTCCACGCATCGTAAATCGCCGCATCGACGAAGCGCACGATCGGACTGCTGCTACGCTCAATCGTTTCGATGGAAATCACATTGGAAGAAAAATCAGCGCTTTCGCCCTTGTTTGCCACGCCAATCGGCAATACGCTCGATGCCTTGAGACGCTGCTGCGCCTGTTCCAGCGCCTCGAGAATTTCAAATTTTGCGCCCCAGGCCAAGGTTGGATAGCACCCAATTTTATTCGACAACCACTGCAAGGCCTCATCATCCCAGGGATCGGACACAACAAAGCAAACTTCATCGCCCAATAAAATCGGCAAAATGGCGCGATTGACACAATCGGTAAAACTGATTTGCACAAACTGTGGCGTGGTCTCAACGAGTGCTTGCAAGGAAAAATAGCGCAACCCCAAGACAGACTCCGACGTCTCGGCAATCTCATCGGTGGTGCAGCGGGCAAGCGTCGTCAATTCCGTCACCAAGGGACGATTATTTTTAGCCGCATTCGCGCGCGCGTGCGCCACCAGGCTACCGAGGGCGCGCAGCCGTTCGCCTGCAGGGGCTATTACATTGTCATTCACGTCTTACACTCCCCCGGCCAGATCAAATACCGGCATATACATCAAAATGATAATCGCCCCGATCATCAGACCGACCGCCATCAACAATATTGGCTCGACAAGTCGGGTGGTCCGTTCGATAAAGAGCGTAAATTCCTGTCTATAGGTTTGGGCAATGATATCGAGAATTTTCGCCAAATCGCCCGATCGCTCGCCCACTTGCAGCAAGCGCCCCGCAACACGGTCGGTTAGTCCATTGTCGGCAAAAGCCTTACTCAGACGCTGCCCTTCCATGACAGAGCGCCGGGCATCGCTGATTTTTTCCTGCAGATCGCGTTCAAAAGCCATGTTTTGAGCAAGCGGGATCGCATCGGATAAGGTATAGCCACCACGTAGAAGCATCGACATCGTCTGATAGATACGGGCAAGCTGGTACAGGCGAAGATAATATCGTGCAATCGCAAATTTCCCCAGCGTGCGCAATGCGATCAGCTTCAATTTTCCATTACGATAAGCAATGATGCCGGCCACCAGCACACTGGCAATGCTGCACACAAGCAGACCGAAGTAATTTTGCGAAAATTGCCCGACGCGTAACAAGACGACCGTTGCCCAACTTAAGGACTGCGAAAAATCTTCATAAACCTTGGCAAAGCGTGGCACCACATAAGAGATCATAAACAAGGAAACGCACAGGCCGAATCCGACCACCAGACTAGGATAGATGGCCGCACTGACAATTTTCCTGCTCAGTTCCCGCCCCACTTTTTCATAACTGATATATTCATCAAGCGCGGCGTCAATCCGGCTGGTTCTTTCGCTGGCCCGAATCGATGCAATCAACAGAATCGGAAATGAAAAACGATTCAGTTCCAACGCGGCTGACAAGGCCTTGCCTTCCAACAACTGCTGTTTTATGTCCAATAAAATTGTCTGCTTATTGCTCTCGCTATCTTTCGAACTCAATGTATCGATGGCCTCAACGAGCGACATACCCGAAGACAACAAGGTGCGTAATTCTTCGCAAAAAAGAACCATGTCAAAAGAGGAGGAGCGACGCCATAAACGCCGACGACTATGCGCGACGATGGATAGGACAGTCTGACCCTCGTCTTCCAGCCTCTGCTTGAGTCCATCGGCACTGTCGCCATCGACAACGTTTTCTACGATGGCGCCCGATGCCGCGTCAAATGTCCGTATAGTAAATTGCATGGAAGTCTATTTTATAAACAAATGCTGGTCATTTACGCGATACAGTGCGACGCACCGAAGCGGCGCTACCACCATTGCACAAATAAACGTGATCAATGGACGACGCAAGAAATTCATGGCTTTTCCTTATAGATAAATTTCCAATCCGAATAGCGTGCGCCAACAATGCTTGTCCCATCTACTTGCACTTGCGCCTGCGTATGCAAGGTCGCCTTGTCACTTAAACTGTAAATGCCAACAATCCCCCCGCTCGGGGCCTTCACCAAACCCCAATTCACATCATTGCTGATCGGGTCCCGATAAACGCGCCGTAAATGCCGGACGGTACCGACAAATCGCTTGTCCTCAACCAAATCGTTCAGACTTGAGGGATAGGTCTTCGGTGTACCCGGTGAAAGTCGATAATACGAGCCAATCGCCCGAACATAGGCGTTGCCAACCACGATCAGCTCGGCCTCCTTATCGCGATGCGACGCCACGCTCCAGGACTCGCCAATCGCTGCCAGGCCAATACCAAAGATTGCCAGCGCAAACAGCATGGCCACGTAGGTAAAGCCGGATTGTGCACGCAGCGCATGTTCGCGGTCACCAGGTCGCATAGAGACTCCCATCGCGGGCATGGCCCGTGGCGCCGCTTTTCACATCGAATACTTTACCGGCATCCTTATTGTCTGGCGCCACAATGACCCACGTATCGGCGCGATCTGTAAAAGGATCAAGCGGCACTTTACGCAGATATTTCTTTGTAACGATCTCATCGAGAGACTCGGGATAGTGTCCGACATCGCCAAAATATTTATCGATGGCATCGCGCATCTGTGCCAAATCCTGGCGCAACACCGACTCCTTCGCTTTCTCGACATGGCCGAAATAGCGCGGAATCGACAGCGATAGCAACATGGCGATGATCGCCATCACAACCAGCAATTCGATCAGAGTAAATCCGCGACGCAAGAATTTTTTTACCATTGGCGATAGGGGATGCCATTGATGCCAGTATCGGCAGAGGTCGAGTACACATCGAACACATCGGCTCCCGCTTTTGGTTGATCTGGCGTTGAACTATAGCTACGCAGTCCCCATGAATCGATACCCGTCACCGCATTGGCAGAAAACGGATCTTTAGGAATGCGACGTAGAAAATACATTGTCTGCCCCGCTGCCGCGATATCGGGCACGCCGGCAGTCAATACAAAAAGCGATGGCGGATAACCACTAGCACCAAGCGTTTTTGTAATATGTCCGCCATCGTAGGCCTGTTTATAGGCATCGATGGCATGCCGTATCTCCCATACCGATTGTTTTAATTCCCGCTCTTTGCTACGTTTGGCGGTCAATTCCATCAGCGGCATGGCAGCGCTAGCCAAAATGCCAAGCACCGCCATGACGACCAGCATTTCAATTATCGTGTGACCACGCCCGGCGCAACGCATCGCTCTCACCTCACGACAATTTTAGTCGCCGCAGTTGGCACTGTTGCGATGATCGGCTGGTTCGCAATGGCATTTGAGGCGCTCAATCGAATATCGGCATCGCCGGCGGCAAGGGCCTTGAATTTAAAGCTCATCATCGTTCCCTCGCCCTTCGCGCCTTCGGCTGTGTTACGTAAGACGGCCATCGATGCCTTACCTTCAGTCTGTTGCAAGACTTTGGTCGCACTGACCGCGCCATTTCCTTGCTTGAGGAAAGCCCCTTCGTTCGCCTCCATGATTTGCAACTTTTGCTTAGGAAATTGCAGTTGTACCGGCACCCCACGGATGGGCTCGCCTGCCTTCACATTGACATTCACCTCAAAAATATCCCCCACCTTCACCTCGGCCGGCGCCGCCAAGCTCAGCGTCAAGCTAGGTTCAGCAGCGACCGCCTTTTCTGCCACATCTCCATTCGGCACTGTCGGCGCCTTGCCAACTGGATTTTTATTGGACGTCTTTGGAATGCTCAGCATAAGGGGACGGCTACGCACATCGTTTTCCGTCCCTGACCAAAATTCAGTCTGATTCAAGTCTGGACGACGAATATTGCGAATAATGTGCGGGGTAACCGACAACACAATTTCTGTTCTTTGCTTGGTGTCGCTTTGCGATGCAAACAAACGCCCCAAGACAGGAATATCGCCGAAACCAGGTACCCGATTAGCGCTCATGCGCTCATTATTGTTGATCAACCCAGCCAAAAACTGCGTCTCGCCGTCGCGCAAACGCAAAACCGTATTGGCGGTCCGGGTACCGATCTGATACACGAGTGAGCCGGCCGTGGTCTTGATTGAACTAACGAGAGAACTGACTTCGAGACCGAGCCGAATGGCAACCTCATCATTGAGATAAATAGTTGGTTCGACATCGAGCTTCAAACCAACATCAACGTACTGGACCGACTCGGAAATGTAGCCGCTATTGGAGACGCTGCCCGAAGTGGTTACGATAGGCAGCTTGTCGCCGATCATGATTTTTGCTTTTTCACGATTACGCGCACGAATTTTTGGATTTGCCAACAAGTTGACGTCGCCGACATCGCGATGCAAATTAATCGTCAGCGTCGGCGTAGTGACGCCAATCGAATCACGATTGATTGTGCTTAAATTACCGAGCGTAAACCCTGTACTCGGCGCAGTCGGCGTCAGGGTAATGCTATCCGGGTAAGCAACCCCCAAGTTCATATAACTTGTTCCCTGAATTTCAAGCACTTCGACTTCCAGCATCACTTCCGGCTCGGACTGATCCTCTAACGCAATCAGCCGCTCTGCAAGCCTGACTATCTCGGGTGTTTCCCGTACCATAATCAAATTGAGTTTTTCGTCGATAAACGGCTCGCGTATTTTCAACATTGTTTTTAGCAGCGCGGCTGTATTTTTCACATCGGCGCTAGATAAATAAAATGCGCGAATCATCAAATCCTGATATTCCTTTAATTTGTCCGGCGTCTTCGGATAAATCAGGACCGTGGACGAGTCAATTATTTTGAACCCCAGCTGACTCGTTGCGGTAATTAACTCTAGCGCATCCTCCAATTTAGTCTGACGCAGGAAAACAGTCGTACGTAAATCAGGACGCACATCCTTATCGATGACGAAATTGACGCCGCTATTACGAGTCAATACTTCCAATACCATGCGCAAGTTCGCTTCTCTGAAATCAAGCGAGATAGGCCGCGTCTCGGCAAGCCGCTTGGTGTTCATTTCAGATTCACGCACCTTCAGTTCATGCTGACGCTGGAGTGCCAAAAGTTCTTCATCGCGAGGATTGTCCTTTAGCGCCATCTCGACAACTTGCATGGCTTGTTCCCACATGCCGTGCGCCAGCGATTCTTTGGCACTGGCGATAGCCGCTTTTCGTCGCTTATTGCGCTCAAGATCGAGTCGCATCGCTTTCGCACGTTCATCGTTCGGATTGATTGCCAGAGCCCGCTGCAAAATTTCGTCCTCGGCCTTGTCATTTCCCGCCGCGTGGGCTTTGGCCACGTCCGCCATCACCCGAGCAAAAATGGCATCACGCGCACTGACCTGTCCGGATCGAAGCACCACGCTATCGGGATAGCGCAGCAATCCGTCCTGATAGGTCTTGAGCGCTTTTTCGTATTGTCCTGCCGTGATGAGGTCTTGCGCATCTTCATGGATAGACTGCGCTCCGCAGCCTGTCAACAATATGATGGCAAATACAAAAACAAATTTAAAAAAATAATTTTCACGGTCAAACAAGACGATACTCCCAATTGATGAAAATCACCGGCACGATCAGGCAAAACATATAGCCCGGAAACGATTGCTGTACTGCGCCAACTGTCACTGCGCAGCCGACTTTATAGTGATTGTTGTCTTCTCTTTTAGAGGCAAATAGGTAATGACGATTTGCGAATCACTGAGCGAATCAATGTGATATTCATTGTCAAGTGTCTCCTTGGAATGAATGGGAATAAGCATATTATTACGAGTCAAATAGGTGACCAATTTTCCATTCACATCAACCATCGTCCCAAAGTATTGATAGGGGAACGCCGGCGCCACCGGTTTTGGCGGTGGCGGTGGTGGTGGCGGTGCAACAGCTTTAGGTGGTGGCGGCAAAAAACTGACAATTCGGAATAAATCGATAGTGGAATTTTCCAAGGAATCGGCGTTCGAAGTATTCTTACTAATAGCAACGTCTTCCGGCGCAGAAGATTTTCCTGCAACACCAATCTTAGCGCGTGAAATATCTTGAGAAATCACATGGGGCAACGTTTTAATTGCAGGCATCGATTGCATGCCAAATCGATCCCCCCACGCAGCAAGCATGGCCAGCGCAATAGCCAATCCAAAGACCAGGCGTTCTCGCTGCAATAGATTCACGCCGACTTCCGGTAAAAAAAGTTAAACCGCAAATCAATGTCGAGGATAGAATCGGTAGAACGCGTACGTTGCACTGAAAGAGATTGCAACGCCAAACCCTCATGCAACTTAAACAGCGCAGCCAACATTTTTTTCAAGGGCACATATGTCCCCTTTAAATGAACGCCAATTTCCATTCGCCCCAGATCTGTCCCAGCCGCCCCATCAATCGGTTTATAGGTCGCGTCAGACAGGATTAACTTGTATTTAACAGCCTGCGCTTGCAGGTCATTCACGAGCGCAGGCAAACTACCGAATGCACCTAAGTGCGCGTCAAAATCCTGCGGTTGCCTCAGTGGGGAAGCGGCAGCAAGCGCGCGCTGCTGGCGCTGCAGTGAGCGAATTTGACGTTCCAGCACGTCATTTTGCGTTTGGATGGCGGGCAATGCATAAAATGCAAGCACTGCAGTAAAGCACAGAACTCCTGCGCCCAAGAACCAAGACCAATAAGTGCGTAGCAATGAGATAAACTGCGGGATCGATCTAGGAACAAACATGGCATATTCGCAATAATATTTGCAGGTACCTCCAAGCTTTTATAATCAACGTGATGATCTCAATTTAATAACGATCAACCGTTTATTTATTGCCAGCAATGCAAGTAATTGCCAAATTGTACTTGAACAAAATGTATCAAATGGTGTCTTTTGTTAATTCGCACAAATTATTGTAAATATACAACTACGTAATCCTACTCAATATCCATTTTTCGTGCCACAGCACTACCTGTATGCACCATAGCAGCAACCAATGGTGGCCATCAACACTGCCATCAATGTCCGACGCCCCCCCCCCGGAAGTTTTGCCCACTACCAAGCGGCATGCCTTCTCTAACGCTGAGAAATTACGCATTCTGAGCGCCGCTAACGCCTGCGCGGTATCCGGTGACATCGGTGCCTTGCTGCATTATGATGGTATCGATTCGTCGCATTTGGCGGCGTGGCGCAAGCAACACCAAAGTACTGGCGAGGCTGCCGCATTGGAGTTCAAGCGCAGCCCAAAAGCCGATCCGATCTCCATCCAGACACTCCGCACGCTGAAACTGGAAAAAGAGGTCGAGCGCCTGCGCGCAAAGCTAGTCAAGGCGGACTAGATCATCGAGATTCAAAAAACTTTCCACACTCCTGGCTCTGAGCACCGGCGACACGCCGAGCAAGCCGAAGTAATCAGTGCCGCCAACAGTTTGGCTGGCCGGGTTGGGGTGGCTGGCGCACTGCCGGCCTTAGCGCCGCAAGATCCGGCGCCACGCCCGCCGCTGACGTTATCGGAACTGGAGCGCCGCGTGACGCTCGACATGCTCAACAGTCCGCGCTTCGCCAATTGCGCGCAGGCGACCATTCATGCGCAACTGTTCGATGAAGGACATTACGTGGCCTCAGTGCATACCATATACCGCCTGCTGCAAGACTGTGCCGCCATGCGCGAACGGCGCAACCAACTGCGTCATCCGGAGTACCCCAAACCGGAGCTACTGACAGTGAGGCCCAATCAAGTCTGGGGCTGGGACATCACGGAGCTGAAGGGGCCGGTCAGGGGAACGTGTTTCCATCTTTACGTCATTCTCGACATCTTCAGCCGCCACGTCATCGTCCGGATAGTTGCCGAGGAGGAAGCCGCCGAACTAGCGGAACAACTCTTTGCCGATACCGCCGCCAAAGAAAGCATCATGCCGGACACATTGACCTTGCATGCCGACCGTGGCAGCGACATGCGCTCCAAACGGCCACCTTGCTGCCATACCTGGGCATCGTCAAGTCGCATAGCAAGCCCTATATTTCCGACGACACTCCCTACTCGAAAGCACAGTTCAAAACCATGAAATACCAGCCGAGCTTCCCGGCGCTCTTTGGCTCGCTGGCCGACGCCCGCGTTCACAGCGTCCAGTTCTTTACCTTGTATAACCAGCAGCATCGTCATTTCAGCATCGCCATGATGACACCTGAGAACGTTCACACCGGCCGCGCCGCAGACCTACGAAAACAACGGCAAGTCACGCTGGCAGAAAACTTTCAACGAACACCGAACCGCTTCAAACATCATATGCCGCAGGCGCAGAAACTGCCGACGACTGCTTAGATTAACCCACCAACCATGGAGAGAAAGCCTGCTTAAAAACCGAGATTTAGACTCTCACAAATTCAAACATGTGCTTCAAAATCATTGAGACGCTCCGCTCGCTCGACACCATCCCTATGCCCATGGCGCATTAGCGCCGCCACCTCCGTCTGATCAAGCGGACAATACTGTCTACCTCGCGCGCGCTGACGACTTAACTATTCCATGGTTTAGATAGTTAATACATCCCCGACACGTGCGGCCTCGCTATCCAATGTCCGGCCAGTATTGGCGCAGCGTATCACTCGCTGAGTTCGAGCACATTGAGCCAAAAAGTGGCAACATTCAGGCGAACGGGGAACTTGGCAGACTCGCCAGCGACAGAAGTTAGGTGAGAGCCACGAGCGTACCAGCCAAAGCGATATTGGAAAGAAAAAACACTTTAAAATTCGCCACGTCTCCGCTTAGAGATCGCATTTTTGCGTTCATTTCGGCTGACTGCTTTTGGTCAAAAAACTGTTTTTCACAGCCTGAGCCGGTTACGGCCTTCGCTCCGTAGCCGTCCCTGGAACCTTAGCTCATCTGGCAGTCTACGTCGGATTAAGCCCAAGCGATTACATTTCATAGTTGCCAATTCGGCTTCAGCGATTCAAATATTAAGTCAATCTCAACGACCCAAACTACGTCCAATCTTTATCGATGTTGGCGCGACGATTGCCTTATCCGCCTCGTATCTGATATGTAGATTGCTTCCTCCTACTGGTGAGCGGGAAAATGTCGCGAAATCATGTTTGACAAAATTCTTCCCAATCTGCTGAAATACAAAATTTTTGTCGGAATGCAAAATTACGCCATCGTAAGTCTTGCTTTTGTTAGCAGCCATGGCTAGGTGGATATTGTAGATACCCGGCTTAATAGAAAGCGCTTTCTCAACCTTATCCGTCACCCACTCGCCATTCCGCTCGCTTTGAACCAATTTTTGCCCATTCATCACAAGCAGGCGTTGCTTCATTGTCGGACTCCCATTTGCACAATAGCGCTAAGAAAGTAAGTCATGCATCCTTACCTGACTGACGTGGTTATTATTAATCCCTTTTATCTTACAAAAAAATGCAGAAAGGATCTGTTGGCATCGCATTTTTCAGCCTTCGCGCAGCGCGACCAATTTCACGTGGGTGAGATCCGCTTCGAGCTCCTGCCCATCGTCATCATACTTCAGCCAGGCGAGACCATCCCTTGTTGGCCTTCTATTCAATAACATGCGCGCAGGTCGACGCTTGTAACGCACCGCCAAGACCGTACTTCTTAGCCTGTCCGGCCCCTTACTTACACTGCCAGTATTGACACCGGCTAATGCCGAATCATCCTGGTCGCTTACGTCATCGACATAATCGGTACTAGTCAAACCAGATATACGCTTCTCGTCGAGGAAATCGCGCAGCAACTTAACCGTACCCCGCGTAATTTCCTGACTCTCGTTGACTAGCCAGGCCTGCACTTCGCGCGGCATCTTCTTAAATGCCATGACTAGTTCGTTTACCAGCGTAACATCTCTGACGCGACCGCAAGTAAACGCCGCACAGATCGGGTCCGGTAGATCGAGCAAGGTAACATGCTGCGTCACAAACGCCGCCGACTTGCCGATGATGCGCGCGATCTCGCTCTTCTTTTTCCCCTTAGATAACTCTCGGCCAATATAGTCGGCAATTTCGCGCGGAGTGAGGGAATTTCGCTGAAGATTCTCGATTACTTGATCGGCATCAGTGTAATCATCATCGATAAAAGCGGGAATGCACGACCTACCGGCCAACAGGCTGCCACGGTAGCGACGGGCACCATGATTAATGAGAAAGCGCCCAGGCATCGCTGTGTGGTGGCGAACGGAGATTGGTGTCTTGATGCCACGAAGACGTATGGTCGCAGCCAACTCTTCTAGACTTTGTGATGAAAATCCGGGGTTGTTACTGGACCGAGGTTGATCAGGGTCTTCATCGATCAGGTCAATGCTTAGCTGAAGCGGAACACCGTGGGTAATCTTCGTCGTATGTATCTTTGAAGCCGAATCGAAATGCCGCGTCGGGGACGATTCCGTCACGGCTTCGGCGCGAGCAATCCTTTGTTGCGATTTTTTCTTCATCTGATTTGCCATCCTTTCGACGCTTACGTTCCTGCTTGAAATCACAAAACCAAGAAATCCGGCCTCTGTCGAAAATCCTTTAGCGGCTAAATTTCAGTGTTATTCACTTGAATATTCAAAGTTTCAAATCCATTTTGGCTTATGAAATAGAACATAAAAATATAGACCAAGAAATACACCAATATGCAGCACCGCTATCCATCCCGCATGGGCGCCAGGCGTGTCCCAGTAATACATCGTTTTCAACAACTGAAATAGCATGTCTATTACGGCAATCCACTTCCAAACGGGAGACAACAAAACAATCATTATCCACGCCGCAGCATCCGTTCCATAGAGGATGCATCGCCACCACGGAGTCGGCGTTGTTCGTGAGAATGCTGGCGGCAGTTTGGGAACCGATGGCGCCTTAGTTTTTGAAGCGAGATCGCGCATCTGCGAAACAGCGCCCACTCTCGGAAATTTGATAATCTTTGCCATAGTGAACCTCCTTATTGGCGCATCACATCCACTAAATCCAAGCAGTTACCGACGACACATCAAGCTCGACTCGGTGGCGTTAAAAGGCCAGTGAGCGTAAGCAAACAATCCTGATTCTGGTATTCATTTGATCCACATTTAAATTTTCTGGCTGACACATTAAACAAGCTACATACCCTCTCTTATATCGTCTGTATCCCCTACCAGATTTGCGCCATTCGGTGTTCTCTGTTTATTGTGGTTGCCATTACCCGAGCAAACAATAATATTTAATACAACGGTTTTATCCATCGTGTGCCGATCAAAGCCAGACGTGGAAGCCGCGCCAACAGGCATTGAACGACAATCCTTAATCTTTCAGGTAATTGGCTCAATCACTTTGTCAAATTCGGCACAACACACCTTCGTCAAAAACTCTAATTTACGAGGACAAAATGAACGCACCGATGATCAATCTCGAATGGGTCCTTATCAAAGTTTTTGTGACCATGACTGGCTATACCGACAAAGCAGTTCGGCGCAAGATTGAAACCGGTGTATGGACTGAAGGAAGGCACTATCGGCGTGCACCAGATGGACATATCACCATGAATCTTCAGGAATACTACAAATGGGTTGAACAAGATTGAAAGGACATTGCGATGGCAAATTGGAAGACGATTGACGGGGTTGAAATCAGAAATGTCAGCATGCGCCTTGTCTTTAGATTTCAGGGGAAACAGCGTCGTGAGACGTTGCGGATGGATCACGATAAAACAGCAATGAAGCCGACAACCGCGAACATCTTGTTCGCAAAGCGGCGGGTCGCCGAAATCAACAAAGCGATACGCAAGGGAGAATTCTCCTATGCGAAATATTTTCCACATTCGAAACACGCAGAACAGTCAAACCCGCAAAGTTTCGGTGATTTCATGGAGATCTGGTTTTCGCAGTTAGCGATAAAGCGATCAACAAGAAAATGCTACGAGCGGTACAAGAATAATTTCTGGAAGCCTGCGCTGGGTGCATTGCCATTAGGCTCAATCAAGCATAGCGACATCACGACCACTCTCAACAAGGGTAATTGGCGATCAGGAAAAACCAGAAATAACGTCTTGGCTATTTGTCGTAGCGTATTCGATCTGGCTGTGATTGATGGATTAATACAGAAAAATCCCTGCGAAGCCATCGAGCAGGCGAAATGGCAAAAGCGGAAGCCAGATCCCTTTGAATTGAATGAGGCCGAAGCGATCATCGAATACATGCATGCGCACTACTCTGAGCAGGTCTGCAATTTCTTCGAATTTCAATTTTTTTCTGGATTACGTACCAGTGAGGCGATCGGCCTAACGTGGGACGCAATCGATCTTAAGAAAAATACGGCATATATCAGCCAGGCCTTCGTTGGCGACGAAATGGAAGACTCGACAAAGACGGCCAAGCCGCGCACCGTCAAACTCAATAGCCGCGCCTTGGCAGCAGTCAAACGCCAGAAGAACTGGACGTATGCGGCGAGCGAGCGCGTGTTCCATGACCCTGGCACCAATAAGCCTTGGGCATACGAACAGAACGCGCGAAAACGTTACTGGACGCCGACGCTGAAGGCGCTGGGACTTCGCTATCGTCGTCCCTACAACACGCGCCATACCTACGCTACGGTCGGACTCATGGCAGGCGTGAATCCGTCATTCATGGCCAAACAACTTGGGCATGATATTAAAATTTTTTTTGGGGTGTACGCGGACTGGATAGATGGGTCTGCAAGCGACGCTGAGATGCAGAAGATTGAAGCAAAAATCGAAAATAAACCACTTTTTAACCACTTAAGAACCTGAGATCACTCAAGCCCTTGATTTACATGGTAAAAACTGGCGGAGACGGAGGGAGTCGAACCCTCGATACAGGTTTAAGCCCATATGCTTCCTTAGCAGGGAAGTGCCTTCGACCACTCGGCCACGTCTCCGTTCTGGTGTTGTCCTGACTGCGTGACAACAAAGAAGCAAGATAATATCTTTTCACGCGCCATTGGTCAACAAAACGATGCGCAATATTCCAAAAATTACGATTTTTTAAGCCGAAATCGCAGCGCCACGGCACAAGCGGGGCCGCGACGGCTTTTGCTGTGCACTTTTTTTCGGCGGCACCGGCCGTAAAGCCGAATCTCATCGGCCCTGCCGGCCTGCCCTCTTGCGCCGCGCCCTCTTACAGCACCGCCTGCCACGGGCACTCGCGCCCAATAAAAATGCCCGCTTGCGCGGGCATTTTGAGGACGTCGCAGGCGTCAATTATTCGCTATCGAGCTCGAACGTCTTGTGCAAGGCACGCACGGCCAATTCCATGTATTTTTCATCGATCAGGACCGAGATCTTGATTTCCGAAGTCGAGATCATCTGGATGTTGATGCTTTCCTGTGACAGCGTACGGAACATCTGCGAAGCCACGCCGACATGGCTGCGCATGCCCACGCCGACCACCGACACTTTCGAAACCTTGGCGTCGCCATGCACGCTGGCGCCGCCAAGCTCGTCCTTGTGCTGGGTCAGCACATCCATGGCCTTGACGTAATCGCCGCGCGAAACCGTAAAGGTGAAATCCGTCTTGCCCTCGACCGACTGATTCTGGATGATCATGTCGACCTCGATATTGGCAGCCGAAATCGGGCCGAGGATCTGGTAAGCGATTCCTGGTTTGTCAGGCACGCCCAGCACAGTGATTTTGGCTTCATTGCGGGTAAAGGCGATGCCGGAGATGACGGCGTGTTCCATATTGGTATCTTCCTCAAACGATATCAGTGTTCCGGAATTGGCTTCCGTTTCCAGGTCCAGCATTGGGTCGGTCAGCGACGACAGCACGCGCGTGGGGACGTGATAATTGCCGGCAAATTCGACCGAGCGGCTTTGCAGCACTTTCGAACCGAGCGAGGCCAGCTCCAGCATTTCTTCGAAGGTCACGGTCTTCATCCGGCGCGCATCGGACACCACGCGCGGATCGGTCGTGTAGACGCCGTCGACATCGGTAAAGATCAGGCATTCGGACGCTTTCAGGGCGGCCGCCATGGCCACCGCCGAGGTGTCCGAGCCGCCGCGGCCGAGCGTGGCGATATTGCCATTCGGGTCGACGCCCTGAAAACCGGCGACGATCACGATCTTGCCGGCGTCGAGGTCGCGCCGCACTTTCTCATCGTCGATCGACTGGATGCGCGCCTTGGTAAAGGCCGAATCGGTCTTGATCGCCACTTGCCAGCCGGTGTAGGAAACCGCTTGTTTGCCCAGCGCCAGCAGCGCCATCGCCAGCAGACCCACCGAGACCTGCTCGCCGGTCGAGGCAATCATGTCGAGTTCGCGCGGGTCCGGTTGCGGCATGATTTCGGTGGCCAGCGCGATCAGGCGATTGGTCTCGCCCGACATGGCCGATGGCACGACAACGATTTGATAACCGGCGTCATGCCATTTGGCGACGCGCTTGGCGACATTCTTGATGCGCTCGGTCGAGCCCATCGAAGTACCGCCGTATTTGTGGACGATTAAAGCCATAAGAAAGTTCTGTGCTGGATAGGAAAAGTCGGAACAAGCTACTTTACATGCAGCAGTGCAAACTGACAAGTGCCCGCAGCCTAAATTGACGCTGCGATTGCCATTATTTCCAAATAAAAAACGGAAAAAAATAATAGAAAAGCAGATAAATTCCGAAAGCGGCAAGCCGAACGGTTTAAATTCAGAATCGCGACGGCGGCAAAAAAATCGAAGCGCCCCGATTCTCGCTCAAGCCGGCGACGAAAAAGCCTGCTTCATGCCGCCTTCATGCCGCCTTCAGGCGGGCATCGGCGCCGGCTTCGCGCGCCGACCGCACTTCCGCCGAAATCCGCTCAGGCCGCATCGGCTTCCCAGCGCAGCACGATGCGCCGCCCGCCGGTAGCCAGTTCGGCGCAATCCATGCCGATGCCGGCGGCAAACAGCAATTGCCGACGCTCGCCCTGCACGCGACTGACCATCGGCAGCCGCTCGCGTTCCCAGCCCGGCACCTCGTTTGCCTGGTAATGGTATTTGACGCTCTTGGTCGGGCGGTTGGCGGCCAGCTTGAGGCGCTCGCCGCCGCTGCGAAAATGCAGCAGCAAAGCCTGCTGTCGCAACCAGTCGGCAGCAAAGCCGGCCTGGCCCTCGGCCGCCTGCTCGAAATGCAGCACACCGGCAAACGGCGCCGCGCGCAAAGTCGTGGCCACGCCATCCCAGACAAAGCCGTGGCTCGGCAAATCGTCGTCTTCGTCATGCATTTTGCCGGTGCGGGCATCTTCGCCGGGGCGGCGGGCATCGATGAACAATTTGTCGCGATAGCGCCGCACATGGCATTGCGGATGGGTCACGCACAATTGGGCATCGTCGCGCGCGCCGAGCGCCTGTTCGCGCAGCTGGGCCAGCCAGGCCGCAGCCGGCATGCGCAAGCCGCGCAGCGCAAACCAGTGGCGCAGCAAATTGGCGCAGCGTTCGGCGCTGAGCAAACGCAGTTGCGCGATGTCGAGGCAGTCACCGTCCCGGCAGCGGGCCAGATCTTCGCGCGCCAATTCCAGCAGCAAGCGCTGCGCCGCCTGCGCATGCTGGGCGCTGCGCGCCAGGCGCTGCTGAAAACCGGGAAAATGCGCCGCCAGCGCCGGCATCACCAGCAGCCGCAGCGCATTGCGCGCAAAGCGCGGATCGCTATTCGATTCGTCCTCGATGTGGGCAATCGCCAGCGCCGCCACATACTCGGCCAGGAGCGCGCGCGTTTGCGCCAGCAAAGGCCGGGCCATGACGACGTCGGCGCGGCCGAACAGCTCGGGCGCGCTATTGCAGCTGTCCATGCCCGACAGCCCGGCCATGCCCGAGCCGCGCAGCAATTGCAGCAAGACGGTTTCGGCCTGGTCGTCCTGATGATGGGCCGTCAGCAGCAGCGGCAGGCCGTGCGCGCCGCACAGCTCGCCCAGGGCCCGGTAACGACTCATGCGGGCCGCCTGTTCGACGCCGTTTTTGGCGGCATCCTCGATCTCGACCCGGCGAAAATCGAAGGCAATATCCAGTTGCGCGCAAACGGCGCGGCAATGCGCCAGCCAGTCATCGGCATGCACGCTCAAGCCGTGGTGGACATGAAATGCAAACAAGGCGCGGCCGCTGCGCAGGCAATAGGCATGGGCCAGATGCAGCAAGGCCATCGAGTCGAGGCCGCCCGACAGCGCCACCGCCAGCGCCGTCGAAGGGCGAGACTGCAAAATGGCGTCGAGCGCGGCATCGAAGGCTGCGGACAGCCGATTTTCAGGGGAATGACTCACTGCGAATCCAATAATTCCGATAATAAGTGGGCGAAGCCATGCTAAATGCGCGAAGCCATGCTCGCATGAGGCCCGGGGCATCCGCCACGGGCGAGCGCCGCGCCCCCTCAGGGCCTGCGTCCGCTCAGCGGCACAATAAGCGGCACAATAAAAAACGGCCGGTCGCTTGGCGCCCGGCCGCAGATATCGCACGCGCCCGCCGCAGACGCAACAAGCCCGCGGACGATGTGATCAGGCGCGGCGCGCCGCTGCCTTATTCGCTCGGCGTGGTTTCCTTGAACGTGCCATAGCTCATCAGCTTGGCATGCCGCGCTTCGAGCAAGGTCTTGGTGCTCATGCCCTGGAACTGGCGCAAGGTATCGGCCAGCGCGCGCTTGAGCATGACCGCCATCTGTTTCGGATCGCGATGGGCGCCGCCGAGCGGTTCGCTGATGATCTTGTCGATCAAGCCCATGGCCTTGAGGCGGTGCGCGGTCAGGCCCAGCGCTTCGGCCGCTTCCGAGGCCCGCTCCGAGGTCTTCCACAGAATCGACGCGCAGCCTTCCGGCGAGATCACCGAATAGGTCGCATATTGCAGCATCAGGACCGCGTCGCCGACCGCAATCGCCAGCGCGCCGCCGGAGCCGCCCTCGCCGATGATGGTGGCGATCAGAGGCACTTTCAGTTCGGCCATCGCATACAGATTGTGGCCGATCGCTTCCGACTGGCCGCGCTCTTCGGCATCGATGCCGGGAAAGGCGCCGGGGGTATCGACAAAGGTAAAGATCGGCAGGCCGAATTTTTCCGCGACCTTCATCAGGCGCAGCGCCTTGCGGTAGCCTTCCGGTTTCGGCATGCCGAAATTGCGCATCGCGCGTTCCTTGGTATCGCGCCCCTTCTGGTGACCGATCACCATGCAGGCCTGGCCGTTGAAGCGCGCCAGACCGCCGACGATCGACATGTCGTCGGCAAAGGTGCGGTCGCCGTGCAATTCGTGAAAGTCGGTAAAGATCTGGTTGACGTAATCCATGGTGTACGGCCGCTGCTGGTGGCGGGCGATTTGCGACACCTGCCATGGCGTGAGCTTGGCGTAGATTTCTTTCGTCAGTTGCTGGCTTTTCTTGGCCAGGCGATCGATTTCTTCGGAAATGTCGACCGCAGAATCGTCCTGGACGAAACGCAGTTCTTCGATTTTCGCTTCCAGTTCGCCGATCGGCTGCTCGAAACTGAGGTAGGTTGTCTTAGTCGTCATTATTTATCCTTATTTAGTACACAACAGGCACCGGTTCCAGGCTACGCCACAGATACCATGTTGCCACCGTACGCCACGGCTCCCAATTGGCCGACACTTCGCGCGCGTCACTGCGCGAGACCGGTTCCCCCGAAAAATAATTAGCGCTGATGCCCTTGATCAGGCCGGCGTCATCGAGCGGAAAGACATTTGGTCGTAACAAATTAAAAATCAAAAACATTTCAGCGGTCCAGCGACCGATGCCGCGAATCTGCACCAGTTCGGCAATCACCGCTTCATCATCCATCTCGGCCCACTTGTCGACATGCACGCGCTTGGCCTTGAAATGGTCGGCCAGGTCGAGTATGTATTCTGCCTTGCGCTTGGACAGGCCGCATGCGGCCAGATTAAGCGGGCCCGCCTTCAATACCTGCGCCGGCGTGCATTTCGGACATTCGAGCAAAAATTTGCGCCATACCGTCTCCGACGCGGCCACCGAAATCTGCTGGCCGATAATCGAGCGCGCCAGCGTCATGAACGCTTCAGTGCGTCCGACCAGATGCAAATCCCCGAATTGCGGGATCAGCTTGTTCATGATGCGGTCGCGCTTCATGAGCTCTTGCTTGGCTTCATTCCAGTAAGGCGGGATCTCGCGCACGACCAGACTTGCCATATTATCTGCCTCTGCCTCAGCTGCCATTACGCGCGCCGCCATTCGGTCTGGCCATCGGGTTTATCTTCCAATACAATGCCTTTTGCAAGCAGTTCGGCGCGTATCCTATCAGCTTCTGGGAAATTTTTCGATTTTTTGGCGTCCCGGCGACGCGCGATGCCATCCAAAACCATGGCTTCATCGCCCGTTTCGCCGGCCGCGCTGCCGATAACAGCCTGCAAGAATTGCTGCGGCGGCCGCTGCAAAATCCCCAAGGTATCGGCCATTTTCTTCAACAACAAGGCCAGCGCCGGCGACCGCGACCTGTTGACTTCATTGGCCAGCTCGAACAGCACGGCAATCGCCAGCGGCGTATTGAAATCGTCGTCCATCGCCTCGACGAAGCGCTGGGCGTAGTCGGCGCCATCGCCGGCGGCCAGCAAGTCGGCAGCCAGGGTCAGGCCCGGCTTCTTGTCGGCAGCCGGCGGCACTTCCTTCAATGCCGTATACAAGCGCGTCAGGCCGATGCGGGCGTCCTCGAGAATGGCTTCCGAATAATTGATCGGACTGCGGTAATGGGCACGCAAAATGAAAAAGCGGATCACTTCGGCATCGAATTTTTCGAGCACATCGCGGATCGTGAAGAAATTGCCAAGCGACTTGGACATTTTTTCATTATCGAAGCGCAAAAAGCCATTATGCAGCCAGTAATTGACATGCTGGTGCCTGAACGCCCCCTCCGATTGCGCGATTTCGTTTTCATGGTGCGGAAATTGCAGATCGGCGCCGCCGCCATGGATGTCGAAGTGTTCGCCGAGCATGGCGCACGACATGGCCGAGCACTCGATATGCCAGCCCGGACGGCCGCTGCCCCATTTCGAATCCCATTTGGTATCGGCCGGCTCGCCCTTTTTCGACGATTTCCAGAGCACGAAGTCGAGCGGATCGCGCTTGCCGGCATTGACATCGACACGCTCGCCGGCCCGCAAGTCGTCGAGCGACTTGCCCGACAATTTGCCGTAATTCGGGAAATTGCGCACCGCAAAATTGACGTCGCCATCGCTGCCTTGATAAGCCAGGCCATTTTCTTCGAGTTTGGCGATGACCGACAGCATCTGCGGCACGTAATCGGTGGCGCGCGGCTCGAAATCGGGCCGCGCGATGCCCAGCGCACCGGCGTCTTCATTCATATAAGAGAGAAAACGCGTGGTCAGCGACGAAATCGATTCGCCGTTTTCGACGGCGCGCTTGATGATCTTGTCTTCGATATCGGTAATGTTGCGCACATAAGTGACCTCATAGCCGGAAGCCTTGAGCCAGCGATAGACGACATCGAAGGCCATCATCATGCGGGCATGCCCGATATGGCAATAATCGTAAATCGTCATGCCGCACACATACATGCCCACCTTGCCGGGCACTATCGGAACGAAAACCTGCTTTTCACGCGCTAAAGTGTTGTATATCTTTAAATGACTCATAGTTGTTTCGGTTTCAGCACGACGAATTAGCCTTTCGCCGCATAAACAACTTTGCGCGAAAATTTAAACCAAGTCGACAGGCAAAGCGCTCTTTGCTGTGCTTCTTTGATAGAATGGGATACTTCGTCAAAGTATATCATTGTTAAAACCCATGTTCTATTCATACTGCAGTTCATTTTCACGAGCAAGGTTCTCTTCGACATTACTGGCCTTGAGCGTGGTCGGCGCACTCGTAGCGATACCGGCCCGCGCCGATGACAATGCCGATGTCAACAAATTAATGCGCGCCGGACAGTATGGAGAAGCCATGAGCCGGGTCGACAATGCCCTGTCACAGCATCCACGCGACGCTCAGCTGCGCTTCCTGAAAGGCTTGATCCTGACCGAGCAAAACAAGGCAGGCGAAGCGATCGTGGTATTTAGCAAGCTTTCCGAAGATTATCCGGAATTGCCCGAACCGTATAACAATCTGGCCGTGCTGTATGCCGCCGGCGGCCAGTACGACAAGGCCCGCATCGCGCTGGAAATGGCGATCCGCACCAATCCGACCTATGCCACGGCGCATGAAAATCTCGGCGACATCTATGCCCGCCTGGCCAGCCAGGCTTACGACAAGGCCTTGCAACTCGACTCCGGCAATTCCAGCGCCAAATCCAAACTGACGCTGGTTCGCACGCTGGTGGCCAATCCCGGCGCCGTCTCGCCAAGAGCGGCCGGCAAAGCCTTGCCGGGCGCCATAGCCAAGACGGCTCCGAGCGCGGCGGCCAAGGCCGCACCGGGCGTGCCGGCAAAAACGGCATCGGCTCCGCTGGTGACGGCGCCGCCGCTAATGGTTGCCAAGGCCGACCTCAAAGCGTCGGCCAAGTCCGAAACCAAGGCGCCCGAATCGAAGGCTGATGCGCGGGCCAAGGCCGACGGCGAGCGCGACGAAGTCTTGAAGGCGATACACAGCTGGGCCAAGGCCTGGAGCGCCAAGGACATCAAGACTTATCTGGCCAGTTACGATAACGATTTTCAAACGCCGAAGGGCGAGCCGCGCAAAGCCTGGGCCGAGGAACGCCGCACACGCATCGTCGGCAAAGGCACTATCAGCGTCCTGATCGAAACGCCGCAAGTTAGCATCGAAGGCAATACCGCCACAGTCAAATTCCGCCAGGTGTATGTGTCGGATCGCTTGACCGCCAATAGCCGCAAAGTGATCACGCTGGTCAAGCAGGGCGGCAAATGGCTGATCAAGCAGGAGCGCGCGGCCAGCTGATGTTGCAACTTGCACAGATGATGCGCTCGACGCGAGTCCGAGTCGCATGTGGTTTAATTGTATTTGCGCTGTGCCTGCTGGTCGGGCGCATCTGGTTTGGCGCTGGCGACAAACCGGCCACGGTCGAGCTGGAATTGCCGGCCGCCCTCAAGTCGCTGGACGGCGACGCCCCGGCACTCAAGAGCAGCGCCGCGCTCAATACCGACAAACTGGTGCCGCTCGATGTCGCGCCAAGCGACAATGTGACGCCCGATGCGCAATTGCTGGCCGTCTATCGCGACATGGCGGCCAACCGCCTCAGCGATGCCCAGGCCAAGGCCGACCGCCTGGTGCAGAACTTCCCGAACTTCCGGCTCGGCCACCTGATCCGCGGCGATTTGCTGATGATGCATGCGCGCCCGGTCGGCGTGATGGGCGCGGCGCCCAACGGCGCACCCGACAAGCTCAAGGATTTGCGCGACGAAGCGCTGGTGCGCGTCAATGCCTTGCGCATGCGCCCCGACCCGGCCCTGGTGCCGCGCGCGCTGCTGCAGATGCGCCCGGAGCAGAAATATGCGCTGGTGGTCGACGCCAGGCAATCGCGGCTCTACGTCTATGAAAACCGTGGCGGCAAATTGCTGTTTTTGACCGATTACTATGTCACCCAGGGCAAATTGGGCGTCAATAAAATCAAGGCCGGCGACCAGCGCACTCCGCTTGGCGTGTATTACATTACCAGCCGTATCGACCGCCGCCGCCTGCCCGGTTTTTACGGCTCCGGTGCCCTGCCGCTGAACTATCCGAACGAATGGGACAAGGTCAACAGCCGCAGCGGCTCGGGCATCTGGCTGCACGGCACGCCGAACACGACCTACAGCCGGGCGCCGCTGGCCTCCGACGGCTGCGTGGTACTGACCAATGCCGATCTGGAAAAACTGACGCAATCGGTCGAAATCGGCAAAACCCCGGTCGTCATCAGCGACAAGGTCGACTTCATCAGCCGCGCGCAGGCCGAGACCGAGCGCCAGGCGGCCAACCGCATGCAGGACGGCTGGCGCCGCGATATCGAGCAGATGGATGCGGCCCGTATCCTGGCCCACTATTCGGCCCGCTTCAAATCGGCCCAGGGACAGGATGCCGCCACCTGGTATGCGAAAAACCGCATCGTCGGACCGGCCGCGACCGGCTTGCAAGTCAAGCTCAGCGACCTGACGTTTTTCCGCTATCCGGGCCGCGACGATATGATCGTCAGCAGTTTTACGCAAGATAATACTGCGGGCAAAAGCAAGACAACGCTGCACAAGCGCCAATATTGGGTGCACGAAGGCAGCGAATGGAAAATCATCCATGAAGCACTCGTCAATCCGCAGTAAAACGCCGCCGCCTGCATCGGCGGCGGCCCGATAAGCGCTCTATAATTGGCGCCAGAGGGCGCGCATGGCCAGGATCGCGGGCGGCAAGCATGCGTAAATATGGATAGCCCGCCGCATCGCCGGCCGCCCGCACCGAAAGACAAGACCGCATACCGTATTCATTTCATAAAAAAGGACCCGCCATGACTGTGTCGATGAAGCCGCTCTGGAAAGCCGCGCTGGCCCTGTTGCTGACGCTGCCGCTGTATGCCCAGGCCAAAGATCCGCGCGTGCTGCTGTCGACCTCGATGGGCGACATCGTGCTCGAACTGAATGCCGCACAGGCGCCCAAAAGCACGGCCAATTTTCTGAAATACGTCAAATCGGGCCACTATCAGGGCACTATTTTTCATCGCGTCATCGATGGTTTCATGATTCAGGGCGGCGGCTACGACAAGAAGCTGCGGCAAAAACCGACTGCCGCGCCGCTCGTCAACGAATCGAAAAACGGCCTGAAAAACGAAAAATACACGATTGCCATGGCACGCTCGGGCGATCCGCACTCAGCCACCGCGCAATTTTTCATCAACGTCGAAGATAATCCGATGCTCGACTATCCGGGGCGCGACGGCTGGGGCTACGCCGTCTTCGGCAAGGTTGTCGAGGGCGTCGAAGTGGTCGACAAGATCAAGCAGGTCAGCGTCGCACCGCACGGCGAACACCAGCATCTGCCGCTCGAAGCAATCGTCATCAACAAGGCAGTCGTATTAAAATAGGCGGCCGTCCTGTTTAAAAGACGAAACCCGCTACCATATAGGCATAACGCGGCAAAAATGGACGGCCATAATAAGTAGTAATAAACAGTAATAAGCAGCAATAAGCAGCAATACAGGCAGCATCAATCAAAGCGGCAAGCGATAAGCCGGCAATCATCCATTTCCACCAATACTACAGAAGGACACATCATGGCAGTCGTCATCACCACCAATATGGGCAATTTCACGGTCGAACTCGATGCCGAAAAAGCACCGAAAACAGTCGCCAATTTCCTGTCCTATGTCGAAGCTGGCCATTACAGCGGCACCATTTTCCATCGCGTCATCAAGAATTTCATGATCCAGGGCGGCGGTTTCGAGTCCGGCATGAAGCAAAAGCCGACCACCGAACCGGTTGAAAACGAAGCCGCCAACGGTTTGAAGAACGCCAAATATGCGCTGGCGATGGCCCGCACCTCGGACCCGCACTCGGCCTCGGCGCAGTTCTTCATCAACACCAAGAATAATTCCTTCCTCGACTACCCAGGACAGGATGGCTGGGGCTATTGCGTATTCGGCGCAGTCACGGACGGCACCGATGTCATCGACCAGATCGAAGGCGTCAAGACCACGCGCACCGGCATGTTTGCCGACGTGCCGCTGGAAGACGTGGTGATCGAAAAAATCGAAATCGTCTGATTTTTTACGTACCGTGAACAGCACCTCGCCCGCCAAGGAAGTGGCGCCAGCAGCCCTGGCGCTGTTCATTTCGGATCTGCATTTGCAGCCCTCGCACCCGCGCACCACGCAAGCCTTTCTCGATTTTCTCGAAGGTCCGGTGCGGCGGGCGCAGGCGCTCTATCTGCTCGGCGACATCTTCGATGCCTGGCCTGGCGACGACGATATGGCTTTGCCCTATCACCGGCAGATCATCGACGCCCTGCGCGCCGTCAGCGATGCCGGCATCGCCCTGTTCTGGATCGCCGGCAACCGCGACTTCCTTGTTGGTCCGGCTTTTGCCGCCGCCACCGGCGCGCGCATCCTGTCCGACGGTGCCGTGATCGCTGCCGGCGCCAGCCGCATCGTGCTCGCGCACGGCGATGCGGAATGCACGGACGACCACAAATACATGCAATTTCGCGCCATGGTGCGCGAACCGCAATGGCAGCGCCAGTTCCTGTCGCAGCCTTTGACGGCGCGCCGCGCCATCGTCGCCGGCCTGCGCAGCGACAGCCGCGCGCAGCAACAGGAAAAGCCGATGGCGCTCATGGACGTCAATCCGCAAGCCATCGCCAGACTATATGAACAAAGCGGCGCCGAGATCCTGATTCACGGCCACACGCACCGCCCGGCCTGCCATCGTTTCGGCAGCCGGCTGCGCTATGTGCTGCCCGACTGGGAACTCGATGAAGAAACGGCGCGCGGCGGCTGGATTGCGCTCGACGCCAGCGGCGCAATACATCGCTACGATTTGCATGGCATGCTGCTCGACGATGGCCCGGCATGAGTATGGCCGCTGAAACGCGCTCAGGCGCGCCAAAGCGCGGCCATTCAATTTGCCGCCACCTCGCCATAGCTATCGCCGGCAATTTCCTGACGCCATAGACTGACCAGCAGCGCCAGTTCCTGCGCCTCATCGAATGCCGGATCGTCGCATTCGCGGACCCGGTCGAGCACTTCAAAGAGAAAACCCGCCTCGCCATGCGCGGCCCAGTCGCGTGCCAGCCCGGCGTTGCGATGCCTGCCCTGCCGCAATTCAAAACGGTGGCGGTTCAGCATGCCGTCCACATTGCCGGCGCCGGCCACCAGGGTCCGGCCCGTGATCCGGTTGCGGATCGCATATACGCCGGCCCGGCTTTTCGTTTCCAGATACTGTCGTTTCAGCGCCTGCTTCAATACCTGTTTCAATTCCTGTTCATCGCGCATTATTTTCCCTTTCACAAACATTGCGACGACAGCGCGGTCAGCGGCAGCAGTCGCGAATCTTCGAGGGCGGCGCGGCGGTGACCGAGGCCGGCCAGATATTGCGGGTGTGCGGCAAACGCCAGAAAGGCGTCGACGCTGTGCTGGCGCACCAGCATGACGGCATCCCAGTACTCGTCAGCGGGGCCGATCAGAAAGTGGCCGCCGGCGCCAAGAAACAATAGCTGGCCGCCCGACTGCTGAAGATAGGGCAAGGTATGCTCGATATACAGCGCAAACGCCTGTTTGCCGCTGACTGAGGCCGAAGGCGCCAGTTCCGGCGCGGCCGAATAATCGGCATCGGTCCGGAAACGCAGCAAATTGAGCATGACGACTTCGCCGGCGATCGCACGCATGATGAAGGCGCGCCCGGCTTCTTGCGTAGGCTCGAGATAATTATTGCGAGGGATAAGTGGCGGCGTCATCGGTCTGGTACTCCATGGGATGGGAATACGCAATAATACCCGGGTAAAATACGCGAGTCAATAATACCCGGGTAAAATAAATGCCGCCATCGCGTTGATGCGCAGGCCTGCCGGAAATGCCTGCCGCTTGCGCCCCCTCGCCTCCGCCGCCGGCCGGGCGCTTCAGTCCTTTTTCTTCAGGCCGGCCAGCGCCGCCGCAAACGGATTGTGGGTCGCCGCCTGTACCTTGGCCGCGGCCAGACCGGCGCCGCGATCGGCTTCGAGATAACGCGAATGTTCATTATCGTGGCAATACAGGCACAGCAATTCCCAATTGCTGCCGTCGGCCGGATTATTGTCATGATTGTGGTCGCGATGATGGACCGTCAATTGCTGTACATTGGCACGCGTAAATTCGCGCATGCAGCGTCCGCAAATCCATGGATACATTTTCAGCGAACGTTCGCGGTATCCGCCTTCGCGCAGGTCGGCGGCGCGGCGTGCATCGGCGACGATCTTGTCGAGTTTGGACGGGTCCGGTTTCTTGCTTTGCATATATATTCCTTTTCGGGCGCCGGGAAAAACCCGGCCAGTGCATGTCAGTCGGGCGACAGGTGCGATCGGCGCCGGCTGCGCACCTGTATGCGCACCTATATGCGCGCCGATCGGTGGGCGGAATCGCCTGAATCGCCTGACAGGACTAATCGAATTGCTTGCGAAATTGCGCGAACTCGGCCGCCAGCGCCTCATGCTCATGCCGTAACTGCGCCAGTTGCTGTTCAAGCTGTTCGATCTGCCCGGCGCGGCGTACGCCCTCGGGCGCAGTGCCATACGCGCCGGGCACTTCCTGCTGCAAGACCTCTTCGCCCGACAGCAGATGCGCATAGCGCGGCTCTTTGGCGCCCGGCGCCAGCGGCAGCCTGGCCACCAGCGGCGGGTATTTATCGATCAGGAACTGCAAGCCTGTTTCGACCTCGGCCAGCGAAGCGAATTCATGGATGCGGCCGCTGCGGGCCCGGATTTCGCCGGCCGTCTGCTGGCCGCGCAACATCAGAATCGTCAGGATGGCCAGCTTGTCTTGCTCGAGCGTCCATTTGAGGCGCATCCGGTGTTCGTATTTGACGACGCGGGCGCCGACTTGCGTGATGCCATTGACCAATTTTTTTTGCATCAAGGTTTGCAGCACATCTTGCACCGTGCTGTCGGCAAGCGACATCACCGGATCGCGGCTCGATAGCTGGTTGCAGCCATTGGTCAGCGCATTGAGCGATAGCGGGTAGTTGTCAGGCGTCAAGCCTTCTTTTTCGGCCAGCACGGCCAGCACGCGGATTTCGAACGGCTCGAGTATCAGGCCATCGTGGTTTGTGATTACGTCAGTCAATTGCAGTCCCGGCAGATGTCTGCTTGCGCCGGCGGCCGCGATTCAGAACGGGCACGGCAGGCGGCCTTTGGGCCGCGCCGGCACGCATTCTGAATGGCAGCTGTCAGCCAACCAGTTTATTGAGTTGCTCGGGATCGAATTTATCAGATTCCGGCAGGTCTTGACAATTGATGCCTGATTTTTTCATCAAGGCAATCAACGTATCGATTTGCTGCTCCTGGACCACGGCGCGGTTGATCAAGCCATGCAGCGCCTTGCTCATCGGATCGTCGCCATTGGGCGTGATGCCGTATGCGGCAAACAGATGGGCGGTGCCGGCGTCGACCAGCTTGGTCGATTTTTCGATCACATGGGCCGGATTGCCGACCGCGGTGGCGCCGGCCGGCATCGGCTTGACCAGCACGGCATTGGAACCGATCTTGGCATATTCGCCGACCGTGAAACTGCCCAGCACTTGCGCGCCGGCGCCGACGATGACGCCGCGTTCGAGCGTCGGATGGCGTTTGCTGCCCTTGTGCAGCGAGGTGCCGCCCAGCGTCACGCCCTGGTAAATCGTGCAGTCGTCGCCGACCACGGCGGTCTCGCCGATGACCACGCCGAAGCCATGATCGATGAAGACGCGGCGGCCGATGACGGCCCCCGGGTGGATTTCGATGCCGGTCAGCATGCGCGACACGTGGGAAACAAAGCGGCCGCACCATTTCAGGCCATGGGTCCAATACCAATGGGCCCAGCGATGCATGAGCGTGGCATGCAAGCCGGGGTAGCAAGTGAGCACTTCCCACGCATTGCGGGCCGCGGGATCACGTTCGATGATGCTGTAAATATCTTCGCGCAGGCGACTAAACATAAAATTAGACAAACGGATAAGGCGCGAAAATTCGCGCAGGACGGGTTATGGTAGCGCTTTCAGGCAAGCTTTGCTTGCGATGCAACAAACCGCTGAAAATCGTTCAGACCGGTCTGCACCGGTCGAGGCGGCGCGCACAGGCGGCGCCGCCAGTATGACATGCGGGCACGCGGGCCGCTTACATCCCTTTGAGCATGCGCTGGCGGCGCGCTTCGTACAGGCAGACGCCGGACGCGACCGAGACGTTCAGGCTCTCGACGGTGCCGAACATCGGAATGCGGACCAGCAAATCGCAGGTCTCACGCGTCAGGCGGCGCATGCCTTCGCCTTCCGACCCCATGACCAAGGCCGCCGGGCCGCTGAAGTCGGCGTCGTACAAGCCTTTTTCGGCTTCGTCGTCGGTGCCGATCAACATGATGTCGCGTTCTTTCAGTTCGCGCAAGGTGCGCGCCAGATTGGTTACGGTAATGTAAGGCACGGTTTCGGCGGCGCCGCTGGCGACCTTGGCGGCGGTCGCATTCAGGCCGACCGCGCGGTCTTTGGGCACGATGACGGCATGCGCGCCGACACCATCGGCCACCCGCAGGCAGGCGCCGAGATTATGCGGATCGGTAATGCCGTCGAGCACCAGCAACAATGGCGGACCGTCAATGGCGTCCAGCAATTCATCGAGATTGCGGGCCAGCGACAACTCGCCGGCCACGGCAATCACACCCTGATGGCGGCGGGTGCCGACGATGCGATCGAGGCGCTGGTCGTCGACCATGATGACGCGCACGTTAAAACTCTTGGCAGTGGCCAGCAGTTCCTGCATGCGGCGGTCGACGCGGCTCGCATCGACATAGATTTCCTCGACCGAGGACGCTTCATGACGCAGACGCGCGGTCACCGCGTGAAAGCCGAAAACCATTTTGCTCTTCATATAATTCGCTTCTTGATAATGTGTTTTTTAATGTGTTTCGATGCGCTTCGCAGTGCCGGTTGAAGGCAGTCCGATGCTGTTTATTGCAATACGCCACAGCCGCGGCCAAGGCAGCCACCGCACCGAAACAAAGGCGGCGCCGCTGCGCCGCGATCGTTGCACATCCGGCCTTGCGGCCGGCACGCCGCCGGGGGCAATTTTGCGGCTAGCCGTCAGCGCTTTTTCTTGCCCGGTTTCGCAAACGCCTTGGTCGGCCGCGCTTTTTCAACAGGCGACTTGACGCCCGGCGATTTGGCGCGACGCGCCCGGCTGGCGGCCGGCGCCGGCGCCGTCCGCACCGCTTCGCTTGCCTTGCTGGCCTTGCCCTTGCGCCGCCCCGTTTCCGTTTCCACCGGCAGGCCAGGCTCGCTGCCTTTCGACGTACTCCTGTCGACGCCCTTGCCTGCGCCCTTGCCGCCGCTCTTGCCGCTGCCGCCGTTGGCGCCGCCCTTGGCGCCATTTTTGAGCGCGCCATTGAGCGGCACGCCGAGCTGGTCGACCAGGCGCAAATCGATCTTGCGCGCTTCGAGGTCGACCCGGCTGACCTGCACCGTGACGCGGTCGGTCAATTGATAGCGCTTGCCGGTGCGCTCGCCGCGCAATTCATGGCGGGCGTCGTCGTATTGGAAATAATCGGCGCCGAGATCGGTCACATGCACGAGGCCTTCGACAAACAGGCTGTCGAGCTGCACGAAAATGCCGAATGTGGTGACGCCGGTAATCATGCCTGTGAATTCTTCGCCAAGCTTGTCGCGGATGAAATAGCACTTGAGCCAGGCCTCGACGTCGCGCGAGGCTTCGTCGGCGCGCCGTTCATTGGCCGAACAATGCACACCGAGCGCATCCCAGATCGTCAGATCGGCTTGCTGTTTTTCCTTGCCGGCCGCCTTGTCCTTGACCATTTGCTTGCGCGTTGCATTCGACACTGCCGTATTGAGCAAGCTGGTGTCGATGCCCTTCGGCTCATAACGCTTGCCGGCCAGGATAGCCTTGATCGCGCGATGCGTGAGCAGATCGGGATAGCGCCGGATCGGGCTGGTGAAATGCGCATACGCGTCATAGGCCAGGCCGAAGTGACCGATATTGTCGGGGCTGTAGACCGCTTGCTGCATCGAGCGCAGCAACATGGTCTGCAGCAGCGGCGCATCGGGACGCGCCACGATTTTTTTCATCAGCTCGGCATAATCGCCGGCCGCCGGCTTGTCGCCGCCGGCCAGGTTCAGGCCGACCTGCTTGAGGAAAGTGCGCACTTGCGTCAGCTTTTCCTTGGTCGGCCCGGCATGGATGCGGTAAGTGCCAGGATGCTTATTGCGGATCAAGAGGTCGGCAGCGCAGACATTGGCCGCCAACATGCATTCCTCGATCACCTTGTGCGCATCGTTGCGGGTGCGCGGCAGGATTTTTTCGATCTTGCCGTTCGGATTGCAGACGATATAGGTTTCGGTGGTCTCGAAATCGATCGCGCCGCGCACCAGGCGCGCCTTGCGCAGCGCATGATAGACGTCATACAGATTGAGCAGGTGCGGCACCAGCGTCTGCCGCTTGGCCGCTTCCGGCCCCTTGGTATTGCCGAGAATGGCAGCGACCTCGGTATAGGTAAAGCGGGCAGCCGAATGAATCACGGCCGGATAGAACTGGTAAGCCTTGATTTCGCCATCCTTGCTGATGACGGCATCGCACACCAGCGTCAGGCGGTCGACCGCCGGATTGAGCGAACACAGGCCGTTCGACAGCTTTTCGGGCAGCATCGGAATCACGCGACGCGGGAAATACACCGAGGTGCTGCGTTCGAGCGCATCGTGGTCGAGCGCATCGTTGGGCGAGACATAATGACTGACGTCGGCGATCGCCACGATCAGGCGGAAACACTCGGCGCGGCCGACCTTGACCGGCTCGCAATAAACGGCATCGTCGAAATCGCGCGCATCTTCGCCGTCGATCGTCACCAGAGGCACGTCGCGCAGGTCGACGCGGTCGTTGAGGTCGCTGGCGCGCAACTGCTCGGGCAGCTTGGCGGCTTGCTTGAGGGCGGCGTCGGAAAAAATATGCGGCACGCCGAATTTGCGCACCGCGATTTCGATTTCCATGCCGGGATCGTCGATCTCGCCGAGCACTTCGACGATCTTGCCGACCGCCTGGCTGTAGCGCGACGGTTGTTCGATCAGTTCGACCGAGACGATCTGGCCGGTCTTGGCCTTGCCGGGCGACCCAGAGATCAGGATGTCCTGGCCGATGCGCTTGTCTTCGGGCGCCACGACCCAGGCCCCGTTTTCATTGAGCAGGCGGCCAATGACATGGGTATTGGCACGGCCGACAACTTCGACGATCGTGCCTTCGGGGCGACCGCGACGGTCGGTGCCGATGATGCGCACCAGTACCCGGTCGCCGTGCAAGACTTTTTGCATTTCCTTTTCCGGCAAAAAGATATCGTCGGTCGCATCGTCGGGAATCAAAAAGCCGAAGCCGTCGCGATGGCTGGCCACGCGGCCGAGGATGAAGCCGGACAGATCGGACAGATGGTACAGACCGGCATTGTCTGGCTTGAGCTGGCCGTCGCGCTCCATCGCATTGATGCGTCGCATCAGAGCGTCGATGGCATCGTCGTTCATGCCGAGGGCATGGGCGATGGCTTGGGCGTCGAGGGGCGCATGAGCGTTGCGCAGAGTGCCGAGAATATCCTCACGGCTGGGGATGGTGTGTTTAAATTGGTTCAAGAGGGTGTTTGATATTTTGTCGATGAGATTACAGCCTGGACTGAAAACAGAACCGGACTTTGGAACCGGCTACGTAGCTATATTGAGAATTGGGTTAAGCAGTATATATATACAAATAAATCGATGTACAAATAAAACGATGAACAAGCAAAACGTTATAAGCAAAAGCGAGGCATCCGGCTTGTGATTATGGGATAACTGGGCAGCAAATAAGTGGCAAATAAGTAGCAAATAAGTAGCAATTAAGCAGTAGTGTAACGGAGGTCGCGCCTTTTACCTAACCAGTCGCCGATTTCAAGAAAATATAATCAAAAATGTTTATTCAGGTGCTTGACTTCCCGCCAATATCCTATATAATCTTGTTCTTTCGCATCACGGCAGATCAACGCAGTGATCGAAACAGATGCTGTGCTGCCTGTTGCGGTTTGTTGCAATAAAGGTGACATGGTATCAGATTTAAGCTGCATCAGTGCCCACGTGGCGGAATTGGTAGACGCGCATGGTTCAGGTCCATGTGCCGCAAGGTGTGGGGGTTCGAGTCCCTCCGTGGGCACCACTCTACCGAATATAGAAGTACCGGAAAAGCCAGTAAATCCATGCACTAAAGGATTTGCTGGCTTTTTTTATTGCCCGAACGGCTATCCGAGCAGCTATCCGAGCAGCTATCTGACCGTCACGCGCTTGGCCGGGAAAAGCAATCTGCTAAAAATCTGGCAGGAATAAAAGCCGCAGCCCGAACTGCCCCGACAGCACTGCACGACACTGCCATGTTGCTAATAGATGTGAACAATGTGGCTGTTGATTTACATCAAAGTTTGCAAATATAAAACTAGCAATACTTTATGCTCGATCAAAATACTGGTGCGCGCACGCCAGACAAATAATGAAAACCTTTTTTGGCGCCCTACTCGCACTGTCTTTCCTCATCGCGGCGCCGGCTCAAGCACGCCGTCCGCCTCCCGCAGTTCTTGCCCAGCAGTCCGAACCGAGCGAAGGCGAGCTGCAGAGCCACAAGCACTACACGAACAAGGCCGGCCAAGCGGTGCATTCGCCAGCCAGGAGCAAATTGGGCAAGGTGCCGGCCGGCGCCAGCGCAAAATGCCGCGATGCCTCATACAGCTTTAGCAAAAACCATCGCGGGACATGTTCGCATCATGGCGGCGTCGAACGCTGGTTGTAAGCGCCGGCGCCGTATGCCGACCTCGGCTTTTCCCAGCAGACTCTTATTCACGCATATTGAATGCGCAAGCGACTGTTTTTCCGCTAAATATTTTTAGGCGCAACGGCACGCCACGATGCCGACATATTGAATTGAAAAAATCATGTCAATAATCCAAAAGATCGAGTCCGGATATCTGCAACTTCTTCGCATCCTGCTCCTGCTCCTCGCTACTGGCGCCGTGGTCGCCGCCGTGATTCTGGGCGCCCAATACGTGGCAGGACACGATGCCAAGCCGGCTGTCGTCAAAGACGAGATAACACTCAGCCTGGCCAATTACCAGTCAGCCCTGGACGCGCCTGCCGACAGCCCGGGCCAACACCCCCAAGCAAAGGCGAAAGCTGGCGCCAAAGATGCTTTACTGATTGAATTCATCAAAACGATTGACCACTTCTTAAAGACGGGCAATCCAAACGCATTTGTCAATGAAAGTGGCGCGACTGAAGGATTTATCAAATTTGAATCGGCGCCCGAACTTGGACGACCTTTCATCAAGCAGTTAATCGTCATTATCAATGCCGCCACAAAGGACAGGAAAATTGCGGACAGAATAAAACAAGCCAGTTCCGAAGAACTTGGCAGTCTCGTGGAATATTCCGTTCGTGAATATAAGGAAAAAACAGCGGCGATCAATGCCGAGAAAGCGCGCGCAATTGATGATGCGCAGGCAGTAAGAACCCAAGCCAACTGGTCCTTATACGCGGCCGGAGCCGGTTTTATTGCCTTTGCCGGTCTGATACTCTTGGTCGTGCTGCTAAAAATCGAGCGAAATTTACGCGGCGGAATCAATAGCGTCACGGAGCATACGCGTGATCCGCTCAACACCGGCATTCCACCGGCGTGAGGGCAATTCTGGCGGGCCTGCTTATTATGGTGAGCAATGCCGCCCTCGCCCACCAGGTCATCGGCGTTGCCGACGGCGACACGCTGACACTTCTGGTCAAGCGCAAACCGCTCAAAATCAGGCTGGCCGATATCGACGCCCCCGAGAAAAGACAGGCGTTCGGCTTGGCAGCCAGGCAATCCCTGGCAAGCCTGTGCCGGGGGCGGGACGCGACCTATGTCGTGCGCAATACCGATCGCTACGGCCGCCTGGTGGCGCGTGTGACATGTGCCGGACTTGACGTCAATCGGGCGCAGGTCGAGCGCGGCATGGCATGGGTCTACACGCAATACAATAGCGACCCGAGCCTGCCGGCAGCGCAGGCGGCGGCCAGGCTGGCCCGGCGCGGGCTATGGGCCGATCCGGCGCCGGTGCCGCCATGGGAGTTCCGGCATCCAGGCATGACCGAGATGGCCGGCGAATGCCTCACCGGGCGGCGCGGCGGGCGGTATCAGATGGTTAATGGGCGCAAGCGCTACGGATGTTGAACGGCGCCGAAAAAATTCATGCCACACCGAAAAAGAAAGAGATTATGAAGACTAAAACAGAACCGTCAGAGCAAATCGAGGTTGTCGATACCAATGAAATAATTGGAACAATTACACAGTACACCACCTATACCGAACACACGCCTGTTTCCGGCTCGGCACAATGGCTCGCAGGAGCCAGCCACTACGAAACTGAAGATGGTCGCCAGGCGGAATATATCTCAGCCCAAGAAATATTTATTGAGATTATCTCGGGCAGAATTTGGCGCAAAATTTAAACCGGTTGCAACAACTAGCGGTCCCGGGCCGGTTTTCTTCGCCCTTAAGTGCCGCCCCCTTAATGCCACCCCTTAAATTTTTTCCCTCTTAAGTTGCCCATGTAATAGTCCGGTAATTTCATTTCGATATGATCTGTGTGTGCGCAAAACCAGCGCTTCACCGGCGCTGGCGGTGGGGAAATATTCCAGCACCAATTTCACACCCTCCTAGTACTTTTTGCCCCGCCGCGTGCGGGGCTTTTTTTTGCGGCGAAGATCCGTTTCCTGCCGGTAAAACGTAACAGGCTGCCCCGTTTTTGCGGCAAATCGCCGGTGGCGGCCGAATACATAGCGTCCAGTCACATTTTGCAAAGAATTTCCAAGGCAGAAAATACCGTAGGCATGCACTGCTTGCTGTTCAAGGCGGCGAAAAAGCCCGGCAGGCAATGCCAGACGCTGCCGCGCCATCGGCAGCGGTCAGGAATTGCGCCACATCATGCGGCGGGCTTTGCTGCGGTTTGGCGGCTCAGGGGGGATTGCCGCCCTGGCGGCTGCTGTAGCGCCCGGCCGGCGTGCGGGAACCGGGCTCAGTCTGGCTTGCATCGGACCGGCCGCTTCCGGCAGAAGACGAAAAGCCTTGTGCTCCCACAGACTGTCGGGCACGCAGGGTCTTATCCGATGAACTGACATCAGCGGTCCTGGCCGCGCGGCTCGACACGACAAGCTCGCCGCAAAAAGCGCTGCCGGCCCGGCGCGCGTTCAGCCCGCGATCGCAAGCAACAGTGGCATGCAGCGGCGGCGCCGCTTGCGCCAGCAGCTTTTGTATCACCTCGCCAACGCGCGCAGGCATTTGCGCCTCTGGAATGCGGGCAATATCGCCAAAGCTCAGGCCCTGCTCCAGCCAGTAGCCAAGCACCAGCCAGCCGACGTAATACGCCTCGCGCTCAATGCCGGCCGGTCCTTTGCCGACCGTGTAACGGCGCACATCGTCGCGGCTATTTGAATTCAAAACACCCTGAATGTCTTTTAAAATCGCAAGGCGTTTGCCGTCGGCTTCGGCCAGCCAGCCGGCCCGCTCTTCGATCACGGCGCGCGTGGGCAGATCGGGATTCAAACTCTGGGTAACGCGCATGGCCAGCCCTTCGGTCAGTACCGTGGCACCGACCGTGCGCGGCCAGGCGCCGGAGAAACTGCCCATGCCGATGTGAACGGCATGAACCATTTCATGCGTCATTTTGAGCCCCCGCGCTTCGGCGGCAGCTTCGAGCGGCACGGCAACGACGATCATGCCATTTTGTGCGGTAGTAAAAGCATTTTCTTCGAACGCTCCCACATAAACGGCCACGGTCAGCTTGACACGGCCGGCCGGCTTGAGCAGGTCGGCAACGGCGCGCACACTCGCCCGCGGATCGGGGCTCAGGCCGGCCGCACCCTGGCGAATCCGGTCCAGAGCGGCAGGATAAAGCGGCCAGGCCCGGTCAAGCATTTGCCGCGCCACTGCTTGACCGTCAGGAGTGGACGGCACTGCGGCAAAGTCAAAATATTTTTGCCATAAAGCCCAGCGCTGCTCCGATGAGGCCTGCCCTCTCGTCGCTTCATCATAAAAATTCATGAACTTCGGGCTCAGGTCCACGACTGTCAGCTCTAGCGGGGGCGCCGAGACGGGCTGGACCTGCGCGGCGCGAGCAAAAATGCCGGCACATCCGAGGAAACAGATAATGGTGATACGAATGAGGTAAGCCGATGTTTTTCTCATGACATGAATAGCCGCGCCACTATATAGATACCTTTTCAGAGGCACAGTATAGCTGAATTTATTTTCAGCTCAGCGGTGGCCGGCCTAACTATTTACAGCACTCATCCCGATCCGCTCCGGAAAGCAATCAGGCGCAAGGACTTGCGCAGTGCGCTTGCCACTTAGAACGCGCAGCCAGTTAAAGTCGATCACAGGCAGCCGAATCGGGGAAATATCGGCGGTGAAAAAATACAAGACGGCCACGGGGACAAGACGGCTATGGGAATAAGGCTATGAGCAATCATCAGCGGGCTGCCGCGGACAAAGCCGACCCGACAAGGCAAATTCGCCTGATCGATGCGAGCCGTCAATGCTCGGTGCGATAGCTGCGTTCCATGATCTTGCCGAGCACCGCGATCAGGCCGGCAGTCTTGGCGTCGCCGGCCAGCTCGGCGGCGCGGCGCAAGGCGATCTCGGTCGCCATTTCATGGTCGCAGGTCAATTCAAACGCGTCGATGATACAACTGACGGCCAGACTCAGATCATCGGATGTCTGGTACACGATCGGCGCGGCCGGAGTTTTCAAATGAGAAAAGGAATGCATGCTTGTCACTCTTTCAAGCCAGCGAAGGCTGGCATTATTTGAAGTATAAAATGCCGGATGAAGTATAAAAATGCCGGACTTTAACAGCGTCTTGAATAGGCGAGCTTACTCAAGTTGCCGTCCGACAACATCAATATTGTTATTGACCCGCAATCCAGCCCGCGTCTTAAAAATCGTGACGGTGCCGACACCAGGCACCTCGACCTTCACCTGTTTCGACATCGCCAGCAGATTAGCCAGATGCAGATGGCCATGCACGAGATGATAACGCTCGCCGTCAGGCACGATGACAATTTCGTCAGACATAGTGTACTCCTTTTAACGCACAGACCAGCAATATTGGTCTTATCGCAGCAGGCGCCAGACAGCAGCAAGCGCAAGCCGTACGGCAAGCCCGAAAACACTGCCGCCGCTCGCCGTCCCGCTGCAAACGAAAAGAGTGCGCCGCAATTGTGACAAGACAATGACAGGCAAACAGGGACACGATATTTTTCAAAAATTGCGGCTATCGCAATGCAATTCGATGCCGGCCATGACGCTTCGATTTTCCCGCAATAACAGCGCTGCCGGAGCCAGCGCGAGCGCCATGCCGGACAGGAAAAAAAGCTGTGAAATTAACAACTTAGGGCATTTCGGCGGCTGGCAGTTGTATCAGGACAACACTGTTTGCATGACCATGCCCCACAAAGCAAAAAATCTTCATTTTTGGCGCAAAAAGTATTTGTAAGTTTCATGGGAAATGCTAGTCTGAAACTGTACAAACTAGATAAGGGACGGCACTGAAGTGTCGTATAAAAATTATGTTTAACTATCTCTTGATTGGCATTTTGGCCGCTGTTTCCGTACTCGTTGGTTTTGAATTGGTATCAGAATCACGCCGCAGCCGTCAAAAATTGGAGGAGTTGTAAGCGGGCCAATGACGCGTAGGCGTCATGGTATTTGACTGGCGCAAGCCAGTCGGCATCATTGATCGGCATTGCCTTGGCAATGCCGTTGTTTTTTGTGGATGGATTTTCAGAACCGTCTTTTATCGCCCAGGCCGTCCGGCTTGCGCCCTCAGCCGAGCTTGATCCAGGTCGTTTTCAATTCCGTGTATTTATCGAAAGCATGCAGCGACTTGTCGCGGCCATTGCCTGACTGCTTGTAACCGCCGAACGGCACCGTGATGTCGTCTTCATCATATTGATTGACATGCACGGTACCGGCCCGCAAGGCGCGCGCGGTCTGGTGCGCCTTGCGCAAATCGGCGGTCCAGACGGCCGCCTGCAAGCCATAGCTGCTGGCATTGGCGGCGCGCACCGCGGCCTCGACTTCGTTAAACGCCAGCACCGACAGCACCGGCCCGAAAATTTCCTCACGCGCAATCGTCATGCCGCTGTCGACGCCGCCGAAGATGGTCGGCGCAATGAAGTGGCCGCCGCTCTCGGGCCGCAACTGGATGCCGCCGGCCAGCAGTTGCGCACCCTCCTTCTTGCCCGACTCGATATAACGCATCACGTTGGCAAACTGATTGGCGTCGACGATGGCGCCCATTGTCGATTGCGGATCGAGCGGATCGCCGGGAGCGAAAGCGGGCAGCAGCGCCAGCGCCCGCTCGATGAATTCGCGTTCGATCGGGGCCTCGACAAACAGGCGCGACGGCGCATTGCAGCTTTGCCCCTGGTTGAAAAAAATCGAGCCGACCGCCGACCGCACGGCGGCGTCGAGATCGGGACAGTCGGCGCACACGATATTGGCCGACTTGCCGCCCAATTCATTCCAGACCCGCTTCAGATTCGATTGCCCTGCGTATTGCAGGATCTGCCTGCCGACCCGGGTCGAGCCGGTAAAAGCGATGCAATCGACATCCATGTGCAGGGCCAGCGCGCTGCCGGCCTCCTGGCCATAACCGGGCACGACATTGAAGACGCCCGGCGGGATGCCGGCCGCCAGCGCCAGGTCAGCCAGGCGCAAGGCCGTCAAGGGCGACTTTTCGGACGGCTTCAGGATTACGCTATTGCCGGCGGCCAGCGCCGGCGCGATTTTCCACGAGGCCATCAGCATCGGGTAATTCCATGGCACGATGGCGCCCACCACGCCCACCGCTTCGCGAGTGATCAGCGCCAGCGTATTGGCCGGGGTCGGCGCGATCTCATCGTAAATCTTGTCGATCGCTTCCGCATACCAGCGCAGGCAGTTGGCGGCGCCACGGACGTCGACTGCCAGGCTGTAACGGATCGGCTTGCCGACGTCGAGCGTCTCGAGCAGCGCCAGCTCATCGCGGTTCTGCTCGAGCAGATCGGCAAATTTCTGCATGACGCGCTTGCGCTGGGCCGGCGCCTGCGCCGCCCAGCGGCCATCGTCGAAGGCCGCGCGCGCCGCCTTGACCGCCAGCGCGACGTCGGCGCCATCGCAGCGTGCGACCGGCCCCAGGCTGCGGCCATCGACCGCGCTCAGATTGTCGAAGGTGGCGCCGGAACTGGCGCCGACGCGCCGGCCATCGATGACGGCGCGGCCGTCAATGGCTTGGCTATTGGCCAAAGCATGCCAGTCGGCACTGGTGCGTTTTTTCGCTGCGATATTGGTCGTCATGGGCAGACTCCTCGAATGGAGAAATTAGGGGCTATTCGCTTAAAACCTGGGCCACTTCACGCGGCATTGGCCAGCGAGACCTGGCGCAGGCGCAAGCGCTCGCTGCGCGCCATGTACAGGCTGGACAATACGACGGCAAGCGAGACAAACAAAATCGTCAGCGCCGCGACGGCATTGACGCGCGGATCGAGTCCGAGCCGGGCCCGCGAGAAAATCACGATCGGCATGGTCGAGGAACCGGGCCCGGACAGAAAGGCCGACAGCACCACATCATCGAGCGACAGCGTGAAAGTGAGCAGCCAGCTCGAGGCCAGCGCCTGCGTCATGTTCGGCAACGTCACCAGGAAAAACACTTGCCACGGCCGGCAGCCGAGGTCCATGGCCGCTTCATCGAGCGCACGGTCCATTTCCGACAGCCGCGATTGCAGGACGACGGTCGCATACGCCATGCCCAGCAGCGTATGGCCGATCCAGATCGTCAGCATGCCGCGCTCGGGATAACCGAAGAATTTTTGCATCGACACCAGCATCAGCAGCAGCGACAGGCCGATGATCACCTCCGGCATCACCAGCGGCGCATTGACCATGGCATTGAACAAGGCACGGCCGCGAAATTTGCGGTAATGCTCGAGTGCGAAGGCCGCAAACGCACCGAGGATGACGGCGCCGAAAGCGGTGGCGGTGGCCAGCTTGAGCGAGAGCAGGAATGCATGGCCGATTTCGGCATCCTGCATCAGGGCCGCATACCAGCGCAGCGAAAAGCCGCTCCAGACCATGTCCTGGCGCGAGCTGTTAAAGGAAAACACGACCAGCACCACGATAGGCAGATACAGGAACAGATAGGTGGCGCTCAGCCAGCCGCGTGCCAGCACGCGCTGCAACAGGGTACTCTTCATGTCCGGCTCCGCTGGTTCTGGTAGCGGTTAAACACCGCCATCGGTATCAGGATCAGCAAGATCAGCGTCACCGTCACGGCCGAGGCCCGCGGCCAGTCGTTATTGGTGAAGTATTCGTCCCACAGCACGCGCCCTATCATCAGGGTGGTCGGCCCGCCCAGCAATTCCGGAATCACATATTCGCCGACGCAGGGAATGAACACCAGCATGCCGCCGGCGACAATGCCCGAGCGCGACAACGGCACCGTGATGCGCCAGAACGCGTTCCACGGGGTGGCGCCGAGGTCGTAGGCCGCCTCCAGAAAGCGCAAATCCATCTTCACCAGATTGGCATACAAAGGCAGGACCATGAAAGGCAGATAAGCGTAGACCATGCCAATCACCAGCGAAAAAGGCGTATTCATCAGGTGCAGCGGGTCGCTGATCAGGCCCAGTGAAATCAGGACATCGTTGAAAATGCCGTGATCGGCCAGAATGCCCTTCCAGGCATAGATGCGCAGCAAAAACGAAGTCCAGAACGGCAGCATGACCATCATCAGCAAGACCGGACGCAGGGCCGGCCGGCTGCGCGCCATGAAATAGGCAAAGGGATAGGCAATGCACAGGCAGATCGCGGTGGTGATGGCGGCAAACTTCAGCGAACTCAGATAGGTAAACAGGTACAGTTCGTCTTCGCCGAGAAAAGCATAATTGGCCAATTTGAGGCGCGACGTGAGGACGCCGTCGGCATATTGCCACAGGCCGCCAAACAGGTCGGTTCCCGAATCCATGCCGGACAGGCTGATGCGGGCCACGATCAGAAACGGCAGCAGAAAGCAGACCAGCAGCCACACATAGGGCACGCCGATCACCGCCCCCTTGCCGAGGCTGCGGCGCCAGCCCGGGCCTGGCTGCAGACTTGAAATCGGATTCGTCATCGCCGCTCCTATTGCGTGAGGACGACGGCATCGCCGGCGTCCCAGCTGGCGTACACGGTATCGCCGAGCTGCACATGTTCGCCGTGACGGGCGCGGTTGGCGACGCTGGCCTTGACGATCATGCCGTCGGCCAGCTTGATGTGGTACACGCTATGGCTGCCGAGGTAAGCCCAGTCGACGACCGTGCCGCAGACCGAATTCAGGGCCACATAACCGTCGGCGACCTTGGGTGCGCTGCGGCCCAGGGCAATTTTTTCGGGCCGCACGCCGACCATGGCCGCCATCCCGAGCGTGCCGGAAATGCCGTGGCCGATATAATGCATCGCTTGCGGCGATTCGATCACCACATGGTCAGGCTCGTCTTCGACCACGCTGCCGGAAAACAGGTTGATATTGCCGACAAAGCCG
The DNA here is from genome assembly GCA_021768485.1 of Oxalobacteraceae bacterium. Taxonomy (GTDB): domain Bacteria; phylum Pseudomonadota; class Gammaproteobacteria; order Burkholderiales; family Burkholderiaceae_D; genus JAIZVZ01. Next base: position 77,795 of record JAIZVZ010000002.1, on the reverse strand, counting down.
GCCACGAAACGGCAATTGGGCGTTTCATAGATATCGTCGGGTTTGCCCACCTGTAAAATGCGGCCTTCGCTCATGACGGCGATACGGGTCGCCATGCTCATCGCCTCTTCCTGATCGTGGGTCACCATCACGCAGGTGACGCCGACCTGCTCGATGATGTTGACCAGTTCAAGCTGGGTTTGTTCGCGCAGTTTCTTGTCGAGCGCGCCGAGCGGTTCATCGAGCAGCAGCAATTGCGGTTGCTTGGCCAGGCTGCGCGCCAGCGCCACGCGCTGCTGCTGCCCGCCCGACAGCTGATGCGGCCGGCGCCGCGCAAAAGCGCCAAGCTGGACCATGGCCAGCATGGCCTCGACGCGCTCGCCGACCTGGTCGCGCGGCATGCCGTCGCGCCGCAGGCCGAAGGCGATATTGTCCCAGACCGACAGATGCGGAAACAAGGCATAGGACTGGAACATCATGTTGACCGGCCTTTGGTACGGCGGCACGCCACCCATATCGATGCCGTTGAGGACGATGCTGCCCGAGGTCGGCGTCTCGAAGCCGGCCAGCATGCGCAGCAAGGTCGACTTGCCGCAGCCGGAACTGCCTAGCAAGGCGAAAATCTCGCCCTTGTGAATCGTCAGCGAAACCGCATCGACCGCGCGCACGCCGTCGAAGTCCTTGACCAGATGATCGATGGTCAACACCACCGGCCCGGGTTGCGCAGCTTGGGGCGCCGCTACTGTAACCATGTATGAAAGAGGAAAAGAGTTAAATGAAGCGTTAAAGGAAAAAGCGCCCGCTGCGCGGCATGCCGCTCAGCTGCAATCAGTTGCGGTCAGCTGCAACCGGCCGCGCCCGGCGGCGGCCGACCGGCCGGCGCGATCGCGGCCCGAGCGGCCAGGAGCGGGCCGAGGCTCACAGCCCGGTCTTGAAGCGCGTATAGACGCGCGTGGCGATGCGCCGCAATTCCGGGCTCAGCGGCTCTTGCGCCACCATGCTGCGCTTGGCGTCGTCGCTGAGGAAAATGCTTTGGTTGCCGGCGATTTCCTTTTTGACGAATTTCAGGCTGGCCAGGTTGGGATTGGCATAAAACACCTTGTTGCTCAGACTGGCGTGGACATCGGGCCGCATGATGTAATTGATGAACAAATGCGCATTGTCGGGATGCGGCGCATCGGCCGGGATCGCCATGGTGTCGAAAAACAGCGTGGCTTGCTTCGGCACCAGGGCCACGATCTTGTTGCCGTTCCTGGCGTCGATGGCGCGCTGACGCGCGATATTGATGTCGCCCGAAAAACCGACCGTGACGCAAATGGCGCCGTTGGCCATGTCGTTGATATAGCCGGACGAACTGAATAAGGTCACCGATGGCCGGATCGCCTGCAGCATCTGGCTCACCAGCTGATAATCGGCCGGATTGGTCGAATAGGCCGGCTTGCCGAGGTATTGCAGGGCCGCCGGCAGGATTTCGGACGGCGAATCGAGAAACGACATGCCGCACGATTTCAGGCGCGAGGCATACTTGGGGTTGAATACCAGTTCCCAGGGATTGGCCGGCATCGGCAACGCTCCCAGCGCGGCCTTGACCTTGTCGACATTGATGCCGACCGTGGTATAGCCCCACAGCCAGTCGACCAGATGCTCGTTGTTCGGGTCGACCTTGCTCAGCTTGGCCTGGATTGCCGGATCGAGGTTTTTCAGATTCGGCAATTTGGACTTGTCGAGCTTGCGCAGCAGCTTTTGCTCGATCTGCGTCTTGGCCCAGGCCGAGCCCGGCACCACGACATCGTAACCGGTCTTGCCGGCGACCAGTTTGGCATTGAGGATTTCATTGGTGTCGAAAATATCGTAACGCACCTTGATACCGGTTTCTTTTTCAAAGTTCTTGAGCGTATCTTCGGCAATATAGTCGGCCCAGTTATAGACATTCAAGACTTTTTCTTCGGCCGCCGCCGCATGCGGCACGCCCAGAACGGTGCCCAGGACCGCTGCGCACGCCAGCAGCGCGTTCGGCAAGGTCCTGGCCAACAATTTTTCCCTCAACATACGGTCTCCTGGCGAGTCAAATCTGGTCGAATTAAAAATACAGCATTATCGCGAAAAGCAGGGAAAAACAGCAAGCAATTGTTGCGCCAGGTGCGCAATCGGCACACCGCCCGCTGCCATCAAACCCAGCCGCGATGCCGCAACTCGCGCAGCGTGCGGTCGAGGCCGTCGCCGATCAGGGCGATCATCTCGTCAATCTGGGCGTGCGTCATGGTCAAGGGCGGCGCAATAATCATGCGGTCGCCGACGGCGCGCATGACCATGCCATTATCAAACATATAACGCCGGCACAGCATGCCAACTTCTTGTTCTTTCTCAAATCTAACGCAATCCCGCATGCGGTCGGCCTTGCGCTTGACCAGGTTGAGACCGGCCATGAAGCCGCAGCTGTCTTGATAACCGACCAGCGGATGATTGCCGAGCGTGGCAAATTGCCGCGCCAGATACGGTCCGCTATCGGTCCGGACCCGCGCGACCAGGCCTTCCTCTTCAATGATGCGCAAATTGGCCAGCGCCGCCGCGCAAGCCACCGGATGACCGGAATAGGTAAAGCCGTGATTGAAATGGCCGCCCTTGAGCGCGAGGACGTCGGCCACGCCGCTGCTGACCAGGACCCCGCCCAGCGGCACATAGCCGGAGGTGACGCCCTTGGCAAACGACATCAGGTCCGGTTCGACGCCGAAATAATCGCAGCCGAACCAGGTGCCGAGCCGGCCGAAACCGCAAATGACTTCATCGGTGACCAGCAGGACGCCGTATTTTTTGCAGATACGGGAAATTTCTTGCCAGTATGAAATCGAGGGAATGATGACCCCGCCGGCGCCCTGCACCGGTTCGGCAATGAAGGCGGCGACCTTGCCGGCGCCGAGCTCGAGTATCTTGCGCTCCAGGCAATAGGCGGCATTGATGCCGAATTCTTCGGCGCTGACATCCTGTTCGCTCTCAATGTAATTCGGTTGGGCAATATGAACGATGCCGGGAATCGGCAAACCGCCCTGCGCATGCATTTCGCTCATGCCGCCCAGCGAAGCGCCGGCCATGGTGCTGCCGTGATAGGCATTCTGGCGGCTGATGATCACTTGCCGCTCGGGCGCACCCAGCAATTCCCAGTAATAACGCACCATGCGCACGATGGTGTCGTTGGCTTCCGAGCCCGAACCCGTATAAAACACGCGCTTGAATTGCGGCGGCGCCAGGCTGACCAGTTTTTGCGCCAGTTCGACCGCCGGCAGATTGGTGGTCTCGAAAAAACTATTGTAAAACGGCAGTTGCATGATTTGCGCGTGCACGGCATCGGCGATCGCCTTGCGCCCGTAGCCGACATTGACGCACCACAGGCCGGACATACCGTCAAGCAGGCGCTTGCCTTCCGAATCCCACAGATAAATATCGTCGCCGCGCACGATCACGCGCGCGCCGCGGCACGCGAGGTCGGCATGGTCGGTAAACGGATGCATGTAATGCAAGCTGTCAGCTTGCTGCACGGAAATAGTATCGATACGCGATGTCATCAATCAAGCCTACACATGAAGTAATAAATGTTCGCGCTCCCACGGGCTGATCACGGTCATGAATTCGGCGTGCTCGAGATCCTTGATCGCCGCGTAGACGTCGACGAAGCGATGGCCGAGCACTTCGCGCAAATTCTGCTCGGCGCGCAGCGCCTGCAAGGCTTGCGGCAAACCCTGCGGCAGCTGGAAGTCGAGATCGTAAGCGCTGCCGCTGGTGACCGGGGTCGGCTCCAGCGCTTCGGTCATGCCCAGATAACCGCAGGCCAGCGTGACCGCCAGCGCCAGATAGGGATTGGCGTCGGCGCCGATGACGCGGTTTTCGATGCGCCGGTCTTGCGGCCCCGAGGCCGGCACCCGGAAACCGACCGTGCGGTTATCCTCGCCCCACTGGATATTGATCGGCGCGGCCGTGTGGCGGACGATGCGGCGGTAAGAGTTGACGTAAGGCGCGGCAATCGCCATCGCCGACGGCATATAGCGCTGCAGGCCGCCGATATAGTGGCGAAACGCGGCCGAGGCGCTGCCGTCGGCATTGCTGAAGATATTCGCGCCGGTTTTGCTGTCCAGCACACTCTGGTGCACATGCATGGCCGAGCCCGGTTCGCCACTCATCGGCTTGGCCATGAAGGTCGCATACATATCGTGCTTGAGGGCCGCTTCGCGCAAGGTGCGCTTGAAGAAAAATACCTTGTCGGCCAGCCCCAGCGGTTCGCCATGCAAGAAATTGATTTCCATCTGGCCGGCGCCGATTTCGTGGATCAGCGTATCGACGTCAAGCTGCATCAATTCGCAATAATCGTAAATGTCCTCGAACAATGGATCGAACTCGTTGACCGCATCGATGCTGTAGATCTGGCGGCTGGTCTCGGAGCGGCCGCTGCGGCCGACCGGCGGCTTCAAAGGCAGGTCGGGGTCGGAATTTTTCGCCGTCAGATAAAATTCGAGTTCGGGCGCCACCACCGGCGCCCAGCCCTTGGCGGCATACAGGTCCAGCACGCGCCGCAGCACAGTGCGCGGCGCGAAATCGACCAGCGAACCATCGGAAAAAAAGCAGTCGTGAATCACTTGCGCGGTCGGATCGACGGCCCACGGCACCAAGGTGATGGTGCCGGGGTCGGCCTTCAGAACCATGTCGCGGTCGACCGCCGAAATGGCGCGGTAATACGCTTCGTCGTCGATCGGATAATTGCCGGTCACGGTCATGCCGAGCACGGCTTCGGGAATGCGCATGCCGCGCTCTTGCGTGAATTTGGTGCGTGGCAGGATCTTGCCGCGCGCCACGCCGGTCAGATCGGGCACCAGGCATTCGATTTCGGTGACCCGTTTTTCATTGAGCCACTGGTCCATGTCGGCATAGCTGAAATTGCTGCGGATTGACATCGCACTCTCCATCGAAGTTGACTTGCCGCCGGCAAGCCCGGCTAATGCTGGTTTTGCCGAAAATGCCGGCAGGCCTGGCCGAAAGCGGCCAGCAATTTCAGCGCCTCGGGATTGTCCTTGAACTGCCATTCGGGATGCCACTGCACCCCCAGAAAAAACTGTTCGGCGTCAGTCCGGTCATCGCCATCGTCCAGGCTGTACGCTTCGACCAGACCGTCGGGCGCGCGGGCCTCGACCCGCAGCCCGGCGGCCAGACGGGCAATGCCCTGTCCATGCAGGGAATTGACGTGCAGCGGCGCCTGGGAACCCAGGATGGCGGCCAGGCGGCCGTTTTCGGCCAGGGTGACAGCATGGCGCGCCGCATATTGCAGTTCGAGCGGCTCGCTGCCGTTTTCGCGATGATCCATCAAGTCCGGCTGCTCATGCACGGCCTGGTGCAGGCTGCCGCCGAGCGCGACATTGACTTCCTGAAAACCGCGGCAAATCGCCAGCAGCGGCAAGCCGCGCTGGCGCGCCATTGCAATCAGCGGCAAGGTGGTGGCGTCGCGCTGCGGGTCGAGCGGCAAGCGCGGGTTGTGCACGGTTTCGCCGAAATGGCCCGGCTCGACATTCGAAGCGGCGCCGGTCAGCAAAATGCCGTCGGCCAGCCGCAATACGGCCTCCCAGTCGGTGGCCGCGCCCAGCGCCGGCAGCAACAGCGGCGCACAGCCGGCGCCCTCGGCCACCGCCGCGACATATTTGATTTGAGCGGCAAAATAGCGATGCGCCCCCTTGGTATGGGTGCAGCTAGGGATCAGGACCACGGGTTTATGCATGAAAGCGCCAGATGGTGAGCGGACACGGCACTATTCTAGCAGCAAGCCGGAATCGGCCGCGCCATCGGAAAATATGCGGCGCGAATCTTAAAACAGATCGAGCAGCGTGCTGCTGGCCGGCGTCGAAATACCGTCAAGCATGCCGGAAGTGGCGTTGCTGCCATTGGCCTGGTCGGTATAAAACTTCATCAAGGCATTGCCCTTGGCCTTCATCGCTGCCTCGACGGCGGCTTTTTGACCGCTCAGCGAGCTGATATCGGCATTCGCGCTCGAGATTGCCTGCTTCACGCTGCCGCCCTGCCCCGTAGCGAGGCGGAGCGTGCTGGCCAGCTTGTCGGCGACGCCGCTGCTGCCGTTGGTAAAAAATCTGATGACGCCGTCGGCATTGCCGTTCACGGCCGCCTGCAATTTGCCGCTGTCGAGCGCCAGATTGCCATTGCCCTGGCGCGTAATGCCTAGCGTCGCCAGCGTGATGCCGGTATCGCCGCTGCTGGCACTGTTATTGGCGCCAAAAGGAAAGACGGCGGCCAGCTGGCTCTGGATATTGCGCACCGCATTGGTGGTCTTCAAATCGCCCTGTTTCAGATTCGTCAACTGTTCGTTCAAGTTGTTATATGCCGTCAGCAGGCGGCCGACATTGGCGGCGATTTGCGAATTGTCTCGTGCCACCGTGACCGTGCTGCTGCCGGTACTCTTGAGCTGCAGGCTGACGCCGTCAATCGCGCTGGTGACGGTATTGCTGCCGCTGCTCAGTTGCTTGCCGTCGATGACCAGCAAGGCGTCGCGGGCGTCGGCGCTGGCACTCAGATTTTTGCTGCCGGCCGGATCGTACGCCAGCAGCGAGCGCAAGGCACTGTCGCCGCTGACGCCGATGCGCATGCTGCCGGCAGCGCCGCTCGGCGAAGTCAGTTCCAGCCGATAGCCATCCGCGCCCTTGACCACGCGCGCAGTGACGCCGGCGCCGGCCTTGGCGCTGGTACTCGCGCTGGCACTCGCGGCGGCACTCGCAGTGGCACCATTAATTGCGGCCGCAATGCCGTCCAGGCTGTTATTGCCGTTATCGATGGTGATCGCGATGCCGTTGCCGGAAGCCGCAAAACTGCTGCCCTGGCTGGTGCCGAAATCGATCTTGATGGTGGTGGCGGCGCCGCTGCCGATCGCCGCCGAGGCGCTGCTCTGGGCTGCCGTCGCCAGCACTTGCGAACTTGCCAACTGACCGACCTTGACCGCATAGCTGCCGGCGGTCGCGGTCGCGCTGCTCAAGGCCGTCAACACGCCGCTGGCCGACGAGTTGGCCGAAGCACTGAGGCCGCTGCCCGCCATCGATTGCGCCACCGCCTGAAAATCGGCCAGCGCGCTTTGCAATTGCCCCAGGGCCGACAACTTGGTCTGGTCGACCGTCAACTGCGCATTGATCTTGGGCGCCACCGTATTCTGCTTGGCCAGCATGGCTTCGACCCGGGCTGAAATGCGGGCGCTGGCGGCGCTCGGAGCGGCGCTGGCACTGGCGGCGCCATTGCCAGCAGTGGCGCCGCCAGTGCTGAATAAATTGGAAAAATAACTGGCGAGCGGATTGGTGGTGGTCATGGTCGAGCTGCCTTATTATCGATCAGGCACCGCGCGAAATAGCAAATCGACAAAGCGCACGGCAAAAAAAAATCCGCATGGAATCACGATACATGGAATCACGACAAATACCGACGCCTGAACGCTTATCCATACTTGATTATCGGCTGGATTTTCCAAAAATAAAGGGGAGAACAAGACATATTTCCTGTCTTGCCTGCCACTTGCCGGAAACATGCACTTAAAGATTTGACAGCATGGACGGCAACGCTTATATTGCCTGCACTTGATCGGGAGAGGGCAGCGCACGCTGCCGCCGAAGGGGCAATGCCCAAAAACTCTCAGGCAAAAGGACTGGTCAAGAGAATGGGCATATGCCTGTTCCACTCTGGAGAGCGGTAGCATGGTCTACCCACCGAAGGGGCAAGCGGAATTTTCCGCTATCTCTCAGGTACCAAGGACAGAGGGGTTACGCTTGCACGCGCTGCAAGCGCTTACGCTTTGCATTGGCATGGCGTATGACAACCCCTTTATCATTTGGCAACGAGGATTCCCATGACGCTCAAAACCACGCCCCTGAACGCCACCCACCGCGCCCTCGGCGCCAAAATGGTCGATTTCGGCGGCTGGGACATGCCGGTCAATTACGGCTCCCAAATCGAAGAACATCATCTGGTGCGCAGCAATTGCGCCATGTTCGACGTCTCCCATATGTGCGTGGTCGACTTGCGCGGCGCCAAGGTGCGCGACTTTTTGCGCGGCCTGCTGGCCAATAATGTCGACAAGCTGCAAGTGGCCGGCAAGGCCCTGTATTCGTGCATGCTCAACCGCGACGGTTTCGTGATCGACGACCTGATCGTCTACTACTTCAGCGAAGACTGGTTCCGCCTGGTGGTCAATGCCGGCACCGCCGAAAAAGACCTGGCCTGGATCGCCGCCCGCAATGCCGAGACTGGCAGCGGCGTGACGATCACCCAACGGCGCGAGGCGCAGGCCGGCGGCCCGGCCGCCATGGCCCTGATCGCCGTGCAGGGCCCGCAAGCGCGGGCCAAGGTGTGGCAAGTCATACCGCAGACCCAGGCTCCGTCGGAAGCCTTGAAACCGTTCAATGCCGTCATCGTCGAGCACACTGCGTTCGGCGAAATCATGGTCGCGCGCACCGGCTATACCGGCGAAGACGGCTTCGAACTGGCGCTGCCGGCAGACCAGGCCGCCAATTTATGGATGGCCCTGGGCCACGCCGGCGTCAAACCGGCCGGCCTCGGCGCGCGCGATACGCTGCGCCTGGAAGCGGGCATGAATCTGTATGGCCAGGACATGGACGAGACGGTCAATCCGCTCGACGCCGGCCTGGCCTGGACCATCGATCTCGTCAGCCCGCGCGACTTCGTCGGCAAGGCGGCGCTGCTGGCGCTGGGCCAGAACGCGCAATTTCTGGGCCTGATCCTGCGCGACAAGGGCGGCGTGCTGCGCGCGCATCAAAAAGTGCTGTGCGGCAGCGGAACAAGCGCGAGCGGCGAAATCACCAGCGGCACCTTCAGCCCCAGCATGCAGCAAGCCATCGCGCTGGCCCGGCTGCCGATGGGCGTGGCGGTCGGCGACACCGTCGAAGTCGAGATCCGCGACAAAAAACTGGCGGCCTCGGTCGTCAAGCTGCCTTTCGTGCGCAACGGCAAAGTGCTGGTTTCCTGAACCGTTGGCCTCACCCTTATCCTTCACCAATTTTTTTCTACTGACCTGCACCACTGACTTGAACTGGAGCCATGATGAATATTCCCGCTGAACTCAAATACACCGACTCCCACGAATGGGTGCGCCGCGAAGCCGACGGCACCGTCACGGTCGGCATCACCGAATTCGCCCAGGACGCGCTGGGCGACATCGTCTATGTCGAATTGCCGAAAGTCGGCCAGACCTTGAGCGCCGGCCAGAACTGCGCCGTGGTCGAATCGGTCAAGGCCGCCAGCGACATCTACGCGCCCTTGGCCGGCACCGTCACCGCCATCAACGAACTGGTCACCGGCACGCCGGAAGCGATCAACCAGGATGCCTATAGCGCCTGGATGTTCAAGCTGGCTCCGGCCGACGCCGGCGCCATCGACGGCCTGCTCGACGCTGTCGCCTACGGCAAAAATACCGCCTGACCGAGGCCGCAAAGCGGCCGTGCCGCCCGAAAAAAATCCGCCGCCCGCTTGCCGGGCCGGATTTTCTGGCGCCGCGCCGCCCGCCCTGCTGCCGATCTCTCAACAGATGTCTTTTTTCAGCCAGCCCAGCCACCAGACCATGACCCGCCCAACCCTGTCTCAACTAGAACAACGCGATGGCTTCATCGCCCGCCATATCGGCCCTTCCGAATCCGAACAGCAAGCGATGCTGGCCACGCTCGGCTATGCCGACCGCGCGGCCCTGATCGCGGCCCTGGTGCCGGCCAACATCCGCAATAAAGAAAAACTCGCGCTCGGCGAATTCACGCAGGCCTTGCCGGAAGAAGCGGCGCTGGCCAAGCTGCGCGCGCTGGGCGCCAAAAACCGCGTCCTGAAATCGATGATAGGCCAGGGTTATTACAATACCCATACGCCGGCCGTCATCTTGCGCAACATCTTCGAAAACCCGGCCTGGTACACCGCCTACACGCCGTATCAGCCGGAAATCTCGCAAGGCCGGCTCGAAGCGATGCTGAACTTCCAGCAAATGATCACCGACCTCACCGGCATGGGCATCGCCAATGCCTCGATGCTCGACGAAGGCACGGCCGCCGCCGAAGCGATGACGCTGGTGCAGCGCGTCGGCAAATCGGCCTCCACGGTATTTTATGTGGCCGACGACGTCTTGCCGCAGACGGCGGAGGTGATCGCCACCCGCGCCGCCCCGCTCGGCATCGAAATCAGGCGTTTTGCCGCCGCCGAGGCCGCCGCCGTCGCCCATGATGCAGACTGCTTCGGCATGCTGCTGCAATATCCGGGCGTCGACGGCAGCGTGCGCGATTACCGCGCCGCGGTCGAAAACCTGCATGCCAAGGGTGCGCTGGCCGTGGTCGCCTGCGATCTGCTGGCACTGACGATGCTGACCGCGCCCGGCGAATTCGGCGCCGACGTGGTGGTCGGCAATAGCCAGCGCTTCGGCGTGCCGCTCGGCTTCGGCGGCCCGCACGCCGGCTTTCTGGCCACCCGCGACGAATTCAAGCGCAGCATGCCGGGCCGGCTGGTCGGCGTCACCGTCGACGCCCAGGGCAAGCAAGCCTATCGGCTGGCGCTGCAAACGCGCGAACAGCATATCCGGCGCGAAAAAGCGACCTCCAACATCTGTACCGCGCAAGTGCTGCTGGCGGTGATGGCCTCGATGTATGCGGTCTACCACGGCCCGGCCGGCCTGCTGCGCATCGCGCGCCGGGTCCACCGCAGCACCGCGGTACTGGCCGCCAGCCTGCGCCAGCTCGGCTATGAAATGGCCAACGACACGTTTTTCGATACGCTGACGGTCAAGACCGCGCGCGCTGCAAAAATCGTGGCGCTGGCTGAAAGCCATGGCATCAATTTGCGCAAGATCGACGCCACACACGTCGGCCTGTCGCTCGACGAAACCAGCAGCCGCGACGACGTCGCGCTGCTGTGGTCGATCTTCGCGCAAGGCATTTCGCCGCGTCCGGCGGCCCCCGACTTCGATGCGCTCGAAGCGACGGTCGAGGACGGCTTCGCGCCGGCCCTGACACGCAGCAGCACCTATCTGACGCATCCGGTCTTCAACCGCTACCATGCCGAACATGAAATGCTGCGCTACCTGCGCGGCCTGGCCGACAAGGATCTGGCGCTCGACCGCACCATGATTCCGCTCGGCTCCTGCACCATGAAACTCAATGCCACCAGCGAGATGCTGCCGGTGACCTGGCCCGAATTTTCCAATATCCATCCGTTCGCGCCAGGCGAGCAGACGGCCGGCTACCGCGAAATGATCGCCGAGCTCGAAGCCATGCTGTGCGCCGCCACCGGCTATGCGGCGGTGTCCTTGCAGCCGAATGCCGGCTCGCAGGGCGAATATGCGGGCCTGTTGGTCATCAAGGCCTACCACGCTTCGCGCGGCCAAGCACATCGCAACATCTGCCTGATTCCGCAATCGGCGCACGGCACCAATCCGGCCTCGGCCCAGATGGCCGGCCTGCAAGTGGTGGTGGTGGCATGCGATGCGCGCGGCAATGTCGACCTCGACGATCTGCAAGCCAAGGCCACCCTGCACAGCGCCAATCTGGCGGCGGCCATGGTCACCTATCCTTCGACCCACGGCGTGTTCGAGGAAGGCATCCAGCAGTTGTGCGAGATCGTCCACAGCCATGGCGGCCAGGTGTATATCGACGGCGCCAATCTCAATGCCATGGTCGGCGTCGCCAGTCCGGGCGCCTTCGGCGGCGACGTCAGCCATCTGAACCTGCACAAAACATTCTGCATTCCGCACGGCGGCGGCGGTCCCGGCGTCGGTCCGATCGGGGTCGGCCCGCATCTGGCGAAATTCTTGCCGAACCAGCGCAGCAGCGGCTACGAACGCGGCGCCGACGGCATCGGCGCGGTCAGCGCGGCGCCGTTCGGCTCGGCCTCGATCCTGCCGATTTCATGGATGTATATCGCCATGATGGGGGCCGACGGTTTGCAGGCGGCCACCGAAACGGCGATTTTGGCGGCCAATTACGTCGCCCGCCGTCTGGCGCCGCACTATCCGGTGCTGTATTCGGGCCACGACGGCCTGGTGGCGCACGAGTGCATTCTCGACTTGCGGCCGCTGACCGACGCCACCGGCATCAGCAACGAAGACGTCGCCAAGCGCCTGGTCGACTTCGGCTTTCACGCCCCGACCATGAGCTTCCCGGTACCGGGCACCCTGATGATCGAGCCGACCGAAAGCGAATCGAAGCAGGAACTGGACCGCTTCATCGACGCCATGATCGTGATCCGCGCCGAAATCTCGAAAGTCGAGCGCGGCGAATTCGACAAGCTCGACAATCCGCTGAAAAATGCCCCGCATACGGCCGAAGTGGTGGTCGGCGACGACTGGGCCCGGCCGTACAGCCGCGAAGTGGCGGCCTTTCCGGTGCCGGCGCTGCGCCGCCAGAAGTACTGGCCGCCGGTCGGCCGCGCCGACAATGTCTACGGCGACCGTAATCTGTTCTGCGCCTGCCCGCCGATGGCCGATTACGAATAAACGCGCCAATCACGGGTAGAATCGGAAGCGCCCGCCGGCCTGTCGGCCGCGGGCGCTTTTTTTCGGTCAAGGAAAGTGACGACATGTCGAGCAAGCGCAGCTTGAACGCGGTTCTGCTATCGGCCCTGGTATTTCCGGGCGCCGGACAACTCTATCTCAAACGCGCCTTGCGCGGCCTGCTCTTTGCGGCGCCGGCGGCGCTCAGCTTGCTGCTGCTGGGCCAGCATCTGTATGCCATTGCGATGCTGATCGTCGAGCAGATCGAGAGTGGTGCGCTGGCGGCCGAGCCGCAGGCCATCCTCGATGCGATTGCGGCAGCGACCGCCGCCGGCAATGCCTGGCTGGCCGACCTCGCGCAGTATCTGTTTCTTGCCTGCTGGTTGCTCTCCATCTGGGATGCCTATAGAATCGGCAAAAAGCCCTAGCGGAGACAAAAAGATGAAGACATTGCTGCTGATGCTGATTATTTCGCTGTCGGTGCTGGCCTATCGCACGCCTGACATCATGCACGCCATCGGCATGGGCGCGCATGCGCCGCCGACCGGCAGCCATGCGGCAACGCAGGCCGCGACCTTGCATCCGAAACCGCCGCGCGGCATGACGGCCTTGCAGTTCGCCGAACTGGCCCGCAACGACCCGCACGCCTATCAAAAATTACTAGAAAGCAATACCGTGCCGGCAGCGCGCAGCGCACACGACAAATTGATGAATTTTCTTGCCCACGGCGCCTACGAATAGGCACCGCCAAGCGAGGCCGCCAAGTGGGGCAGCCCCAAGCGAGACAGCCAGGCGCGCCGGTCTGCAGACGGCCGCGAACTGGCGCCTGCTTCCTTAGCTCAGCTTGACCGCGTGCTCGCGCGTGGCATGGAAGGTCAGCTTCGGCCAGCGCTCCTGGGTCAGGCGCAGGTTGACGCCGGACGTGGCCAGATAGGCGAGGTTGCCGGAGGCGTCATAGGCGACATTGTGTCCGAGCGCGTTTTCAAAATCCTGCAAGGCTTTCTTGTCGTCCGACGAGACCCAGCGCGCACTGCTGATGCTGGTGCCTTCAAACACGGCGTCGACCCCGTATTCATTCATCAGGCGGCTGGCGACCACTTCGAACTGCAGCACGCCGACCGCGCCGAGCACCAGTTCGCCGCCCTGCACCGGCTTGAAGACCTGGACCGCGCCCTCCTCGCCCAATTGCTGCAAGCCTTTGTGCAATTGCTTGACCTTCAAGGGATTGCGGATACGCACAGAACGGAAAAAATCGGGCGCAAAATACGGGATGCCGGTAAATTGCAGCAATTCGCCTTCCGAAAAGCTGTCGCCGATCTGCATATTGCCGTGGTTCGGCAAACCGATGATGTCGCCAGCATAGGCATCCTCGACCTGTTCGCGCGAGGACGCCATGAAAGTGACGACATTGGAAACCTTGATATCGCGGTTCAGGCGCAGATGCTTGATCTTCATGCCGCGCTCGAAATGGCCCGAGCACACGCGCAAAAACGCGATACGGTCGCGATGGGCCGGGTCCATATTGGCCTGGATCTTGAACACGAAGCCCGAAAACGGCGCTTCATTGGGCGCTACCGAACGCAGCGTGGCGTCGCGCTCGCACGGCGCCGGCGCCCAGTCGACCAGCGCCGAGAGGATTTCGCGCACGCCGAAGTTATTGATGGCCGAGCCGAAAAACACCGGGGTCTGCACCCCGGCCAGAAACTGCTGCAGATCGAAGGGATGGGAAGCGCCCTTGACCAGCTCGACTTCCATTTTCAATTGTTCGATTTCGAGCGGGAACATCTGTTGCAGACGCGGATTGTCGATGCCCTTGACCACTTCGAAGCTCTGGTCGGCTTTCTCGCTGCCGGGCGCAAACAGCATGATCTCGTCGCGCATCAGGTGATAGACGCCGCGGAAGGTCTTGCCCATGCCGATAGGCCAGGTCACCGGCGCACATTCGATCTTGAGCACCGATTCGAGTTCGTCCAGCAATTCGAGCGGATCGCGCGTTTCGCGGTCCATCTTGTTCATGAAAGTGATGATAGGCGTATTGCGCATGCGGCAGACGTCGAGCAGCTTGATGGTCTGCGCTTCGACACCCTTGGCGGCATCGATCACCATCAGCGCCGAGTCGACCGCAGTCAGCACGCGGTAGGTGTCTTCGGAAAAATCCTGGTGGCCCGGGGTGTCGAGCAGATTGACGACGTGCTCGCGGTGCTCGAACTGCATGACCGAGCTGGCCACCGAAATGCCGCGCTGCTTTTCGATCTCCATCCAGTCCGAGGTCGCATGGCGTCCGCTCTTTCTGGCCTTGACCGTGCCGGCCAGCTGGATCGCGCCCGAAAACAGCAGCAGCTTTTCAGTCAGCGTGGTTTTGCCGGCATCCGGATGCGAAATAATGCCGAAGGTGCGGCGGCGCGCCACTTCGCTTGCCAATACGGCCGCGGGAACAGCGCTGCGCGCTTTCGGGGCGTCGTCGGACGCGGAATCGGCCACGAAATCGGCAGGCAAGGCATCAACAGTATTCGGATCGGTGGACATCGGATTTCCATATCGGGCAAAAAGCCCAGCAAAAAGGGCTGAATTTTACCGTTTATTGGCCGCCAAGTCTAATCCCGATTGACGGCCCCGGCCGCTGGCCGGCTTCTCAGGCCGCAGCGCCGACGACCGCCGTCAGCATCGACAGCGAGCCCATCTCAATCCCGTCGACGGCAATCTCGGCCCTTTCCCCGGGGCTGGCTGCGCCCAGCACATACAGCAGGGGCAAATAATGCTCGACCGTCGGCACCGCCAGCCGGGCATCGTCGCCCCACTGTGCGAAATCGGCCAATTCGCGGAACCGGGCGCCGGCCAGATGACGGCGGACCCGCTCGTTAAAACGCTGCGCCCAGTCGTGCGCGGCGGCCCCGGGCGCCAGGCGGCGCAGATTATGGACCACGTTGCCGCTGCCGGCGATCATGATGCCTTCGCGGCGCAACAGTGCCAATTTTTGCCCCAAGGCAAAATGATAGGACGGCGGCTGGCTGAGGTCGAGACTCAATTGCACAACCGGAATATCGGCTTCGGGATAGGCCTTGCCCAGCACGGCCCAGGCGCCATGATCGAATCCCCAGTCGTGATCGAGACCGACCGTCAATGGCGCCAGCACCTGCTGCACGCGCTGCGCCAGTGCGGGCGAGCCGGGCGCCCAGTAGCGCATATCGAACAAGGCCTGCGGAAAACCGCCAAAATCATGAATGGTCCGTGGCTGCGCCATGGCGGTGACCTGCGTGCCATGCGTGGTCCAGTGCGCCGACACCATCAGGATCGCTTGCGGGCGCGGCAATTGCCGGCCCAGCGCTTGCCAGGTTTGCGTATAGATGTCGTCGCCGAGCGCATGCATCGGGCTGCCGTGGCCAAAGAATACGGCCGGCATCAGGCCGCTCGCAGCCGCAGTCAAATCTTTCTTCATTTTGCACTTTCAATAAACGACAATAGCGCCCCGATCCTGCCTCTGATGACAGGATTGAAGCGATCGCGCATGGGCAATAATAACGGAACAATAGCGAAATAGCAGGAAAAAAACAGGACGAAAACAGGGTAAAAACGCGGCCATGACAAGCCGGGGCAAAAAATCACGCCTGAGCGATACAATGCCGATTAAATGTTAAATAGCCTTATATGGAGATCAAATAACATGAAACTAACTGTAATTAAGTCCAATTAAGGCTTGACGGAGCGAAAGCCTGTTCCGTACACTTCGTCATTCGAATCTAAAAATCGACTGTCATTATTCGATCCTCATTCATGCGCCAAATACTGATCCCGATCGCCACGACTCTAGCTATGCTGCTCGTTGGCGCGTCGAATTTGGCCTCCGCCACCGATTTTCCCGTCACCCAGACCGCCGGACTGAGTCTGAAACTGAGCACCCCCGAGAACAGCGCCTCGCCGGCTTTCGGCCCCGGCAAGCAGCCGAACGAGGATGCGACCGTGCTGACCATGGAAGAAATCGACGTCTGGGGCCGCATCCGCTCGGGCTTTTCGATCCCCGACCTCGAAAACGAGCAGGTGGCCAGCCAGCTCAAATGGTATAGCAGCCGTCCCGATTACATCATGCGCACCACGAACAGAGCCTCGCGCTATCTGTTCCATGTGGTCCAGGAACTCGAAAAACGCGGCATGCCAACCGAGCTGGCGCTCCTGCCTTTCATCGAGTCGGCCTTCAATCCGCAGGCTTTTTCGACCGCCAACGCGGCCGGCATGTGGCAATTCATCCCATCGACGGCCAAGGATTTCAATCTCAAGCAGACCATGTTCAAGGACGAGCGGCGCGGTGTACTGGCCTCCACCGATGCGGCCCTGACTTATCTGCAGCGCCTGCACACCATGTTTGGCGACTGGCAACTTGCACTCGCCGCATATAACTGGGGCGAAGGCAATGTAGCCCGCGCCGTCAAGAAAAACCAGTCCATGGGCAAGCCGATCGACTATAACAGCCTGGCCCCGCTGATGCCGCAGGAAACCCGCAATTACTATCCGAAGTTGCAGGCGGTCAAGCAGATCATTGCCAATCCGGGCCTCTACAATCTGACGCTGCCAAAGGTCGACAACCAGCCGTATTTCATTACCATCGGCAAGACCAGCGATATCGACGTCAAGGTTGCCGCGCAACTGGCCGAAATGTCGCTCGAAGATTTCAAGGCGCTCAATCCGCAGTTTAATCGCCCCGTCATCACCGGCAGCGCCAAGACGCAGATTTTATTACCGCAAGAAAATGCCGCCCGCTTCAAGGCCAATCTGTCGAACTGGGGCAGCGCCTTGTCGTCCTGGACCACGCACAAGATCACCTCGGCCCGCGAACGCATCGAAACGCTGGCCTCGAAACTGGGCACGACCGCAGCCATCATCCGCGAAGTCAACAATATCCCGGCGCGCATGCGCCTGAAAGCCGGTTCGACGATTCTGGTGCCCAAGACGGCCAGCTCGGCCGACAAGGATATCGCACCGGAAGTGGCCGACAGCGCCGTGATTGCCACCGAACCCGATCTGCCCGACAGCCGCCGCATCAGCATCCGTGCCGGCAAGCGCGATACGCTGGCGGCGCTGGCGCAACGCTATAAGATCAGCGTGGCGCAAATCAAGTCGCTCAACGGCCTAAAGCACGACAAGCTGACCAGCGGCCAGAGCCTGAAACTCGATGTCCCCTACAGTAACAAGCATGACAGCGCGAAAAGTCCGATCCGGGCCAGCTATGGCAAGTCCAGCGGCGCCATCAAGGCCGCCAGCGTCAGATTTACGCCGGCAAGCCGGGCAAGCACCCATGCGCCGCAACGCAAGAGCGCGCCGGCAACACGCAGCCGGGCTTCGCAAAAACGCCGCGCCTGAGTCATTCATGTTCGCTCTCCCCGCCTCGCCCATCCACACACAAGCCCGGGGCGAGCGGGCGCGCGGCGCCGCGCTGGCGTGCCAAGATCCTGACATGCCAGCTAAAAGTGTCCGATATCCCGGCAACACAGGCCAATATGCCGCGTTCTCCCCTGCTGCAACAGCGTTGTTTGATCTTGCAGGCAAGATGCCAATACCGGGCATCAAGCGCACAAGAGTTGCAGTTATCGCCCGGACGCCCTACAATCTTGCGCTAGATCCTTACGGCCATCATTGCCGCAGGCCACGCCCGAATAAAAATAACCCGAAACGCAAGTTATTGAACTTGCGTGAGCACTTGGAGTCTTAGATGGCATTTTTGCAAGGTAAAAAAATCCTGATCACCGGACTGTTGTCCAACCGTTCCATCGCCTACGGCATTGCCAAGGCCTGCCACCGTGAAGGTGCTGAATTGGCCTTCACCTACGTCGGCGAACGGTTCAAGGATCGCATCAGCGAATTCGCCAAGGAGTTCGACAGCAGCCTGGTATTCGATTGCGACGTTTCCAGCGACGAACAAATCAACGCCGTGTTTGCCGACCTGGCAAAAAGCTGGGATCACCTCGACGGCCTGGTGCACGCAATCGGCTTTGCGCCGCGCGAAGCGATCGCCGGCGATTTCCTCGAAGGCTTTTCGCGTGAAGGCTTCAAGATCGCCCACGACATTTCCGCCTACAGCTTTCCGGCGATGGCCAAGGCCGCCTTGCCGATGCTGCGTCCGAGTTCGGCATTGCTGACACTGACCTATCTGGGCTCGGTGCGCGCCATTCCTTACTACAACACCATGGGCCTGGCCAAGGCCTCGCTGGAAGCCTCGGTCCGCTACCTGGCGGAATCGCTCGGCCAAAAAGGCATCCGCGTCAACGGCATTTCGGCCGGCCCGATCAAGACCCTGGCCGCTTCCGGCATCAAGGATTTCGGCAAGCTGCTCGGCTTTGCGGCATCGCACGCACCGCTGCGCCGCAATGTGACGATCGAAGAAGTCGGCAATACTTCGGCCTTCATGCTGTCGGATCTGGCCTCCGGCATTACCGGCGAGATCACGTATGTCGACGGCGGTTTTTCGCACGTGATGGGCTTGAATGCGGAAGATTATCTGTAATAAAAAATGACGGCGGCGCCACCTGGCGCCGCACTGAAGGCGGCGAGTGCAACAGCAATACCGCCGAGCCGTTACAACGGCCCGAATTAGTTCGAGTTTAATGAATGAATTTCGTGAAAATTAGTTATACAACCGCCGCGCTGACGCTTGCCCTCTGTATCGCCGGCAGCAGTACCGCCGCCGAAACACCTGCCGCGACCGGAAAAATCGACACGGCCCGCCCCATCTTCAGCCAGCTGGTAGTCCACAGCATTCCCCACGGATGGAAATCCGGCCTCGAAAAAGCGACGGCCAGCAACTACATACAGCAATTCATCCCGGAAAACGAAACGGTCAAAGACTGGACCGAAATGATTACCGTGCAGGGCTTTAAGGATTATGTCCGGGCCGACCTCAGCGCCGTCAGCATGCTGGCCAATCTGGCCCAGGGCATCAAGAAAGTGTGCGGCAATTCCTTTGTCGGGCAATCGATGGGGGCCATGAAAATCGACTCGTACGAGGCCGGCGCGGCCATTATCGGCTGCGCCAACCTGCAAACGCCAGTTGCCGGCGGCCTCCAGAAAGGCCAGGGAGAAATCGCCTATTATGTGGCGATCAAAGGCGAGCATGATGTCTATATCATCCAGCGTTCGGTGCGCGGCGCCGCTTTCGATCCGGCCCATCCGCCGATCACGCCCGAAAAAATCGCCATGCTGATGCGCGACATTTTGCCCATCAAG
Organism: Oxalobacteraceae bacterium; assembly: GCA_021768485.1. GTDB lineage: Bacteria > Pseudomonadota > Gammaproteobacteria > Burkholderiales > Burkholderiaceae_D > JAIZVZ01. The sequence goes on along the minus strand of JAIZVZ010000002.1, from coordinate 58,099 downwards.
TTATGCAGCAAAACCGATTCGCGCAATGCCTGCTGGGATCGCCCGGCCCGCTGACGCGACTGTGATAAACGCCGATAAACGCCGATAAACGCCAATAAGCGCCGATAAACGTTGAGGAACGCCGCATCGGTGGCGGCACGCAGCACAGTCCGCGTGCCGCTTTTCAGTTCGCCCTGCAAGAAGTCGTGCACGAGTGCGCAAAATGCGGTATAGTAGCGTTCTTGCGTCGCAACACTGCTTATTTCCCCATGGTTTGTTAGCGACGCGGCAACAAGATGCATCCGACACCAAAGGATGCGCAATTTAAGCAGCTTCGCAAGCCTGACCGCGTCTCGCATCTGATGACGCCGTTAAAAGCCCTCCCGCCTTGTGTGTCGCACCTGACACCGTCCCGGCGCAAAGCTTTTGTGCCGAAATTTCTTCATATTGAGTCATTTCGTTGTGGTTGGCGTTGCTATTTTGCGTTCTGCTTTTCCGTGAACGCCTTCATTACGAAAGAAATACATGACATTTGAATCATTAGGCCTGCACACGTCCATCCTGAAGGCCTTGACCGACGCCGGCTACGAAAAACCGACACCGGTGCAATCGCAAGCCATCCCCGCCGCCATCGCTGGCCGCGACCTGATGGTGTCGTCGCAGACAGGCTCCGGCAAGACAGCCGCCTTCATGCTGCCGGCGCTGCACAAATTCGCCTCGATCGAGGCAGCCACCGGCGGCAAGACGCCCAACCAGGAAATGCAGGCGGCACGCGCCCGCGGCGACCGTCCGCGCTTCAAGCCTGCCCAGCCGAAAATGCTGGTCTTGACGCCGACGCGCGAACTGGCTTTGCAAGTGACGACCGCAACCGAAAAATACGGCTCGGCGATTCGCCGCATCAAGGCCGTATCGATTCTGGGCGGCATGCCTTATCCAAAACAGATGCAATTGCTGGCCAAGAATCCGGAAATCCTGGTTGCCACCCCCGGCCGCCTGATCGATCATATGGAATCGGGCAAGATCGACTTCTCGCAACTGGAAATCCTGGTGCTCGACGAAGCCGACCGCATGCTCGACATGGGCTTCATCGACGACATCGAAAAAATCGTCGATGCCACCCCTGACTCGCGCCAGACCATGCTGTTCTCGGCAACGCTTGATGGCGTGGTCGGCAATATGGCCAAGCGCATCACGAAAAATCCGCTGACGGTACAGATCGCCAGCGCCAACAACCGCCACGAAAACATCATCCAGCGCGTGCATTTCGTCGATGACCTGTCGCACAAAAATCGCTTGCTCGATCATTTGCTGCGCGACGAAACGCTCGATCAAGCCGTGGTATTTACCGCAACCAAGCGCGATGCCGACATGATTGCCGATCGCCTGAATATCGCCGGCTTCTCGGCCGCCGCCTTGCATGGCGACATGCACCAGGGCGCCCGCAACCGCACGCTCGACGGTTTGCGCCGCGGTCAGATCCGGGTTCTGGTGGCTACCGACGTCGCCGCGCGCGGCATCGATGTGCCGTCGATTACCCACGTCTTCAATTACGATTTGCCAAAATTCCCTGAAGACTATGTTCACCGCATCGGCCGCACCGGTCGCGCCGGCCGCAATGGCCTGGCCGTTTCCCTGGTCAACCATGCCGAAGCCGTCAACGTCAAGCGCATCGAACGTTTCACCAAACAATTGATTCCAGTCAACGTCGTCGAAGGTTTCGAGCCGAAGAAAACTGCCTCGGCACCGCGCTCGGCGGCACGCCCAGGCAGCTGGAAACCCGGCGACAACCGCTCGGCGCCAAGCCGTCCAGGCCAGCGCACATTCAGCAAACCGGGCGCAGCTCCGCGCAAGGATGGCGGCGGCTACAAAGGCGCCGGTGCCCGTTCCGACGGCGCCCGTCGCACCTACGGCGACCGTTAATCAAGACGCCGGCCCGCTTTGCACCAGGCTCGGCAGCCGGCGCAAAGCGATGCCGGCATCGTATTTTTTGTCGAGCAAGCTCAGCAACGGCCATCAGATCAATCTGATGGCCGTTTTGTTTTTGCTCAATGAAAACTGCTGCGCAAAAATGCTGCGTCGCGCTTACACTTGGCAATCCGAAGTGCTACCATCATGCACTCGCTATTATTTACATTACGAATTGAGCGCCAACGCCCCGGTTACAGGGACGACACCATTACAGGCATGACCCATTAAAGGCACTACCCAATCCATGACAGTTTCCAGTCCGGTTGTCGACCACGCACAATCGTCCATTCCAGTGCCATCGGCCGACTTCACCGACATCTTGTACGGTCCGTCGCGTCCCGATTTATTACGCAATGAAACGCTGGCCGATCTGCTCGAAGCCAGCAGTACGCGCACCCCCGAACACATCGCCCTGATTTTCGGCGAGCAACAACTATCGTATGGCGCCCTGAATGCGCGCGCCGACCGCCTCGCCTCGCGCCTGATCACGGCCGGCGTCCGGCCGGGACAGATCGTCGGCCTGTGGCTGCCGCGCGGCCTCGATTTGCTGGTCATGCAGGCGGCCATCGCCAAGACCGGCGCCGCCTGGATGCCGTTCGACGCCGACACGCCGATCGAGCGCATTGCCGTCTGCATCGAGGATGCCGGCGCCGTCGGCATCCTCAGCTGCCACTTGTTCGAATCGCAATTGCAGCAGCACTTGCCGGCCGCCGCGCCGAACGCGCCGCGCATCTGGACCGCAGAAGCCTTGCAGGCGGCCGCCGACGACGCCGCCGACGAGCCGCTGCTGGTGCGCCAGAATGCGCAGCCGAGCGATCCGGCCTACGTCATCTACACCTCGGGCTCGACCGGCAAGCCGAAAGGCATCGTCGTCGACCAGGGCGCCATCTGCCACTTCCTGCGCAGCGAAAACAGCCGCCTCGGCATCCATGCCGGCGACCGCGTATACCAGGGATTTTCGGTCGCCTTCGACATGTCGTTCGAGGAAATCTGGATCAGCTACCTGGTCGGCGCCAGCCTGTGGATCGCGCCCAAGATACTGTCGGCCGACCCCGAGCAATTGCCGCTGGCGCTGGCCGCCAACGCCATCACGGTATTGCATGCGGTGCCGACGCTGCTGGCATTATTTGCCCAGGACGTGCCGAGCCTGCGCCTGATCAACCTCGGCGGCGAAATGTGCCCCGACGCGCTGGTGGCGCGCTGGGCGCAAGGCGGGCGGCAACTGTTCAATACTTACGGCCCGACCGAAGCGACGGTCTCGGCCAGCCTGGCGCAACTGCATGCCGGCGAAGCGGTCACGATCGGCCAGCCGCTGCCCAATTACGGCATGCTGGTCATCGATGCAGACAATGCGCTTGACGACGGGCCCGGCGCAGCCGCCGGCGAGCAGGCGCCGCTGCGCCTGCTGCCGCGCGGCGCCATCGGCGAGCTGTGCATCATCGGCCCCGGGGTGGCCACCGGCTACCTGCGGCGCCCGGAACTGAGCGCCGAAAAATTCATCGCCAATCCCTGGGCCGGCGCGCCGCTGTTTGCGCGCCTGTACCGCACCGGCGACCTCGCGCGCATCGACGAACATGGCCAGGTGCAGTGCCTGGGCCGCACCGACGACCAGGTCAAGATCCGCGGCTTTCGCGTCGAACTCGGCGAAATCGAAGCCGTCCTGAGCCGGCAGCCCGGCGTCGGCACGGCAGCAGTGATCCTGCGCCGCGATGACGGCATCGACCAGCTGATCGCCTTTGTGGTGGCCGACAGCAGCGCCGGCACGGCGGCCACAGCAGTCCGCGCCGCCACCCTGCGGCGCGAACTGGCGCTGGCGCTGCCGCCCTATATGGTGCCGGGCATATTTGAAATCCTGCCAGCCATGCCGCGCCTGCAATCGGGAAAAATCGACCGCAAGACGCTGAAAGCGCTGCCGCTGGCGCTGACGGCAGGCGGCGCAGACGATTCGGATTTGCCGACCAGCCCGGCCGAGGTCGTGCTGTTTGCCGCGCTTAAAAAATTATTCCCCGGCCAGCCGATCATGGCCCACGCCGACTTCTTTTCCGACCTCGGCGGACATTCGCTGCTGGCGGCGCGCCTGGCCTCGAGCTTGCGCACCGATGCGCTGTATGCGCATGTCACGGTCGGCGACATTTACCGCCACCGCACGGTCGAACTGATTGCCAAGGCAATCGGCGAGCCGGTCATGGCCGGCGAGGCCGACGCTCCGCAATGGACGCCGCCACCGGCCTGGCGCCGCTGGGCCTGCGGCATCGCCCAGGCCGCGGCAATCCCGGTACTGGTATCGCTGCGCATGGTGCAATGGATGGCGCCATTTTTCACTTATCATTTTTTCACCGGCGATATCGACGACTCGATTGCACGCGCCATCGCGATGTCGGTCGGCGGCTTCCTGCTGGCCACCCTGCTCGAATTTGCCCTGGCGGTCGGCGCCAAGCGCCTGATCGCCGGCGGCATCAAACCAGGCCGCTATCCATTGTGGGGCCTGACCTATTATCGCTGGTGGCTGGCCGACCGCCTGGTCGAATCGGCACCGGCCTACATGCTGGCCGGCTCCTCTCTCTATCCGTGGTGGCTGCGGGCGCTGGGCGCCAAGATCGGGCGCGACGTGATGATCGGCTCGATCACGCTGCGCGCCGCCGACATGCTTGAAATAGGCGACGGCGCAAGCATCGGCAACGCCGTCAATCTCGAAAACGCGCGGGTCGAGCACGGCGAGCTGCGGCTCGGCACGATTCATATCGGCGAGCATGCCTGCATCGGCTCCTATGCCGTGCTCGAAGGCGACGTCAGGATCGAATCCTACGGCCATCTGGAAGGCCAGTCGGCGCTGGCCGACGGCACGACCTTGCCGGCCGGGCGCCTGTGGACCGGCTCGCCGGCGCGCGACATCGGCGCCTTCGACCGCAATGCGCAGCCGCCGCGGCCGCCGATCAGCCAGCTGCGCCGCATCGGCGAAGCGAGCTTTTTCGTCTTCGGCGCGCTGCTGATCACCACCCTGTTTTTCCTGCCGGTATTTCCCAGCTTCGTGATGATCGATTTTCTCGATGATGCCGACCGCTTCCCCTGGGTCCAGGGCAATGCGATCTGGTTCCAGCTGGTCAAATATTTCGCCCTCGCTTTCCCCGCAACCGGCATTCTGGTCATCCTGACCGCGCTGCTGGCGGCCGGCATCCGCTGGACTTTCCTGCCGCGCCTGTCGGCCGGCTCGTGGCCGACCAGCAGCAATATCTATTGCTGCAAATGGCTGGTCAACCAGATCCAGGAAGCCAGCCTGAACGTCTTGCACGGCCTGTATGCAACGGTGTATGCGCCGCTCTGGTACCGCCTGCTCGGCGCCAAGGTCGGGCGCGATGCCGAGATCTCGACCGCGCTCGGCGTCGTGCCCGACATGCTGACCCTCGGCGACGAAACCTTTATCGCCGATGCCGTGCTGCTCGGCGACGAGCAGATCGACGGCGGCTGGATCACGATGCAGCCGACCGTCATTTCGCGGCGCAGCTTTGTCGGCAACGGCTCCTATGTTCCGGACGGCACCACGCTACCGGAAAACGTGCTGATCGGCGTACATTCGAAGACCCCGAACAATGAGCAGATGGTCAATGGCGACACCTGGCTCGGTTCGCCGCCGATCAATCTGCCGGCACGCGAGACGACCAGCGGCTTCCCCGAAAACCTGACCTTCAAGCCGTCGCCGCTGCGCCGCCTCGGACGCGGCCTGGTGGAAGCGTTTCGCATCGTCGCCCCGCACGCCATCGTCACCGCCTTCGGCTATACCCTGGTATTCGACGTCATGCCGATTGCCGGCGCCGGCCGCTGGAGCGAGGTACTGCAGGTCTTGACTGTGGCCGGCCTGTTGTACGGACTGGGCACCTATATCTTCATCCTCGTGCTCAAGTGGGGCCTGCTGGTGCGCTACAAGAAATGCAGCGTGCCGATGTGGACGCCGTTCGTCTGGCTGTCCGAAGGCGTGACCAATCTGTACGAAGGGATTGCGGTGCCGAACTTCATGCGCTACCTGCGCGGTACGCCATGGCTGCCGCTGGCGCTGAACCTGCTCGGCACGCATATCGGACGCGGCGTCTATCTCGACACCACCGACATCACCGAATTCGATTGCGTCACGATCGGCGACTACAGCGAATTGAATGCCCTCTCTTGCCCGCAAACCCATTTGTTCGAAGACCGCGTCATGAAGATCGACCAGGTCATGATTGGCAGCAAGGTGTACATGGGGCCGCGCAGTTCGGTGCTGTATAGCGCCGTGGTGGGCGACAATGCCAAGCTCGGCGCCCTGACGCTGGTCATGAAAGGCGAATTCATTCCAGGCGCAAGCAGCTGGCGCGGCTGCCCTGCAGCGCCGGCACGGGCGGCCTGACCAGGCGGTACGGCGGAGCGGGCGATTTTGCACGCGTCCGCCGCGCCGCCGCCCCGCTTTTCGGCGGCGCAATTTCCCGGCAGCGGAACTTCACGGCGCCGGGTAAAATTTGGCCCCAAGAATCAAATCATGCAAAAAAACTTGACAACTGCACTTGCCATCTCGTACAGTAAGGCCATGTTTTCAATCCCTACATCCTCTGCTTCGGACATGGCCGCCACGCTGCCAGCGCTGCTGGCACTACCAAGCCTGCTACTACTACTGCTACGCAGCTAGTATCGGCAGCGCATTGTTCCCGTAGTTCCGGTGCCGTTCTTATCGAGGACGGCCAACAGCAAAATACCCAATTAATCCGAAAGCAGCACATGCAGCATTTTCCGCCCGCTTTGTCGCCAGCCTTGTTCCCGTCGGGAGCGCTGCGCGCGCGGGCGCTGGACTTGTTGCACCTGCTGCTAAAGCTAGCGACCGGTTGCCTGGCCTAGCGTTCCTGTGGCCGTCAGGCAGCCATTTGCCACGATCCGAACCCGCCGGCTCATCCGGCAAACGATTAAACAGAATACCGAGGACTCACAATCATGATGTTGAAAAATCCAGCCACCAAATACCGCCCATTCCCACCGGTGCCATTGACCGACCGCCGCTGGCCCGACCAAATCATCAGCCGGGCGCCAATCTGGATGAGTTCCGACCTGCGCGACGGTAACCAGGCGCTGATCGAGCCGATGAGTGCCGAGGCCAAGCTGCGCTTTTTCGACATGCTGATCAAGATTGGCCTCAAGGAAATCGAAGTCGGCTTTCCTTCGGCCTCGCAAACCGATTTCGATTTCGTGCGCCAGCTGATCGACGAGCACCGCATTCCCGACGACGTCACCATCATCGTCCTAACCCAGGCCCGCGACGAACTGATCCACCGCACCGTGGAGGCGGTGACCGGCGCCAGGCGCGCCGTGATCCACGTCTACAATTCGGCCGCGCCGGTATTTCGCCGCGTGGTGTTCAAGATGACGCAAGACGAGATCATCGCCATTGCCGTGCACGGCGTCAGCCTGATCAAGGAATTGACCGATGCCCGGCCCGACACCATCTGGGGCCTCGAATATTCGCCGGAATCGTTCTCGACCACCGAGCTCGATTTTTCCAAGAAAATCTGCGATGCCGTCACCGCGGTCTGGGGCGCCACTCCCGAGCGCAAAGTCATCCTCAATCTGCCCTCGACCGTCGAATCGGCCACGCCCAATGTGTATGCCGATCAAATCGAATGGATGCACCGCAATCTGGCGCGGCGCGATTCGGTGCTGATCAGCCTGCATCCGCATAACGACCGCGGCAGCGCGGTGGCGGCCGCCGAGCTGGGCCTGATGGCCGGCGCCGATCGCGTCGAAGGCTGCCTGTTCGGCAATGGCGAGCGCACCGGCAATGTCGATCTGGTCACGCTGGCGCTCAATCTGTACACCCAGGGGGTGGCGCCGGGGCTCGACTTTTCCGATATCGACACGGTCCGCCTGTGCGTCGAGGAATGCAATCAGATTCCGACCCATCCGCGCCATCCTTACGTCGGCGATCTGGTGTTCACCGCGTTTTCGGGTTCGCACCAGGATGCGATCAAAAAAGGCTTTGCCGTTCAGCAGAACGACGGGGTCTGGGAAGTGCCGTATCTGCCGATCGATCCGGCCGATCTGGGCCGCAACTACGACGCCGTCATTCGCGTCAACAGCCAGTCCGGCAAAGGCGGCATCGCTTATCTGCTGCAACAGGAATACGGCCTGGACCTGCCGCGCCGTCTGCAGATCGAATTCAGCCGCGCGGTGCAGGCGGCGGCCGATGCCAGCGGGCGCGAAATCGGGGCCCGCGATATCTACAGCATTTTCCAGGCCCAGTATCTGGACCGGACGTCGCCGTACACCTATCAAGGTCACCGCATGACTGAAGATACGGCGCTGGCGGCACCGGTACAGATGACGGTCGACCTGCTGCGCAATGGCGAACGGGTGACCAGCACCGGCGCCGGCAACGGCCCGATCGATGCCTTCGTCGACGCCCTCAAACTCGACATCAAGCTGATGGACTACAACGAACACGCCATCACATCGGGCGCCAACGCTAAGGCGGCCTGCTATGTCGAACTGCGCCTGGAAGACGGCCCGACAATTTTCGGCGCGGCTATCGACGGCAACATCATCACGGCCTCGTTCAAGGCCGTGCTGAGCGCGGTCAACCGCCAGCTGGCGCTGCGCTGACGGTCAGCCGTCGTCACCGGGGATCACGATGAGGCGCCGCCCTGGCGCCATCGTCGTGCCCGGCGGGGCCGCTCATACCGGATAGCCGACCGACTGCACGGCCATGATGCGCTGCTGCGGTCCCAGGCGCATTATCTTGGCCAGCGCCGGCCGGTTCAGCGAACCGCGCACCACGGTCGCCAGCCCTTGCGCGGCGCAAAACAAATAGACGTTCTGACTGATGAAGCCGGTATCCAAGCCCGAATAGAAGCGCTGCACTTCGCGCGAAGCGAGGTCGATGCGGTCGAGGTTGGCGACATACACGAGGTCGAGCGGCGCCTGCGGCACATAATCCTGCCAGCCGGTCTCGGCCCGCACATCTTCTTTTGACATGCGGTGCAAGGCGAAGGCCTGGGCATCGAACAGATGCACGCCATCGGCCTGGGCCACATAAATATCGATCTCTTGCCAGTTCTTGGCCGACGGCGCGGTGCGCCGCATGGCCTCGGGACGGTTGACGCCAAAGGCCGCCCACAGCAGCTGCGACAGAATCGGCAGCGCCAGCGGACGCGCGCTGAACTGGCGCGTCGATGCGCGCCGCTGCAGGATGTCGATCAGCGCCAGCGCCGAGGCGGTCAGGCCGCTATCGGCCGAAGCCGGCTGCAACGGCGTGGTCTCCGGCGCTGCGCGCGCGACGCGCGGCTTGGACAGCCTGGCCGCGGCCCGCGGCGCCGGACTGGAAAACGGCGCGAACATGGTATCGATGTCGGCGGCGACATACTCTGCCGGCCCCGGCGATGACGGCGCCGGCGTTTCCTTGCCTGAGCCTGAAAGCGGTGTAAACATGGTGCGGTCCTCCATAGAGATTGATGTCGCGGCAACTGCCGCTTTCGGCGCGCCGGCCCGCACGCAACTTGCGTTCAGCGGCCTGCGCTTCGCCACTACTGCTAATTCACCGGAAACAATATTTGCCAATGCCGCGCCGCTGGCCGTGATCGCCGGTTCGCCGCGCCTCACCTGCTACCGCATGTGCGCATCGCCGCTGGTCCGGGCGAAGGCCGCACATTGAAATTGAAATGAATTGCACTTCTCATCGCGCCGTCCGGGACATGCACTGGGCGCACAAATGCAACTATCACATCAATGTAATAGATATGCCGGCTCACGTCTGCAATACGAATTGATCCATCTCAAAAATTTGAATAATAGTGTGCACGCCTTGTTGTAAAGTTTGCAAAAAATCAAAACCCTTTGCAATACCTGTCAACCGACCACATACAAAAGGCATCGAACACGATGCCTTTTCTTTGCTGCTATGAAAGTACCGCCTGCAAAGCGCGCTCTCGCCCGCTGTTCAGCGATGCTCGTATGCCCTGCGCAACACGGCCATATCGAGTTTTTTCATTTGCATCATCGCCGTCAACATGCGCTGCGAGGCCGCGTCATCGCCGGCACTTAATTTATCGATAAACTCTTTCGGCACGATTTGCCACGACACGCCAAACTTGTCTTGCAACCAGCCGCACTGGCTTTCGGCACCGCCCGTGGTCAAGGCTTGCCACATGCGGTCGACCTGCTCTTGATTGTTGCAATAATAAATAAAAGAAATTGCCGGCGAAAAACTGAATGCCGGGCCGGCGTTCAGGGCCAAAAATTCCTGCCCATCGAGCGAAAAGCGCACGGTCAATACCGAACCTGCCGGCTTGGGCATGCCCTCCTGGTAATAGGTGGTGTCGAGAATGGACGCATGATCGAACACGGAAACATAGAATTGGGCCGCAGCCTGCGCCTGGTAATCGAAGCACAGGCATGGATTAATTTTTTGCATGAAGCGCCTCCTTGAAGATCTCGCTCAAAAAACAGCCCCGAGCGCAATTGCATGCGGCAATTTGATCGTGGAGTATTTTGCATGGCAGCGCTCGCCGATGGCAGGGATTGGCGCCCTCCTTTGCCGTGCCGCATTGCCCAGGCATGAAATGCAGGCACCCATGATGCGCTTGCCATCATGGGTGTTGCCAGCTTTAGAGCAGATTCGGCGACTATCGTTGCCAGGCTCGGCGATGAAGGCCGGCGGCGCTGGATAAGGCATTGAAGGAAATGGTGGCGGGATGACTGTATGGCGCCGCCCGGCCGCTCGCCACCGGTGCCGCTACACGAGGGCCCGCAACTGCGCCGCCACCTGCGCCACCACGGCATCCCATTGCCCCTGCACCGGCTGGCGAAACAGGCGTAGCGATGGATACCAGAGGCTGTCGCTGCGCCCGAATTGCCAGCGCCATTCGCTCGAATGACGCAACAGCAGCCAGCACGGCTTGCCGAGCGCGCCGGCCAGATGGGCAATCGCGGTATCGACACAGATCACCAGGTCGAGCTGAGCGATCAAGGCCGCGGTGGCGCCGAGATCGCTCAAGTGGGCATCGGTGCGCAGCCAGGCCGGCACCTGCGCCAGCAAAGCGGCATCGGCCGGCGAAATCAGTTTTTGCAGGCAAACAAAATCGGCATCGAGCGCGGCCAGCGGCAATAATTTGCCAAGTGGAATATCGCGGCTATGATTAGTCCCGCCGACATGCTTGCCTTCCCAGGCCACGCCAATCCGCATCTTCCCGGCTCTGGCCGAGCTTGCCAGCAACGGCGCCCACGCCGCCACATGCAGCGGATCGGCGGCCAGATAGGGCGCGCTGGCCAGATCCGCGGCACGCGAGAGCCCCAGCGCCAGCGGCAGGCTTGCCAAGGGGCAATGACAATCGTAGGAAGGCAAGGGCTGGCCTTCATCGATCAGCTCGACTCTGGGATCGAGCGAGCGCAACAGCGCCAGCAAGGCTTGCGGCACACGCAAGAATACTTTGTGCGCAAGATCGGCCAGCCGCGGTACAAAACGGACAAATTGCAAGGTATCGCCCAAACCTTGCTCATGCCACAGCACAATGGTCTTGTTGCGCAAAGAACCGCGCCCGAGCCAGGCCGGCGCATCGCCAGCCATCCGGTAATGCTGGCTTTGCTGATCGGTCTTCCAGCGCCATTCGTACAATGGCCAGGCAAGCTCGAATTGACCGGCCAACAGATAACAATGGCTCAATTCGAGCCAGGCGCAGGCAAAATCGGCTTGCGCCAGAATCGCCTCGCCATAGGCTTGCCTTGCATCATCTAAGCGATGCAAGTCTTTCAGCACATTCGCGCGGTTAAAATTATTCAAGGCGTCGTCGGGCGCCTGTACCCGCACACGCTCGTAGAGTGCCAGCGCAGCGTCGAGACGGTTGTCGCGCACGAAAATATTGGCAAGATTATTAAGTGCTCCCGCATGCTGCGGTTCGAGCGCCAACAAGGCCAGATACGCTTGCCGCGCCGGTTCGAAATTGCCTGTCAGAAAATGAACATTAGCCCGTCGAAACATCGCTTGACAGTCCCCGGGAGCGGCACTTATTGCCGCATCGAAATAAACAAGCGCTTGCTCGCGCATATCGTCGCGAAAAGCGGCCACTTCGGGCGAAGGCGGCGCATACGCGAGATATTTTTCGCACTCGCGCAAGCCGTCTTCAAAACGGCCGAGATCGGCCAGCAGCCCGGCCCGCTCGATAAAGGCCGGCGCAAAAAAAGGATGGGCGGCCAACAGCGCATCGATGACGGCCAGGGCCTCGCTGACGCAGCCCTGATGGCGCAACTGCGCGCTGCGCGCCATCGCCTCGATCATTGTTTCCAGTTCGTCGATTTGCAAAATGCTGCGATCCAAAATTAAAAAGCCACCGCCTGGCCGGGCAGTGGCAAATTATTCAAGCGGCGTCGGTCGGCGCAATGGCGAACTCAGCTGCAATATCGTTTGCAATCTCTGTTGCAATCTCGCTTAGGGCGTCAGTGCTGATCTCAGTATCGGTCTCTGCGGCATGCTCAGTGATAATCTCAGTGATGATCTCAGTGATAATCTCAGTGATAATCTCAATGATGATCTCAGTGGCAAGCTCGATTTATACCTTGGTGTTAATGATAGTCCCAACTGTGCCGCTAGACAATGGCTGGCTATCCATGGTCGAGGTGTCGGCGGGACTGCTCGGCACGGCGATTCGGGCGCCATCTTGGCTCTTGGTTGCTTGCAATTGAGCAATTTGCTGCTGAATTGCAGAAATTTCTTGAGCCAATGCTTTTTGTTCCTGGGCACTGGTCTTCGTGGCCGGCCCCTGCTGCGATGCGGACAACTGCTTTTGCAAGGAAACCAGTTGTTTTTCCAGAGTCGCAATCTGGGTGGCGGAGTCGGCACTAGCAGATATATTGGCTGCTGCCACCGTCCCGCTGCCGCTGACTGCGCCGCCATTGCTGATTGAACCGCTACTGCTGATTGGCGCTACCATGATGCACCTCCATTCTATGAACTTAATGGATTTAACGACAAAACAGCAATCAAATGAATGTCAGCAAATGTAAATATTGATAAAGATATCGCATAAAACTGCATTTTTATGCTTTCATCGTCGGTTTTTTCATGCCGGCACGCCAAGAATCACGCTCGAAGCCTTGAAAATCGCCATCACCGGAATGCCATCGGCCAGCTCCAGCGCCACGCTGCTGTCATTGGTGATGATGGCGGCAATCGAACTGGCACCGCCGAGATCGATCACCACTTCGGTATTGACGGCGCCCGGAATGACGCGCGAGACCGTGCCGCGCAAGCGATTGCGCGCCGATAGCTTGACCTCGCCGGCGCCGGTCATGACGATGATCGAAGAGGCCTTCACCAGCGCAAATACTTCGGCGCCGACTGCCAGGTTCAGGCTCTCCGTGCTTTCGCGCGTGATGATGGCGGTAATGACGCGGCCATCGGCAATCGCCAGCTCGATTTCATCGTTGACCGCGCCGGCCTTGATGCGGATGACCTTGCCGAGAAATTGATTGCGTGCGCTGGTCTTCATATTAATGCCTTTAATCAACAAATAATCGTCGGCCATGCCGTCGGCCTGCAAATTGAGCTGCGCAATGAAGCGCTGGTGAGCGTTTTCGACGCGCCGGAAATTGTCGGCCAGGCGCTGTCCGCGCACCGTCAGGCGCGTGCCGCCGCCGCCCTTGCCGCCGGCCACGCGCTCGACCAGCGCTTCGCCGGCCAGCGTGTTCATGGTGTCGATCGCGTCCCAGGCCGCCTTGTAACTCATTTTCACGGCCTTGGCCGCTTGCGTGATCGAACCGCACTGAGCAATTGCCGCCAGCAGCGCGATGCGACCGGCGCCGCCGAAATTATCGCCATCGACCGTCATCCAGACCGAGCCGTCCAATTGAATCGCTTTATCCCTGCTGTCCATGACTATGCCTTTTCAGTGTTGTCGCATCCGATGCCGGCCTGGCTATCGATGCGGCCATCGCGCAAATACAATACATGTTCGCCAAAGGTGTCGATGTCCTGGCGGTCGTGCGTAATCAAGATCATCGGCAGCTTCAGGCTGCGTTGCAACTGATCGAGCTCGGCCCGCATGCGCACGCGCAGCGCCGGATCAAGTGCGGCGAACGGCTCGTCGAGCAGCAGGGCGCGCGGCTCGAAGGCCAGCGCGCGCGCCAGTGCCGTGCGCTGGCGCTGGCCGCCCGACAATTCATGGGGTAATTGGTGCGCCATCTGCCGCAGGCCGAAGGCGTCGAGCCAGCGCTCGACCGCCTCGAACTGCTGGTGCGGCCGCGGATTGAACCAGCCGCGACGCAAACCGAAGCCGATGTTCTGGCGCACCGTCAAATGCGGAAACAGCGCGTAATCCTGGAACAGATAGCCGACCTTGCGCGTTTGCGGCGCCAGGTCGATCCCGGCGCGCGAGTCGAAATAGGTATTGCCGTCAAGCCGGATCATGCCGTCGTCGGGCCGCGCCAGGCCGGCAATGGCCTTGAGCAGCAAACTTTTGCCGGCGCCCGACGGACCGAAGACGACGATGCGCCGGCTGCTCGAGTGCAGTTGCAGGTCGAGCTGAAAACTGCGCGGCCCCGAGCGCAGCGTCTTGCGGATATCGATTTCCAGTTCCATGTCCCGATTTTCCCGTCAACGGTTGGTGACGCGGCCCGGTGCCAGCCGGCCGGCCGACAGCAGTACCGCAATACACACCAGCGAGGTGATCAGCACCAGTGTGTTGGCCACATCGTCCTGCCCGGCCTGCACCGCCTCATAGACCGCGATCGACAAGGTCTGGGTCTTGCCGGGAATGCTGCCGGCGACCATCAGCGTGGCACCGAACTCGCCAAGCGCACGGGCAAACGCCAGCAACAAGCCGGCCAGAATGCCGCGCCAGGCCAGCGGCAGCGTAATCCGGAAAAAAATGGCGATCTCGGAAATGCCGAGCACTCGCCCGGCCAGCTCCAACTGGCCATCGACCGATTCGAAGGCCGAACGCGCCGGCTTGAAGACGATAGGAAAGGCAACAATGGTCGAGGCGATCACCGCCCCCTGCCAGGTGAAGATCAGGTTGATGCCGAAACTGCGCTGCAGCCAGGCGCCGAGCACGCCGCGGCTGCCCAGCAAAACCAGCAGATAATAACCAAGCACGGTCGGCGGCATCACCATCGGCAGCGTCAGCAGGGAGTCCAGCAGGTCGCGCCCCGGAAAGCGCACGCGCGCCAGCAGATAGCCGGTGCCGACGCCCAAGAACAGATTCAGCAAGGTCGCGCAGCCTGCCACCTTCAGCGACAGCAAGAGCGCAGTCCAGGCCACCATCATGCGTGCAAGACCGATCTCGTCATGGTTTGGAAAAACCGTATTTGGCCAGGATGGCTTGACTTCCCGGCGCCAGCACAAAGGCGACGAAGCGCGCCGCATCGGGATTGCTGCTATGGGTCAGGCGCGCAATCGGGTAGCTGATCGCTACGCTCAAGGGAACCGTGAAGGCGACCTTGACCTTGTCTTTCATGATGGCGGCATCGGTGGCATAGACAAAGCCGGCTTCGACCTCGCCGCGTGCGACATAGTCGAGCGACTGCCGCACGTTTTGGGTCGTGATGGCCTTGGCTTCGACCATCGGCCACAATTTGGCCGCTTCCAGCGCATGCCTGGTATAACGGCCGACCGGCACGCTGGCAGGATTGCCGACCGCGATATGGCGCACGCCAGGCTGGCCCAGATCGGCCAGGCGCTGCATCGGCAATTTGCTGTCAACCGGAACGATCAGCACCAGTGTGTTGCGGACAAAATCATGGCGTTCGCGCGCCTGCGTCAAGCCCTGCTTTTCGGCCATGTCCATGGTTTCCTGGTCGGCCGAGGCAAACACATCGACCGGCGCCCCTTTGGCCATTTGCTGCAGCAAGGCGCCCGAGGCGCCAAAATTAAAGGCAATTTTACTGCCCGGGTATTGCGCTTCATACTGACGCGCAATTTCCTGGAAGGCGTTGGTCAGGCTGGCGGCGGCCGACACCGTCAAATCGGCGGCCGCAGCGCACTGGGCGGCGGCAAAAATGGCAATGGCACATAAACTTCGGCGAATCGTCACGCGCATGGTCGATCTCCTCATTTCGATAGATGGCAAAAGCGTAATATACACGCGCACATAACGAAATGGCGGATTTTCCAGCAGGCAGTGCCAATTTTTACATTTTCGCGATCCGGACTTGACGGCCTTCGCTGTCAGCGCTCGAATACATAACTGCCCGGCGCGGCCTGCAGGCAGGGATAGCCTTTGTCGGCCGCGCCCATGGCCGGCGGTTCGCCCCGGCGGCTGCTGTGCTGCGCCAGCCAGCCCTGCCACACAGGCCACCACGAACCGTCGGCCGGCCGGCATTCGGCATACCAATCGTCGGCATCGACGTATTTATCGCCGGCATGCCAGTGCGACAGCCGGTAGCGCCGGCCCGCGCGGCCCGGTTCGCTGACGATGCCGGCATTGTGGCCACCGCTGGTCAGCAAAAAATGAATGTCGGTTTCGGCAACCAGATTGAATTTGTAGACCGAGCGCCACGGCGCGACGTGGTCGCTTTCGGTGGCGATCAAAAAAGTCGGCAAATGAATGTCGCTCAGGGCCACCGGCTTGCCGTCGACCCGGAAGCGCCCCTCGAACAAATCGTTATTGAGAAACAGCTGGCGCAAATACTGGCTATGCATACGGTATGGCATGCGCGTCGAATCGGCGTTCCAGGCCATCAAATCATTGATCGGCGTGCCCTGTCCGAGCAGATAGCTATTAACCAGGCGCGACCAGATCAAATCATAGGGGCGCAATAACTGGAAGGCGCCGGCCATTTGCCGCGTATCGAGATAGCCTTGCTGCCACATCAGGTCTTCCAGATAATCGAGTTCGGAATCGTCGATAAACAGCATCAGCTCGCCGGCTTCGCTGAAGTCGGTCTGCGCCGCCAGCAAGGTCATCGACGCCAGCCGCGCATCGTCGCGCCGCGCGCAATAGGCGGCGGCAATGGCCAGCAGGGTGCCGCCAAGACAATAGCCGACTGCGTGAATCCTTGTCTCAGGCACGATGGCCTGCACCGCCGTCAAGGCCTCGAGCACGCCGCGCTGCAGATAATCGTTCATGCTCAATTCGCAGTCCTCGGTACCGGGGTTATGCCATGAAATCATGAATACCGTATGGCCGCGCCCGACCAGGTAACGCACCAGTGAATTGGCCGGCGACAAATCGAGAATATAGTATTTCATGATCCAGGCCGGCACGATCAGGACCGGCTCGGCAAATACCGTGGGCGTGCTGGGCGCATACTGGATCAGTTCGATCAAATCGTTGCGGTACACCACCTGGCCGGGGCTTAGCGCCACCTCGTGCCCGGCGCGGAATTGTTCGGCTCCCGGCGGTGGTTGGCCGCTCCGGTTCCTTTGATATTCGTCAATGAAAATCGCGGCGCCGCGCAACAGGTTTTGCCCGCCCTCACGCAAGGTAGCCGCCTGCACCTGTGGATTGGTCGCAATGAAATTGACGGGCGAGAACATATCGAGCAATTGCCGCGCCATGAAAGAGACCACATGTTCGTGATGCGGCGATACCCCGCCGATGCCGGTGGTGGCGTTATGCCACCATTGCTGATTCAGCAAAAACGATTGGTAATACAGATTGAAAGGCCATTGCTGCCATGACGGATCGCGAAAGCGCCGGTCTTGCGGCAAGGGCGCGATGCACGGCGCGCCGCCGGGCGAATCCTGGCGCCATGCGCATTTGAGCGCATAGTTGAAAAACCGCGCCTGCTTGCGCGCCGCCTTGTCGAACAGACGCAACCATTTCCCGGGCGACATAGACAAATGCAAAGCCCAATCGAGATAGGCGAGCGCCAGGCTGGCCGGCGACATGCCGAGCGTGATACGCGCCATGCCCGCGTGCAACAAGCGGTCCGGCGTGGTCGGCGGCTCGATATCGCTCCAACCGGGTGGCAAGGCATCATTTTGCCCGCTGCGCTCGGTGACGCCGGCCGCGCTCGCGGCGCGCTGCTGCTGGGGATCGGCGACGGCATGCGACGCGGAATGCGGGGCTGGTAGCGCGGTGGAATCGGGGACGGAACGCTGCATGAGGTCTCCTTCCTTATGGCTGGCGTACAAGACACTGAGCGGGAAAATTCGAGTATTGCCTGAATAGCAGCAAGCAAGCATGGTGTTTGTCCCATGTTTGACGCACATTAAAGTTCCTTAAATAAGAAACAATAAAACGCAACAGATCAGGCCTACGATAAGCAGTGGGCCGGTGCCAAAAGGACGCCGATTCATAAGATGGCCAATGCCACCACGAGATTTCGGCACAATATTGCAACACGGTATTTTTCCGCAATATGGCCGCCGATGAAATGACAACAGGGAGCGATGATGAATACCTGCTACAAAGTCATCCTGGTGCATATCGATCGCTCGCGCTACTGCGCCGACCGCGTCGAATGGGCCGCCAATATTGCTCTGGAAGAAAATGCGCACCTGATTGGCGCGGCAATGACGGGCGTCTCGAAATTTTTGCACGACACGGTTGCCATGCACGCCGACGATCCGGCCATCGTCCCTTATCTCGAAACACTGCGCCAGCAATCCGATGTCGTACGCCGCCAGTTCGAAGACAGCGTCAAGAACTTTGGCGTGAGCTCGTTCGAGAGCCGCGCAGTCGAGGAAGAAATTGCGCTTGGCATCAGCACCCAGGCCCGTTACTGCGATCTGGTCATACTCGGCAAATACGACCGCGAGGATTTCCCCGGCGCCGACCATGTCGACTTGCCCGCCTATGTGGCGCTGCAAAGCGGCTGCCCGGTCTTGATCGTGCCGCCGCTGGCCAGCTTCAAACACACGCCCCGCCATATTGTCGTGGCCTGGAATCCGGGAAGCGAAGCGCGGCAAGCGGTGCAAGGCGCCATGCCGCTGCTGCAGCGCGCCGGCAAGGTGCAGCTGCTTGTCATTAACCCGCCGGCGAGCGGGCCCGGTTCCGAAAGCGATATCGCCCTGTATCTGAGCCGGCATGATGTCGGCGTCGAGCTGGTCGCCCACCACACCAGCGGCGACATCGGCCGCGCCCTGCTGTCGTTTACCGCAGACAGCGGTGCCGATTTGCTGGTGATGGGATGTTATGGCCATACCCGCCTGCGCGAACTGCTGCTGGGCGGCGTGACCCGCACGGTACTCAGCGAAATGACGGTACCGGTCTTGATGCAACATTAAGGACTGCGGCGCGGCCTGCCGCCATGACAAAACAGCAAACCGCGAAAGCACGTATAATTGCCTTACCGGAATCAACCGGTAAGCTTACGTCTTCAGGGCGGGGTGCAATTCCCCACCGGCGGTAAGCTCTGTCGATGCCTTGCATTGACGGGGCAAGCCCGCGAGCGCTCGCTGCGTCAGTCTTCATGAAACGCGGCAAGGTCAGCAGATCTGGTGTGATTCCAGGGCCGACGGTCATAGTCCGGATGAAAGAAGATGCGTCGAATCGAGTCGGCACGTGCCTGCCTTGTGCATGCCCTGCGCGGCTTCTGTTCGGCTATTCAACATTACCCCTGAAACGTCTTTTGCACTTTTTATTTGCGGAGCGTTTCGACCATGTTTACACCAAGTTCTACCCGTACTTCCTTGAATACCCCACAAAACAGCATGACTTTGGCGCCGTTTTCACAGCGCCTGGGACTAGCCCTGTCGGCCTTGCAGGCCGGCCGCCCGGTTGTCTTGATGGATGATTTCGATCGCGAAAACGAAGCCGATCTGATTGTCGCCGCAGAAAAAATCGACAATGCCAGCATGGCGCAATTGATCCGCGACTGCAGCGGCATCGTTTGTCTTTGCCTGAACGACGAGCGTTTGAAACAACTCGATTTGCCGCCCATGGTAGAGAAAAATGGCAGCCGCTACGGCACCGCCTTCACGGTCACCATCGAAGCGACGCGCGGCGTGACAACCGGCGTGTCGGCCGCCGATCGGGTTACCACCATCAAGGCCGCCATTGCCGAGCACGCCAGGCCCGACGATCTGGCGCGTCCCGGCCATGTCTTTCCCCTGCGTGCAGTACCAGGCGGCGTGCTCGAGCGGCGCGGCCATACCGAAGGCTCGGTCGATTTGATGCGTCTGGCGGGCCTGCAACCGGCCGCCGTCCTGTGCGAATTGACGAATCCTGACGGCAGCATGAGCAAGGGAAAGCAAATTGAAGACTATGCGAACAGGCACGACCTGGTCCTGCTAAGCATAGACGAACTCGCTACCTATATTCGCAAGGAACAAGAGGCTGCGCTGAGCGCATAAAAGTGAGGCTGAAATAAGCAGAAGCGTGAGCAAAAGCGTGAGCAAAAGCGTGAGCACAGGCCTGTGCACACGCTTGAGCACAAAGGCGAGCGCAAACTCATAAGCGCACGCCTGCGTCCAGCATACGTCTTTTGCTGTTCGACAAGCGACTTTTACTGTTCAACAAACACAGCGACAAAAAAAACAGCAGCAGACGACGCCCTCGCGCGCCGCTGCTGCCACTGCATGTTTCGCTCTCCAGCTGATTCTTGACGTGTTGCCCTGCGCCCTACTTAATGCACGCTGGGACTTTGCGAGGAATTGCCAGCCTGTTCATACTGATGCCCGACAATGCGTTCGGCGCTGCCATTGGCTTCCTCACGCGCCGCATTGGCTGCGGCAGTGGCATCGCTCTCCATTTTTTTGGTCGCTTCACGCTGCCGCTCTACCGCCTTTTCGGCCTCTTCAGAAGCGATGCGCAACACCTCTTCAGCGAGCGCCGCAGCCGTGCGGCTGGCTTCGGGCATATGCGTTTCGGCAACCGAATACAGATCGGCCTGGGCACGCGCCGCGATATTGCGCAGATTTTGCTGATAACCGCGGCCTTTTTCGGCCGCAGGCTGAATTTGTGCGGAAATCAGCGACAGGAATTCATTGGGATTTTTGGCCCACCATAATTGATAAGCGCAATTAATAGACTCCAGAACAATATTTTGCACGGCCTGGATATTGAGTTCATTGACCTTCTGGATCGCCCGCAGAATTTTGTCGGAGGCGTCATTAAAAAACGTCAGCTGCGCGTCGATATGCGATTTGGCAGCCGGTGTAAGCGTATAGGTTTGCATAAAATCCTCTCAAGATGATGGGTGATGCCAATAATGGGACCGCACCAGAGATTCGGTAATGCCAGCGCTTCGACAGCAGCAAAACATAGAGAACATTGCAGCGAGAACATTGCAGCGAGCACATCGTCACGAATACATTGTCACGAATACATTACGTCGACAACGCCGCAGGTTCGACAACGCCACAGGTCCGACAACATCGAAGCTGCGACAACATCGAAGACCTGATGGCACCGGTAACAGCAAGGTGATCCGCTCCTCTGTTCCGATACCACCAGCCTTCGATAAAATCGGGACCGGAATATAAAAGACTGTGATCTTTTAATTAAGTTCCAGTCCATCTTGAAAGTTTTTCAGGCTCAGCCATTTTCCTTGATAATAAATGGCATGCCGACTTCAGCCCACCATTCTTTCTCTTTGCCAAGCCAATACGAGACTGTCGGATAACGCGTTAACCACTCCTTGGACAAGTCGAGTTCAATCTTGTTTTTCATGCGCAAACGCATTTGCCTGATATCGACTTCGGCCCGGGCGTGCATGAACACCACGGCCAGCCGCAAGGCCAGCACGGCCTTGGCAAAATCGGGGTCGGCCAGCGCCTCGCCGAGCTTGCGCAGATTCCCTTTCTGGCTGAGCACGAATTTGCTCATGGTGCGCAGTTCGCGCGCGGTAAATCCCGGCAAGTCGCCATTTTCAATCATGTAGGCAGCATGCTTATGGTAGCCGGTGTGCGAGATGACCATGCCGGTTTCATGCAGCAAGGCACTCCAATACAATAAACGCTGATGCGCTTCACCGGCCGGCTTGAGCGCCGACAATAAAATCAGCGCGTCCTGCGCGACCCGATCGGCGCGCGCCTCGTCGGCATGGAATTTGCGCAAAAAACTGCGGGCCGACAACTCACGGCGGTCGCGCTTGGTGGCGCGCAGATACAAGTCCCACATCACGCCCATGCGCAAGCCGGCTTCGACCGGATGGACACGCGCCACGGCCAGCACCTCGGCCAGGCCGATCAGAATCGCCAGCCCGCCGACGATGGTGGCGGCGCGATCGGGTTTGACGCCGGCCAGATTAATGCGCGAGACGGCGCCGAAGCCGATAAAACGCTGCTTTAAGGCATGTAAACTGGCTTGCGACAAGCTGCCGTCGCCAAGATTATTGCGGGCAATAATATCGGCAATCGCCCGGATCGTTCCCGACGAGCCATACGCAACCTGCCAGTATTGCGGATGAAACGGCAAGGCCGCATCTTCGAAATAACTGTGCGCCGACAGGATGGCGGCTTCAAACGACGGCGCATCGATGGCGCCATCGATGAAAAAATTTTGGCCGTGGCGCACGGTGCCGACTGAAAACGATTCGACTTCTTCAATCTCGGTGCCGGAACCGAGAATCAGTTCAGTCGAACCGCCGCCGATATCGATCACCAGCCGCCGTTCGAGCGGATCGCCGAGCGCATTCGAGACGCCCATGTAAATCAGGCGTCCCTCTTCTTCGCCTGAAATGATTTCGATCGGATAACCGAGCGCCTGTTCGGCCAGCGGCAAAAACTGGGCCGCGTTTTTCGCCACCCGCATGGTATTGGTGGCAACCACGCGCACCGCTTCAAGTTTATATTCGGCCAGCACCAGACGAAACCGGGCCAGCGAGGCCAGGGCCCGCTGCATCGCCGCCTCGCTCAGATTGCCCTTGGCATCGAGACCGGCCGCCAGCCGAATCTGATCGCGCCCGCTGCGCACGACACGCAAGGTTTCGCCATCATGATTTCCTATATGCATGCGAAAACTATTGGACCCCAAATCAATTGCAGCAAACATCGTTGTCCTTTATTCATTTTGTTGCCCAGATGATTGTATTCATCCGTTTAAAGCGAATGTTAGCATGCGCCATCGAATCGCAGCGTGAGCGCCAAAGACACAGGAAAAATTGACTAAGGGATAGAAACAACCATAGCGCCGGCGCCGGCGCACAAATCAATTGTGCATTGCCTTTCGCCAGAGGCATAATAAGCGACGATTCGCTTCGGATAGCCCTCATGGATACCAACTTCGATCACTTGCTGATTCGCGAAGTCCCCGATGCTCTGGTGCTGACGGACCTCGAGGGCACCATTATTTTCTGGAATCAGGGAGCCGAAGTGATTTTCGGCTATCGCGGCGAGGAAGTGCTGGGGCGCCGCTGGAATGATTTGCTCGTGCCTCGCGACAAGATCGACGATGAAAATCAATTTTTCCAGAATGTATTGCAAAACGGAAAAGCGAGCTACGAATCGATACGCTGCAAAAAAGACGGCACCCTGCTGTATCTGGAAACCTCGGACAAGCTGATTTACGACGAGCAAGGCCATCCCGAATACGTCATGTCGTGCAAGAGAGATCTCACGGAAATCAAGGTCTTGCGCGACGCCAAGTTGGTTGATGCCAGATTTCGCGATTTACTGGAATCGATGCCAGATGGCATCGTCATCGTCAATCCGCTCGGCCGTATCGTGCTGGCCAATAGCCAGGCCGAAAAGCTGTTTGCCTACGAACACAATGAATTGCGCGGCAAGGCGATCGAAGTGCTGTTGCCGCAGCGTTTGCGGCATTCGCACATGGGCCATCGCAGCAATTATTTCGCCCAACCGCGCGCCCGTGCCATGGGCGCCGGGCTCGAGCTGTACGGCTTGCGCAAAGATGGCATCGAATTTCCGGTTGAAATCAGCCTGAGCCCCTTGAGCGTCGACACCGGCACGCTCGTCATGAGCGCGATCCGCGACATCAGCGAGCGCAAGCGCGCCGAGCAGAAATTCCGCGGCCTGCTCGAATCGGCGCCGGACGCCATCGTCATCGTCAATCGCGCCGGCGATATCGTGCTGGTCAACTCGCAAACCGAAAAGCTGTTCGGCTATGCGCGCCAGGATTTATTGGGAAAAAAAGTCGAAGTGCTGGTGCCGTCGCGCTTCAGCTCGCCCCACCCGCAACATCGCGACAATTTTTTCGGCGCGCCGCGTACGCGTTCGATGGGCGCCGGCCTGGAACTGTACGGCCTGCGCCAGGACGGCACCGAATTTCCGGTAGAGATCAGCCTCAGTCCGCTGGAAACCGAAGAAGGCACGCTGGTCTCGAGCGCGATCCGCGACATCAGCGAGCGCAGACGGATCGAAAAAGCGCTCTCCGAAAAAAATCTCGAACTGGAAAACGCCGCCAGGCTGAAAGACCGCTTCCTGGCCAATATGTCGCATGAATTGCGCACGCCGCTCAACGCCATCATCGGCTTTACCGGCACCATGCTGATGCGTTTGCCGGGGCCGCTGACGCTCGACCAGGACAAGCAGCTGACGACGATCCAGAGCAGCGCCCGCCACTTGCTATCGCTGATCAACGACTTGCTGGACCTGGCCAAAATCGAATCGGGAAAAAGCGAAATCTACCCGCAACTGCTATCCTGCGTGAGCGTCATCGACAGCACCGCGGCGACCTTGCGTCCGCTGGCCGAGAAAAAAAATCTGGACTTGCAAACCGTGCTGCCCGAGCAGGAAATCATGCTCACCACCGACCGCCGCGCCATGAGCCAGATCCTGCTCAACCTGACCAATAACGCCATCAAATTCACCGACCACGGCAAAGTCGTCATCGCGCTAAAGCAGCATGTCGAAGGCGATCTGCTGCACACCACAATCAGCGTGGCCGACACCGGCTGCGGCATCGCGCTCAAGGACCAGTCTTCGCTGTTTCAGGCCTTCACCCAGCTCGATTCATCGTCGACGCGGCGCTACGAAGGTACGGGCCTGGGCCTGCACCTGAGCGAAAAACTGGCGGCATTATTGGGCGGCACGATCTCTTGCGAAAGTACGCTCGGCGTCGGCAGCACCTTCGTGCTGCATTTGAGTCAGGATATATGACATGGCACGCATCCTGCTCATCGAAGACAATCCGGCCAATCTGGAGCTGATGCGCTATCTGTTGAGCGCCTTCGGCCACCAGGTACTGACGGCCGACGATGGCGAAGCCGGCCTGGAACACGCATGCAATGCCCAGCCCGAACTCATTTTGTGCGACATCCATTTGCCCAAAATGGATGGTTATGAAGTGGCGCGCCATCTGAAGGCCGCGCCGGCGACGCGCCACATACCGCTGCTTGCGGTAAGCGCGCTGGCCATGGTCGGCGACCGCGAACGCGGCCTGCAAGCCGGTTTCGATGCCTATATCTGCAAGCCCATCGATCCGCTCACCTTTGTCGGCGAGGTCGAACAATTCCTGCCGGCCGCCGGCCGCTAGACACAGCGCTCGCGCATGCGGCTCAGGCGGCGCTTTCTTCGGGCGCGATCCTGACCAGATTGCGCCCCTCCTGCTTGGCGGCCGCCAGCGCGCGGTCGACGCGCCGAAACAGCGTGACCACGCTGTCGTGCGCGGCAATCGTGGTCAGTCCCATGCTGGCGGTGACCGATAACATGGCACGATCGGCCTTGATCGGTATCGCCGCAATCGCCTGCCGCACGCGTTCGGCAACGATTTCCGCATCGCCAAGCGCCGTGCGCGGCAGCATGATGGCCAATTCGGCACCGCCGAAGCGGCCGACCAGATCGCTGTCGCGCAATTGCTTTTTAACGATGTCGACCACGCTTTTCAAGACCAGGTCGCCGATCGCGTGGCCATAAGTGTCGTTGACCCGCTTGAAGTGATCGAGGTCCAGCAAAATGACGGCCGTGGCTTCGCCCGGACGGCGCGCCAGCCCCATCCAGGGCGCCAGCGCATTGAAAAAACCGCGCCGGTTGGGGGCTTCGGTCAAGGGATCGATAATTGACTGCCGCTCGAGATCCTGCTGCTGGCGATCGCGCGAAAGCAGGAAAAATCCGAGGCCGCTGCCCAGGCTGAGCAGATACACGGCAAACAGCATGGCGATTGCCGCGCCGCGCCCGCCGTGGTTGCCGCCGTCTAGCCAGGGCTGGCCCAGGCACGGGACGAGCACCAGCAGCGCCAGCAGCAGCAGCAAGACACCGACCCGGCGCCGCACGCCGGAGGGCGCGTGCGCCGCCGGCGCCCAGCACAGACGCACGCCGGCGGCGCCGAAGAATAAGGCCGTCATGATCAGGGTCGAATCATGCAAAACAAGATTGTCTGGATTTCGCCACCATTCCAGCAGCGCGCTCAGCAACAGACCTGCCGCCGCCGCGAGCGACCACGGACGCCACGCAGTCCCGCCCTGTAGATGCCACAAGGCGCCCATTTCCAGCGCGGCGCCGGCCACCAGCAATAACTGTCCGGGCCAGGCGGCAAGCATGGCCGGCTGCATCGCGTGCAGCAATAGCGCGCCCCAGGCCAGGCACTGCACTTGCCGCGCAAGCAGCAGCAAGGACCATGGTTCGGCCACCAGCAATGACAGATTGAGGCGATTTCTGGCGCCGCCAACCAGCAATGCCGCGCACAGGCAGGCATTGGCCAGTAGCAGCGCCGACAGCAAGGTGGCAGTATCCATCACGGCTTTTTAAATCTCATGCTCGACATTGTTGCTGCCATCGCCGATCTTGCTGGCCCAGGCTTTCAAAAAATAGTCTTTTTCCGTCTCGCTCGGTTCTTCACTCCAGAAAATGATCAAGGTTCCTTTATGGTCGTGAATTTGCGAGATCTTTTGCACGAATTGACTATCGCCGGCGGCATCGGCCAAGGCCATGGCATAACCATAGACGCGGGTCAGACGTTCAATGCGATCGGGTTCGGTAAAGCTGTTTGTGGCGGTAATCGTTGGATGGTCCAAAAACATTCATGTCTCCCTGTTTGCTTACCGCGTGTTTGGCGGCAAACCGGTTGTCGAGATGCGCTCATCAATCTGATCTGGTCTGCCCTTGCGCTATTTGCGGAAAGGCATCAGTTACCTATGAGCATATATTATATGCTGTGAAATCAATCGAACCCAGCAATAATACATTGCGAACCATTGCAAACACGCAAGATATTAAAGGAAAAGAAAAGCCGTCGATGACGGCTTGATTTTTATTTCCACGCGGCAAATATCCGGGCGCGTATTCAGGCCCCGGGCATGGCAGGCCGCCGCAGCGGGAAACCGGGGAGCCCCGGTCTGTCAGAGGCTGAAGGGAGCGATCGAACCTGGACGACGCAGCATCTTGTTGACTTCATCGAGATGGAGCTCTTCCTGCACAATCATGCTGCGCGCATATTCTTCGAGCAAGATCGACTTGCCCTCGCTTATCTTCAACAAATGATAGTAAGCGGCCAGCGCGATTTTTTCGTGTTCCAGACTCTCGCGCAAGATATCGGCAACATCGTGTTTGGCCGTCTCGAGCAAGGCGCCGATTTTCAGCGATGGATGTCCACCAAGCAAGGTAACCATTTCACCGGCCTTGTGCGCATGGGCCAGACCTTCTTCGGCATTACCTTTAAGCCAGGACACGATAGGAATCCGGTTGAAGCCGTAAACCATCAGCGAGTAATGGGTGTAGTGGACGACGCCCGCCAATTCCAGTTCCATGATGGCATTGAGAGCATCGATTGCGGCTTGTTTGCTGAGCTTGTCCATGTCGACTCCAAAAGAGAAAATGAAAATAGATGCAGCAATAAGCATCCGCCCGCCCACGCGGCGAAACGGATGGGATTCCGGTGCCATGCAAGACAGCGCCTGCCAGCGCAGTACCGGGGCATGGCTGCCGCTTGTGATTTATGTGCGAATCAAGGTGAAAACCGCGTAGAAGCGATCTGTTGCGAATCTATCTTCGCACAATCGCGGCATACTGTCAGTAAACGTCGCGCCGGTAGCGGCCCTGACGCGACAACTGGTCCAGGCCGTCTCGCCCCAGCAATTCCACCAGCGTCTGCTCGACACCGCCGGCCATGCCGTCCAGGCTGCCGCAGACATAGATGGCAGCCCCCTGCCCGACCCATTCGCGCACGAGCGCACCGGCATCGCGCAAACAGTCCTGCACATAGCGCTTGTGCGCCTGATCGCGCGAAAATGCGGTATCGAGCCGTGTCAGCACGCCGTCATTTAACCACTGCAGCAATTCGTTTTCGTATAAAAAATCGCTGGCGGCATTACGCTCGCCGAAGACAAGCCAGCTCGCCGGCCGCCCCCTCTCGCAGGCGCGCGCCTTCAGGTGGGCGCGCAGGCCGGCGATGCCGGTGCCGTTGCCGATCAAAATCAAGGGCCGTCGCTGATTGCCATCGATGCGAAAATTTGCATGCCGCCGCAGGCGCAGGCTGACGGTATCGCCGGGCTGCAAGCGCTGTGTCAGCCAGCCCGATGCCGCGCCCTCGCTGCCGTCCGCGCGCCGCGCCAGGCGCACCAGCAATTCGAGGCCGCCATCGGCCGGCAGCGATGCAATCGAATAATCGCGCGGATGTCCGGCATCGTCGGGCGGCGCCAGTTGCACCAGATCGCCGGCCTGCCATTCGGGCAGGCCGCCATCGAGCGGCTCGAGCTCCAGGTGGAATACGGGAGCGCCGGCGCTGCCGGCATTGAGCAAGCGGCGCGCCTTCAGACGCCAGTTGCTCAGCGGCTGAGCCGCCCAGCCGGCGACCTCGGCCATGCCTAGCCAGCCGGCCAGCTGCCGATGCCAGCTGCGGACCGCCTCGGCCGCGCCGCGGTCCACTTCAACGCGCGGCGCCAGCGCCTGCGCACCGCGGCTTTGCAGCCAGCGGTCGAGCGCGCGGCCAAAGCCGCAATAATGACTATAGCTGCTGTCGCCCAGGGCCAGCAGCGCATAAGTCAACTGCGGCAATTGCGGCGCGCCAGGCATGACGCCGGCCACAAAGGCGGCGGCGTCATCAGGCGCATCGCCTTCGCCATAAGTACTGACGACAAACAGGATGCGCGGGCTCGCTGCGAGCAGGGCCTGATCCAGCTGCCCCAGCGCGCACAGGTGCACGCGCTGGCCGGCCTGGCGCAATACAGCTGCCGTGTGTGTTGCCAATTCCTCGGCACTGCCGGTCTGGCTGGCATAGGTCACGACCCAGGCGGCGCCGGCCTCGGCATTGCCGCGCGCCTGCGCACGCCGCCGGCGCAGCTGCAGGCCGGCCGGCACAAGGCAGAAAATCACATAGATCAGCAGCGCCGAAGCCGCCAGCCACAGGCGTTGCGTTTGCATTACTGCAGCGCGAGCATGGCACTGCTCATCGTTTCCTGCACGCCGTCTTCGGTACGCCGCAACCAGCGCACGGCCAGTCCGCGCGCCTGCGCCAGGCGCAGGCCATCGTCGACGCCGAGTACCGTCAAGGCCGTGGCCCAGGCGTCGGCGCTCATGCAGCTGGCATCGATCACGCTGGCCAGCGCCACGCCATTGGCCAGCGGCCGGCCATGGCGCGGATCGATGGTGTGCGGATAGCGCCGGCCGTCGGTCTCGAAATAGCGTAAATAATCGCCGGAACTGGCAATCGCCAGTCCATGCAAGGCGACCAGTATTTCAGCTTCCTGCTCAGTTTCCTGCGGCGCTGATTCAGTGCTGAGCTGCGCGGTGCTGAACTGCGCGGTGCTGAGCTGCGCGACGTCGTCGAGCCGTTCCAGCGCCACCCACCACGGCTGGCGGTCGTCCTTGATGCCGGCGCCGCGCAATTCGCCGCCGATCTCGACCAGATAATGAGCGACACCGTGTTGCGCCAGCAATTGCGCCACCTGATCGACCGCATAGCCTTTTGCCACGCCAGACAAATCGAGTTGCAGGCCGCCCGGCTGGCGTGCCTGCATGCGGCTGCGGTCCAGTTCCAGCGCCTGCCAGTTTCCCTTGGCCCGCGCCTGTTCGATCTGCGCGGCATCGGGCACCGCAAAACCGGGAGCATCGTAGCGTTCGCCGGGACCGAAACCCCAGGCATTGACCAGCGCGCCGGCGCACGGATCGAAAGCACCGCCGCTATCGCTGGCCACGCCGAGCGCAAACGACAGCACGCTGAAAAACTCGGGCGACAGGCTGTGCCAGCTGCCGGCCGGCGCCCGGTTAAAGCGGCCGAGCTCGGAATCGGGCGCCCAATGGCTCATTTGCGCCATCAGCTCGGCCAGGCGCGCTTCGATGGCCTGCTGCAAGGCCGGCATTGGCGACGCATACAGGCGCACCGACCAGCTCGTGCCCATGGTGGCGCCGCCATAAGTCTGCAACAGCGCGCCGCGCGGCGGCGGCCGGTCGTCAATGACGGCGGGAAGCAGGATGCGCCGCATCGATTATTGCGGCAGCACTTCGAAGATCGCGATATAGGTCAGGCGCAGCGCCGGCGGTGCCGGCCGCTCGCCTGCCGGCCGCTCAGCTGCCGGCCGCTCAGTTGCCGGCCGTTCTCCCATCGGCCGCTCTCCGGCCGGCGCCGGGCCGTTTGCCGGGCCGTTTGCCGGGCCGTTTGCAGGATAGCTGGCATTGAGCCAGTACATGCCGGCCTCGGCCAGGTTCAGGCTGAGCTCGCCCTTGGCATCGGTCAGCAGCCGCGTCTCATTGGCGCTGCCGCGATAGCGCACGCCGCCCGGCAGCAGGCTCACCGGCAGATTGGCCGCCGGCTTGCCGTCGATCAGAAAGCGCATGGCGATTTTTTCGCCGACCCGCGCTTCGTTCGGGTGCGTCAGCGGAACCATTTCGAGGCCGGCGTTGCTCGGTTTAAAAACGGAAAAATCGGCCTTGTGCGCGGTGACAAAGGTCTCGATGCGGCCATGGCTGCGGCTGACCACCAGATTTTGGGCCGCGGCCGGCACTTCCTTGGCCAGCGCTTCTTCGTTGCCGCGCCAGCGCTTGCTTTCGCCGCCCAGCGTATAACTGGCCATCGCCGTTTGCGTGACCAGGCTGATCTTGTAGGTGCCGCTCTTGGCCAGTTTGAGGTCGAAGACGTTGCGCAGCTTGCCGGCAGAGAGATTTTCAGGCTGGCGGGCAAGACCGTCGGGACCGACAATCGCCAGACCATCGAGCTTCAGCGGTACATGGTCGATATCGAACAAGCCTTCGGAAACGGCGGCGTCGAAGGTGACCCAGGCGTCCTTGTCGTCGACAAAGGTCGACGACGGCAGCAGCCACGGCCGGTGTGCGCTGGCGCTGCCGCACAAGGTCGCCAGGGCCAGCGCCAGGGCAATTGACATGTGGCGCGCAGGCTTTTGGAAAATGATAGACATGGGACGGCTCCGTTTTATGATTGTCATGGTTTCAGTTCGAGGCTGGCCGCCACCAGTTCGGCCTTGCCCTTGAGCGTCACGCTTTGCGCAGCCTTGACCGGCAACTGGAACGGCAGGCGCAGCAGCTCGCGGCCGCCGCCCTCCCGCGCGACCTCGACGACGACATGGTATTGACCGGCCGGCAGCTTGTCGAGCACCGCCTTGGCGGCGGGAAAAGCCAGCGTGTGCTGGCCGGCGCCGCGCGTGGCACCGCTGACGCCGTCGACCGGCAGATGCAGATCGCGGCCGCTGACGCGCCACCACTGGCGCAAGTCCTTCAGGTATTTGGTGCCGCCGTCATCGCGCTTCTTGAGGTCGTACAGCACCGACAGATTGCTCACGAAGCTCTGGTCGGCACGCTCGACCCACATCGCCACATACGGCCGGTGATATTCGGCCACGTTCAGTTGCGGCAGTTCGAATTTGACGCTGAGGTCGGCGGCCATCGCCTGCGCACCGAGTAGTGGCAAACCACAAGCAAGCAGTTTAGGAAATTTCATCGACATCCCTTACAGAAAAAATTAAATGATCAAATCAGTGAATCAATGAATGAACAACAAGGCCAGCAGCACCGGCAGCAGCAAGCCGAGCCCGACCAGAGGCCAGGTCGACGCCCGGTTTTTTGCGTGGAATTTCAAGATCAGCAAACCGGTCAGGGCAAACAACAGGCAGGCGATGGCAAACAGGTCGATGAACCAGTTCCAGGCCGGCCCCGTATTGCGCCCCTTGTGCAAATCATTGAGCAGCGAGATCACGCCGCGCGTGGTCACTTCGTACTCGGCATGGCCATCGGCCAGCGTGATGCGCACCCAGGCATCGCCACCGGGTCGCGGCAGCGGCAGATAGACCTCGTCCTGCGACCACTCGCAGTCCTTGCCGGCTGCCTGCACGCCCCAGGTCTGCTGCAGCCAGGCCTGGGTGTCGGGCGGCAGCGCCGTCCTCACGCCGCCATTGCTGCTGCCGTTGCCCTCGTTGCTGGCGCCGCTATTACTGCGCGCCGTGCGCGCCAGCTGCGCGCGCTGCATTTCGGGCAGCACGGCAAGCCGCTTGACCACCTGCGGCCTGGCTTCGATTTGCGAGGCGTGATTGAGGGTTATGCCGGTAAAACTGAATAGCAGCAGGCAGGCCAAGGACAGTCCGGCACTGATCCAGTGCCACTGATGCAGCTGCTTGAGCCAGCGCGCGCGGCTGGCCGCCTTCAGGTTTGTTTCGGTCAGGCCGGCGTCGGCGACATCTTTCGGCATTACGCTGTTTGCACCTGTTTATACATCGGCCCATTGCCTCAGTAAATTATGATAATGGCCGGTCAAGCCGACCACTTCCTCGCTGTCGCCGAGCTTTTCGCGCAGCGCCACGATATTGCGGTCGAGATCGAACAGCATCGCCCTGCGGCTGTCGTCGCGCACCATGCTCTGCACCCAGAAAAACGAACAGATGCGTTCGCCGCGCGTGACCGGCAGCACCTGGTGCAGGCTCGTCGATGGATACAATATCATATCGCCGGCCGCCAGCTTGACTTCGTGGGTGCCGTAAGCGTCGGCCACCACCAGCTCGCCGCCGTCATAACTGTCGGCGTCGGTCAGAAACAGCGTGCACGAGACATCGGTGCGCAGCATGGCATGACTGCCGGCCAGTTTGCGCACCGAACCATCGACATGCATGCCGTAATGCTCGCCGCCGCTGTAGCGGTTAAATAGCGGCGGAACTATTTTCGCCGGCAGCGCCGCCGCAAAAAACAGCGGATGGGCATTCAGGGCCGCCAGCACCATCTCGCCCAGTTCGCGCGCCGCCGCGCCATCTTCCGGCAACTGGCGATTTTTCTTCACTTGCGCGCCTTGCGCTCCGACCGTGGCGCGGCCATCGACCCAGTCGGCGTCCGCCAGCCGGGTCAGCATGGTATCGACCTGAGCGGGCGTCAGCACCTGGGGTACATGCAACATCATGATGACAATCCTCTTTAACTGTTTTGACTGTTTTTACGATTCTGGCTAATAGCGCATGGTGACGGCCAACGTCGCCGAACGCGGCGTGCCCGGCGTATAACGATAGCCGCTCTTGTTGATTGCCGCAACATAGGTCTTGTCAGCCAGGTTGTACAGATTCAGGCGCAACTCGACATGCTTGCTGACCGGATAGCTGGCCATGGCATCGAACACCCAGTACGAATCGACCGAGGTCGGCGTGCCGATGGCGCTGTCGGTACCACGCAGCAGGCGGTCGACAAAGCGCGCGCCGCCGCCGATCTTCAGGCCCGAAGGCAAGGCATACGAAGTCCAGCTGGTAAACGATTGTTTGGGCGTATAAGTCAGGCCATCGGCGCCGCTGGCGGTGATCGCCTTGCCCGAAACGACGCTGGTATTCATGCGGGTATAACCGGCGCTGAGCAGCCAGCCGCGCGCCAGCTCGCCGGTCACGCCGAGCTCGATCCCCTGCACCCGTTTTTTGCCGGTCTGGTAATACAGCAGATCGACCGGGTCCTGCTCGACTTCGTTGGTCACTTCGGTGCTGAACAGGGCGCCCGTCAATGCCAGCTTTTGCCCGAGCAGGTCCCATTTGCCGCCAATTTCGGTATTGCTGGTCTTTTGCGGATCGAAGCGCGGATTGGCCGCGCTGCTGGCCGTGGTGCTGAGCGCAAAATTGGAACCGCCCGGCGGCTGTTTCGAGGTCGCATACAAGACATACACGCTGCTGGCCGCAGTCGGCTTGTAGACGAGCGCGATCTTGCCGTTGACCAGATTGCCGGACAAGCTCAGATTGGTCGGCACCAGGGTCCCGACCGGCAGCGTCGGATTGGAGGTGGCGGTCGATAGCGTCGCCGCATCGTAAGTGGTGCTGTAATGGTCGACCCGCACGCCGCCGTTCAACTGCCATTGCGGACTGAGCTTGACGGTATCGAAGGCGTACAGCGAAACGGTATTGGTGCTGCCGTCGCTATAGACGCCGTTACGCACGAGATTGAGGCCGCTGACGGCATCGTCGGCATTCGGGTTGTACAGATTGGCCGCCGCCAGCGTGCCGGTGCCGCTGTAACCGTAGGTGGTCTGCTTTTCATTGGTCAGCTCGACACCGCCGACCAGCGCATGGGCCATGCCGCCGAGGACGACGTCGGCATTGAGCGTGGTCTGATTGGTCAGGATCTGATTTTCCTGGTCCTTGACGGTGCGGTTGCTGCGCGCCACCGTCCAGGTCGACGGATCACTGGCCACCGGCGTGAGCAGATTGGCGCTGGTCGCCATGAACGAGGTCAGCAGATATTTTTGCGAGGTCTTGCCATAGCGCGCGGTATTTTGCAGCTTGATGGCCGGCGTGAAATCATGCTCGATACGCACCGTAAACATGTCGGCCGTGACGTTATCGAAATCCGACGACGAGCCGTAAAAATTACTCGGATTGACGGCCGCCGCCTTCGAGATATACGAGCGGCTGGTGTCGGGGCTTGTGTATCCGGGCAGGCCGATGGTCGAGACGCCGCCATCGGGCAGATTGTTTTGTTTGACGTGCAGGTAATCGACATAAAAGCGGTTGGCGCTGCCAAGGCCATAGGCAAAGGTCGGCGCAATCGCCCAGCGCCGGTTATGGACCACATCGCGCCCGACCACGCCGCCATCGTCGGCCATGGCGTTGATCCGCATCGCCATGCCTTTCTCGGCGTCGAGCACGCGGTCGGCGTCGAGCGTGACGCGCTTCTGGTTGGCGCTGCCGTAGCTGACGGTGGACGACACGGCTTCCTCGAGCGTGGGCTGCTTGGAAATCAGATTGACCGAACCGGTCGGCGAACTGCGGCCGTTGTCGGTACCGGCCGGCCCTTTCAAGACATCGACCTGTTCGATATTGAAGACGTCGCGCGAAATCGAACCGAGATCGCGGATGCCGTCGACGAAAATGGCGCTCGAGGTATCGAAGCCGCGCATATAAATGGCGTCGCCGGTGCTGGTGCTGCCGTTTTCACCGAGAAAAAAGGCGCCCACGCCCGGCGTATTGCGCAGCGCTTCGGTCAGCGTGACGGCGCCCTGCTGTTCGATCAATTCCTTTTTGATCACGGTAATCGTTTGCGGCGTATTGAGCAGCGGCTCGGTGTATTTGGCCGAAACCGCCTTGTCGGCCTTGAAGTCGTTTTCCTGCGTGGCCTGGACCGTGATTTCCGGCATAACCTGCTCTTTTTTCGCTTCTTGCGCGTAGGCTGCCGCCGGCGCCAGCATGGCCGCCAGGACTACCGCCTGATTCAGGCGCGACTTGTTGGGGAGTGCATGTTTGCGGCTTTTGATAAAGGCCATAGTCAGCTTTCTGAAAGTTGAGGAAATGGCTTGCCATTTACGAACCGCACAATGGCGACGCAAAAAATAGCTGGCTGGGGAAAGACGATTTATCTTAACAAGAAACAATGCAAATGTAAATGATAGCGATTCGCATTAATGAAAATAATTTGATTCGCTCTCTGGAACAAAGCAAAAAATCACGGGCCGAGACGGTGGAAAGCGTTGTTTTTTGGTCTTTATGTGGTCTGGCGACAGGCAGACAGACGGCGGGCGGCGGACCCCGCTTTACCGCGGCACGCCGAGACACGTTAAAGAGCGCTCAAACAGCAGCCTGAAAGCAGTATTCGCGCTCGATTTTCGCAATCTGCACCGTGTACGAGGCGTACCATTTCGCGCGTCCCAACTCTTGCGCCAGCACATGCTCGGCATGCGCCTTCCAGCGCCGGATGCTGTCGATGTCGGGCCAATACGAGATCGTCACCTCACTTTCGCCTTCACTGGCCGAAATAAAATCGAGGCAGCCGAATGATGCGAAAGCCAGTTCGCGCAAACTGGCGGCGGTGCGGGCATAAGCCTCGTCGATCACGCCTGGCTTGGCCCTGAATATGACTGCATACATGATTCTCGCTCCAGAAAATTGAGACAATATGCCAAGACGTGCGGAGCCGCGTTCGACCTACCGCCCGGCCTCCTCATCAAGCCCGCGCAAGAACGCCAGTTTTTCGCCGATCTTCTGCTCCAGGCCGCGCGGCACCGGCTGATACCAGTGCGGCTCGGGCATGCCATCGGGCAGATAGGTTTCGCCGGCGGCATAGGCATGCGGCTCGTCGTGGGCGTAGCGGTACTCATGGCCGTAACCGAGTTCCTTCATCAGCTTGGTCGGCGCATTGCGCAGATGCACCGGCACCTCGCGCGACTTGTCGGTTTTGACAAAGGCCCGGGCCTGCTTGTAGGCCATGTAGCCGGCATTGCTTTTTGCCGCAATCGCCAGATAGATCACGGCCTGTCCGAGCGCCAGTTCGCCTTCGGGCGAACCGAGGCGCTCGTAGGTATTGGCGGCGTCGTTGGCAATCTGCATCGCGCGCGGATCGGCCAGGCCGATGTCTTCCCAGGCCATGCGCACGATGCGCCGCGACAGATAGCGCGGATCGGCGCCGCCGTCGAGCATGCGCGTGAGCCAGTACAGGGCGGCATCGGGATTGGAGCCGCGCACCGATTTATGCAGCGCCGAAATCTGGTCGTAAAAATTATCGCCACCCTTGTCGAAACGGCGCGCATTGAGCGTCAATGCATTGTCGATGAAGGCCGGCGTGATATGGCTGGTGCCGGCCGCCTGCGCCGCGCTGCCGGTCTGCTCCAGCAAATTGAGCAGACGGCGCGCGTCGCCGTCGGCATAACCGACCAGGGTATCGATGGCCGCCTCATCGAACAGCAAATGGCCTAATTGCTGTTCGCGCACGCGCGCCACCAGCAATTTCAACTCGTCGTCGCTGAGCGACTTCAAGACATACACCTGGGCCCGCGACAGCAGCGCCGAATTGACTTCGAACGACGGATTTTCGGTGGTGGCGCCGATAAAGGTCACCAGACCCGATTCGGCATACGGCAGCAAGGCGTCTTGCTGCGACTTGTTGAAACGGTGGATTTCATCGACAAACAGAATCGTGTGCTTGCCCAGCGACAGATTTTGCTGGGCCTGATCCATGGCGGCGCGAATATCCTTGACACCCGAAAACACAGCCGACAGCGCAATGAATTCGCATTTGAAGGCGTTCGCGGTCAGCCGCGCCAGCGTGGTCTTGCCGACCCCGGGCGGGCCCCACAGAATCATCGAATGCGCCTTGCCCGACTCGAAAGCCAGGCGCAGCGGCTTGCCGGGCCCCAGCAAATGCGTCTGGCCGATGACGTCGTCGAGGGTGGTCGGACGCAGCGCTTCGGCCAGCGGCGGGGTCGGCGCGGCATTGAACAGATCAGCCACGGTGTGCCTCCATTGAAACAGGAACCGCCGCCAGTGCGCACTGCGGCGCGACCGGCGACGGTAAATGGTAAATAGCGAACGCAGCGCCCGACATCAAGCCGGGAGCGCCGGCAAAAAAACTCAATTATTGAAGACGTCGGCGCCCTTGGGCGTGACAAATTTAAATTGATCTGCAGCCAGCACCGGATTTTTCTCAAACTTCTTGAAGGTCAACACCGATATCTGGCCAAAGGCGTCGCGCAATTCCATCGCTTCCGGCGTGCCGTTGCGCAAGCCGATGCCGATTTGCTGAAAACTGCTGTCGCGCGCGCGCGGCGTCGCCTGCAGCCATTCGAGGCCATCGCGCAGGCCGCCCTCTTTCAAGGTGAAATTCTTTTCGAGGTCGTTGCTGCCGAACAGAATCGCCGCCGGCGATTGCCCCAGCGCGTCGCCAAGCTTGCGGATCGTGACCTGGTTCAAATCCTTGTCGTACACATACAGCTTGTCGCCATCGGCTTGCAGCAATTGCTGGTAAGGCTTTTGATATTGCCAGATGAATTTGCCGGGACGGGCAAAGATGAAAGTGCCTGAAGACGGCTTGGACATCACGACCGCGCCCTTGGCGACCTTGACGATGCGCTGGTCGAATTCACCGCGCGCCGATTTAGTGCCGGCCACAAAGGCCTTGAACTGTTCGAGCGCGCCGGCCTGCGCCAATGGCGCAAAAGCGAACACCGCGGCAGCCAGCGCGGCGCCGAGTACTTTTTTATTCGAAATCATGGTTACCTTATACAATTTTATTCATGCCCCTCAAAGATACCGACTCAGAGGCGGCGCAGTTGCAATGCTATTTGCAAGCCGATTGGCACATTCATGTGCCACATTCTGTCATCAAATTATGCTGTCAATTCCTTCGTCACTTCGTCATTCGGCCTGCCCCGACGGCACCAGGATGTCGCGGTTGCCGTTCGATTGCATGGCCGAGACGACCCCGCTGTTTTCCATCTGTTCGAGCAGGCGCGCGGCGCGATTGTAGCCGATGCGCAAATGCCGCTGCACCAGCGAGATCGAGGCGCGCCGGTTTTTCAGCACGATCGCCACCGCCTGATCATACAGCGCATCGGCTTCGCCGCCACCGGCGCCGCCTTCCATCAAGCCGCCCGGATCGCCGTCGCCTTCCAGCGTGCCGCCTTCCAGGATACCTTCGATATAGTTGGCCTCGCCCTGCGACTTCAAATGCTTGACGACGCGGTGCACTTCTTCATCGGAGACGAAAGCGCCATGCACGCGCACCGGCAGGCCGGTGCCCGGCGGCATGAACAACATATCGCCCATGCCGAGCAAGGTCTCGGCGCCCATCTGGTCGAGAATGGTGCGCGAATCGATCTTGGACGAGACCTGGAATGCGATCCGGGTCGGAATATTGGCCTTGATCAAGCCCGTAATCACGTCGACAGAAGGCCGCTGCGTCGCCAGAATCAAGTGCAGGCCGGCGGCGCGCGCCTTTTGCGCGATACGGGCGATCAATTCCTCGACTTTTTTGCCGACCACCATCATCAAGTCGGCCAGCTCGTCGATGATGATGACGATGGTCGGCAAGACTTCGAGCGGTTCCGGCTGGTCCGGCGTCAGGCTGAACGGATTCGGAATCAATTCTTCGCGTTTTTTGGCGTCCAGAATCTTGCTGTTGTAACCGGCCAGATTACGCACGCCAAGCTTGGACATCAATTTATAGCGCCGCTCCATCTCGCCGACCGCCCAGTTCAGGGCATTGCCGGCTTGGCGCATATCGGTCACGACCGGCGCCAGCAAGTGCGGAATGCCTTCGTAGACCGACATTTCGAGCATTTTCGGATCGATCAGGATCAGGCGCACATCGTGCGGGTCCGACTTGTACAGCAGCGACAGGATGGTGGCATTGATGCCCACCGATTTGCCGGAGCCGGTCGTGCCGGCGACCAGCAGATGCGGCATGCGCGCCAGGTCGGCCACCACCGGATTGCCGGCGATATCCTTGCCGAGAGCAACCGTCAGGCTCGACTGCCCGTCGTTATAGACCTTGGAACTGAGAATTTCGGTCAGGCGCACGATCTGGCGCTTGGGATTGGGCAATTCCAGACCCATGTAATTTTTGCCGGGAATCGTTTCCACGACGCGGATCGAGGTCAGCGACAGCGAGCGCGCCAGGTCGCGTGCCAGGCCGACGATCTGGCTGCCCTTGACGCCGGTAGCCGGTTCGATTTCATAGCGCGTGATCACCGGTCCCGGATAGGCGGCCACGACTTTGGCGTCGACGCCAAAATCGGACAGCTTTTTCTCGATCAGGCGGCTGGTAAATTCGAGCGTTTCGATCGACACCGTCTCCACCGTCGGCGGCGCTTCGTCGAGCAAAGACAGCGGCGGCAATTTGGAGTCGAGCATGTCGGAAAACAGCGCCGCCTGCTTTTCCTTTTCGACGCGCTCCGAGCGCACCACCGTCACCACTTGCGGCGCGATCTTGATCGGCGCGCTTTCGACATGTTTTTCGATATGCTTGGCGCGCTCGTGCACCACCAGCTCTTCGCGCTTGACCGCTGCCACTTCGCCGAGTTTGCGATCCTGGTATGTCTGGTACAGATTCGAAAAGCCATCGATGACGAGATCGATCAGGGCCCCGATGCGCTCGGCCACGGAAAGCCAGGAAACATAGAAAAACAGGCTGAAGCCGAGGCCGAACAGCAGCAGAAAAAACAGGGTGGCGCCGGTAAAGCCGAACGCGCTATTGGTAAATTTGCCGATTTCGTAGCCGAGCACGCCGCCGGCGATATGCACATGGCGTCCGGCCAGCGTGTACATGCGCAGCGCTTCGAGGCTGACGCTGCCCAGCATCAGCAAGAAAAAGCCGATGACGCGCGCCACCACCTCAAAGCGCGGCTCCGGTTCGCGCTCAAGCGGACTTTGCAACAGATATTTGCTCGCCAGCCGGCGGTAGCCGCGCACCGTAAACAGGATCAGGCCGATGCCGAACCACCAGGTCGACCAACCGAACACGAAAGACAGCATGTCGGCCACAAACGCCCCGGCGCGCCCGCCCAGGTTGTGCACGCGCGGCACCACGATTTCATGCGACCAGCCCGGATCGTCGAGCGAATAGCTAAGCATGATCAAAATAAAATACACGGTGCCGGTTGCCAGCACCAGCCAGCGCGCTTCGGAAAGCAGACGCAGCATGCGGTTCGGCAGCGCTGGCGCCTCGGTCGTATTGCGGGTGTAGGCCGGACTGGTTTTGATCATAAGCGGTACAAATTAACAATAAGGTTCATTTTTTCATCGACAAGACGGTATTCCAGGCCTGCAATCGGCTGACAGATAAGCAGACAAATAAGCATACAAATAAGCAGACAAATCGGCTGATAAGCAGCAAGTCTCGCCGACTTCGGCGGTTCCATTTATAATCTTAACTAATTTTCGTCAGCAACACGGCGTCACGCACACAATAATCCCGATATTTGACCGCAGACGAAGAGCCGGCGGACAAGAAGCGCAGACAGGCAGCAGGCGCAGACGGGCGGCATGCAGACGGCTGAACAAATGGCAAGCCGCGCGCGATCTTGTCATTGTACGCTTCGGCATCATATCAGTATGGAAATGCGCACGAAATGCACCATACAGAGCCGCTTCACGCATACCGGAAAATAAATTAGTGGTTTTTTAGATAAGTATTTGACTTTTATCCTGGCTTTTTAAGGATCAACTACTTAGCGCGATGCCTTACCGCTTCGCTTTTATTGAAACGTTTTCCGGCATCTGCCGCCATCTGTTTTGACACTTGTTATCAAAGCTTGTTTTAAAAGCTTGTTTTACCCCTTATTTTTGACACTTATTTTTTGAAACTTATTTTTGAAACTCACTCAGCAGGCACACAAATGGCAACTACCAAACACGCTCGCGTTCTCATCCTCGGTTCCGGGCCGGCCGGCTATTCGGCCGCCATCTATGCGGCGCGCGCCAACCTCAATCCGGTCCTGATCACCGGCGTCGAACAGGGCGGCCAGCTGATGACCACCACCGATGTCGAAAACTGGCCAGCCGATCCGCTCGGCGTGCAAGGCCCGGAATTGATGCAGCGCTTCCAGCAGCATGCGCAGCGTTTTAACACCGAAATGATTTTCGACCAGATCCATACCGCCAAGCTGACCGAAAAGCCGATCCGCCTGATCGGCGACAGCGGCGAATACACGTGCGACACGCTGATCATCGCCACCGGAGCCTCGGCCCAATATCTGGGACTCGAGTCGGAAACAGCCTTCATGGGCAAAGGCGTGTCGGCCTGCGCCACCTGCGACGGCTTTTTCTATCGCGGCCAGGAAGTGGCCGTCATCGGCGGCGGCAATAGCGCCGTCGAAGAAGCGCTGTATCTGTCCAATATCGCCGACAAGGTCACCGTAGTCCATCGGCGCGACAAATTCCGCGCCGAAGCGATTCTGATCGACCGCCTCAATGCCAAGGTCAAGGAAGGCAAGATCGAGATCAAATATGACCATGCCTTGCAAGAAGTGCTCGGCGACGACAGCGGCGTGACCGGCGTCAAGCTGGTCTCGACCAAGGACGGCACGACCGAAGATATCAAGCTGCACGGCGTCTTCGTAGCCATCGGCCACAAACCGAATACGGCCATTTTCGAAGGCCAGCTCGAGATGCACAACGGCTACATCAAGACCCGGACCGGTCTCGACGGCATGGCCACCGCCACCAGCATTGCCGGCGTATTTGCGGCCGGCGACGTGCAGGATCACATTTACCGGCAAGCCATCACCAGTGCCGGCACCGGTTGCATGGCCGCGCTCGACGCCCAGCGCTACCTCGAAAGCCAGGAAGCCTGAGCCAGCCCAGCAGCGCGCCGCCTCGGCTGCGAGGCGGCGCGTGCCATTGCCGACCGAAACAGAGCACAATAGAGCATGTCTTCCTTTAAAAATTTCGCCGACCTGAAGTCGCTGCGCGAGACGCTGGCGGCCGACGACAAACGCCGCCAGCAACAGGAAGCGGAACGCCGGCGCCTGGCCCAGCAGGCGCAGATCGAGGCCAACCTGTTCCGCGCCTCGATCGGCGAGGTCGCCCCGCTGCCCGATCAAAACAAGCGGGCGCCGTCGTCGCCGAGCGTGGCGCCAATCGCCCGCCAGCACCTGGCAGACGAACAGGCGGCGCTGATGGAATCGCTGTCGGACCAGTTCGACGCCAGTTCGCTGCTCGACACCGATACCGGACTTAGCTATAGCCGGCCGGGAATCGGGGCCGACGTCGTGCGTAAATTGCGCAAAGGGCACTGGGTGATCCAGGACCAGCTCGATTTGCACGGCATGCGGCGCGATGCGGCACGCGAAAACCTGTCCGAATTTCTGCGCCGGGCCGGCAAACGCGGCCTGCGCTGCGTGCGCATCATCCATGGCAAAGGCCACGGTTCGGTCAACAAGGAACCCGTCTTGAAAGGCATGGTGCACAGCTGGCTGGTGCAAAAAGACGATGTGCTGGCCTTTGTGGTGGCCACCGCCGCCGATGGCGGTGCCGGCGCCCTGCTGGTACTGCTGCGCGGCTCGACCTGATCGGCCGACGGCGGCCCGGCTGGCGCCGGTCAGCCGTTTTGGCAAGCAGTTTTACTAAAAAACAGTTTTACCAAACATTTTTACTAAAAATAGTTTTACCAATTTTTATCACCTATCACCATTGGAACTTCGCATTTTGAACACGACTACAAAAAGTAAGCGCTGGAACGGCAAGATCGATACCCTGGCGCCAGAGTATCTGAAAGAAGTAATGAAGCAAATGTCGTCCTACGGCGAGCGGGTCCGCTTCGCCCTGGGCGCCGCCGGCGCGCGGCCGTATTACCAGGTCATCAACCCATCCGAAAGAACGATGGCCTTCGACGGCAACCATCACCTGCACCACCCGCAGGAAGGCGAATTCACCGGCGCCAAGGTATCGGCGACGTTTTCGCTGGAACAAATCGAGATCGTCGCCGCCGGCGGTCGCCTGCCCGGCGTCGGCCGTTCGGTCTCCGGCAGCAGGACCCGGGCCAGCAGCAGCGGCAGCAGCGCCCGCACCGGCACCGTCGCCTCGCAAAAACAGGACGATATCAATGCCGAGAAATACGCTTATTTCAAGGAAAACCGGCACTTGCTGCCGGCCGAAATCAGTGAATATTCAAATGAAATCACCAGCCTGATGCAAGGCGGCATCAGCGCCGCCGATGCCTTTGGCGAGATACTCAAACGCCACTTCCCTTAAAAAACGAAGCGCCCGGCGCGGCGGCGGCAAGCCGGCGCCACGGCCGACCGGCCCCGCCTGTTTGTGCGGGGCTTTTTTTTTTGCCAGTCTTTGTCCGTCCCACAAGAGCAGCTGTGCGGCAAAAATCGCTTTTTTGTGTCGCAAACCCCTCAAAAAGCCGGATTTACATTTGCAAGCGTATTTCTCATACCGATTGCATTGAAAGCAGGCCCACATACCGTATACTTTGCCAAACTATAAAAACTATTTTTCGCGAAAGTTTTCCATGCTGCTTTTGTTTTTGCAAGCCGTCATCCTGATCCCTGTGACGCTGCTGCCGATCCTGAACCCGTTGGCAACGGCACCAATCTACGCCAGCCTGCTCGGCAATATCAGCAATAAGGCACAGGCACGG
Source organism: Oxalobacteraceae bacterium (assembly GCA_021768485.1). GTDB lineage: Bacteria > Pseudomonadota > Gammaproteobacteria > Burkholderiales > Burkholderiaceae_D > JAIZVZ01. The sequence continues at coordinate 14,109 of JAIZVZ010000002.1, read as the reverse complement.
ATTGCGCGCCAGGTCGCCATCAATTGCTGGTTTTTGCTGATCGCGGCCATCTTCATCGGTTCCCACGTTCTCAATTTTTTCGGCATTTCGCTGCCCATCGTGCGCGTGGCCGGCGGCATCATCGTGGCGGCGGCCGGTTGGGGCTTGCTCGGCAATAAGGGCACCGATGAAATCCAGACCCAGGTCGCCAGCAAGGTCACGGTCAATGCCGATGCCGACTGGAGCGATGAAGAATACAAAATGCGCAGCTTTTATCCGGTCACCTTCCCTTTGACGGTCGGCCCCGGCACGATTGCCGCCTCGATCGCGCTGGGCGCCAATGCGCCGACCCGCCTGCTCGACTGGATGCGCTCGATGGGCAGCGCCGCGCTCGGCTCTTTACTGACGGCACTGGTAATTTACCTGTGCTACCGCAATGCCCACCGGCTGGTCAATGCGCTCGGCCGGCTCGGCACCCTGGTCTTGCTGCGCTTATCGGCATTTATTCTGCTGTGTATCGGCATCGAAATTTTTTGGCATGGCATCATGGGCTTGCTCAAGGAATCGGGCATCGCCGTCGGCTGAACAGGCGGGCGGCAGGCAATTGATTAAAAAACAAGAACACGACAGATGTAAATTTTGAATTTCATTGTTGATACGGCGGTCCAAGCCTGTGCGAAAATAGTCGTGCTATTTCTGGACGATAGTCTTGATGACGGAGGTATTCCATGTTGACAATGCTTGAAGCAGTTCACCCGGTTTTAATGTCTGGCAACGTAGCACAATCGATCGCGTTTTATCGCTGCATGGGATTCGATGTAACCTTTCAAGATGACATCTCGCGCCCTGAATATGCCGCTCTCACGCGCGATGCCGTCGAACTGCATCTGCAATGGAAAGACGTCGTCTTGTCGGTAGAGGGCGACGATGCGCGCCCCACTTACCGCTTCGCCGTCAAGGATGTCGACGATCTGTACGCCGAATTCCGTGAGGCAAAAATTGTCAACGACCATCGCGGCGCCAGCGACGACCCGTGGACCTCGCCTGGCGATACGCCTTGGGGCACGCGCGAATTCCATGTGCGCGATCCGGACGGCAACGGTCTGCAATTTTATCAATCAATTTCCTGACCGGATCTCACCGCCGCACGCCCTCCCCTGCACCCCATGTTTTCTTAACCGGCCGACATGCCTATGTTGGTCCGCGCACAGATCGCCGACATCGATATCGTCATCATGATCGCTCCGTTTTGATTATGTAAGGAGTAATCACCATGACATACGAAGATCGCGATACATATGGCATGTATAAAAGCCATGCGGGCAAGAAAGGCCCGGGACCGGAACTGATGGGCGCCGACACGCTGATCGGCGACGATGTCTACAATCTCCAGGATGAGCACCTCGGCGACATCAAGGAAATCATGCTCGACATGCGCAACGGCACCATCGCCTATGCCGTGCTTTCGTTCGGCGGCATCCTGACGCTCGGCGAAAAACTGTTTGCCGTCCCGTGGAACGTCTTGCAACTCGATACCGTCAACAAACGCATCACGCTCGACATCGACAAGTCCCGCATCGAAAACGCCCCCGGCTTCGATCCCGACGACTGGCCCGACATGGCCGACAGCAGCTGGATTTCGCAAGTGCAGTCGTATTACGGCAGCGCGCCAACCACCCACTAGAGGAGTACAGCATGAACAAGGAACAAATCAAAGGTACGGTCAAGGACGTCGCCGGAAAAATCGAAGAGAAAGTCGGACAGTTAACTGGCAATAAGCAGCAAGAAGCCAGGGGCGACGCGAAGCAAGTGGCCGGCAAGACTGAAAAACTGGTCGGCGATGCCAAGCAAGCCGTCAAGAAAGGCATCGATCGCATATAAGATCGCGATGTCGATATGGCGCATGTCGCCACCGCCACTGAAACCTGATGAAAGCCGCCCCGCGCGGCTTTCATCCCATGCATTTGCTCTTTCGTATTTCCTCAGCCGTATTTCCCCCGGCCTCTTCTTCCGCTCTTTTCCTGTCCTTATTTCTTCCGCTTTATATTCGGCATGCCGGCAATGCCCGTCCGCGGCCAGCGCCAGCGAGCCGGAAAGACTTGTTGGCCGCTTTGCGCCCGATCAAGACGAGTCTGCTGCACGACATGGCGGGAGGGTTACAATGGTAGACCTATGGCCGGCGGCAACAAATTCTGGCCAGCATTCAAAAGGAAAATACCTCTATGGCATCCGGAAAAATTCTCGTGGCCCAAGGCGGCGGACCGACCGCCGTCATCAACCAGTCGCTGGTCGGCGTAGCGCTCGAAGCGCGCCGTTTTCACCAGATCGAGCGCGTCTACGGTGCGCGCCACGGCGTGCGCGGCATACTCGATGAAGATTTCCTTGATCTTTCGCAAGAGAACACCCACAACCTCGAACTGGTAGCGGCCACGCCGTCCTCGGCACTGGGCTCGACGCGCGACAAACCCGATGAAAAATACTGCGCCGAAATTTTCAAGGTCTTGCGGGCCCACCGGATCGAGCATTTTTTCTATATCGGCGGCAATGACTCGTCCGACACGGTGCGCATCGTCAGCCTCGAAGCGCAGAAAGCCGGCTATCCGCTGCGCGCCATCCATATCCCGAAAACAGTCGACAACGACCTCGTCGGCAACGACCACACGCCCGGCTTCCCCTCGGCGGCGCGCTTTGTGGCACAGGCGTTTGCCGGTGCCAATCTCGACAACGCGGCCCTGACTGGCGTCTATGTCGGCGTCGTCATGGGGCGCCACGCCGGCTTTTTGACGGCGGCGGCCAAGATGGCGCAAAAATTCCCCGACGACGGCCCGCACCTCGTCTACCTTCCCGAGCGGACTTTTGTCCTGGAAAACTTCCTGATGGATGTCAAAACGACTTACGAGCGCTACGGCCGCTGCGTGATCGCAGTTTCCGAAGGCATCCACGATGCCTCGGGAACGCCGATCGCCAGCCTGCTGAAAAAAGATATCGAGCATGATGCCCACGGCAACGTGCAATTATCGGGCACCGGCGCGCTGGCCGACTTGCTGTGCGACGAAATCAAGGCCAGGCTCAACATCAAGCGCGTGCGCGGCGATACCTTCGGCTATCTGCAGCGCTCCTTCCTCGGCTGCGTCTCTGATGTCGACCAGCGCGAGGCGCGCGAAGTCGGCGAAAAAGCCGTGCAGTATGCGATGTGGAGCAAGCGCGACGGCTCGGTGGCGATCCGCCGCAACGGCCTGTATTCGGTCGACTACCATTTGCAGCCACTGGAGGCGGTGGCCGGCAAGACGCGCGTGATGGAAGATGCCTTTATCGCCGCCGGCGGCAACGATGTCACCGCGGCTTTCCGCGCTTATCTGCAACCGCTGCTCGGTTCGGGCATGCCCGACATTCATCGCTTGCGCGCGCCGCAAGTCGAAAAAATCCTCGCTCTCAAAGGCTGACGCCGGGCGCCCGCTTGCCGCTTGCGCGCTGCGCCAGTTGCTGCGCCACAAAGCCGTCGAAGCCGGCCAGCACCGCCTGATAAGGCGCGGCATCGGCTTCCAGCTGCATCAGGGCGGCGCACGTCGCTTCCAGCGTCGACAGCTGGCCACTGGCCTGCGCCTTGCGAATCAGGTAGCGCGAGGCCGGCACGTCGCGCAAGCCAAGCCGCGGCAAGTGCTGCAAGAGGCGGTTCTGGTACAGCATTTTGCGGCTCTTGCGCCAGGTGCCGTCGAGTACGATCAGGCGCACACGGCGCTGCGCAAGGTCGCCCGCCAGAGGCGGCGCCGATGCCAGATGCAAGCCGGGATCATGCGCGGTGTCGGGATAGAGCAGGACAGGATAAATAGCGTCGCCGTCGTTCGATCTGCCATCGGCCCCGGTCCCAGCCGCGCGGTCGGCGACAGCGATCGGCGGGCTCGGCCAAGCAGGCGAAAATGACGGCGGCGAAGGCCACGACTGCAGGCTGCTCAAAGGCGCATGCAGCAATGAGGCCAGCAAGGCCGGCTCGAAGCATTCGCCAACCAGTAACAGGCTGCCCGGCAGGCAAAGATGCAAGAGACGCGCCGTCCCCTTGGCATTGTGCTGCTCGAGCGGCGACTGCAGGATCAGCACTTCGGTGCTGGCGAGCACCGGCCGGACCCACTGGCACAGACAGGTGCTATGGGGCCGCAGGCAAACCGCGCAGGCCGGGCGCCGGCCGGGCGCGCAGGCCACGCCAGCGCCGGGCGGGACCACGGCCCCGCTCACGCATGCCGATGGCGCCGTCGGCGCCTTTGCTGCGGCGGCATCAGGACTCAGACGGCATCCGGGCCGGTTTCACCGGTGCGGATGCGCACGACCTGTTCAACGTTTTGCACAAAAATCTTGCCGTCGCCAATCTTGCCGGTACGCGCAGCCTTGATGATGGCCTCGACCGCCTGTTCAGCCAGCGCATCGTCGATGACCACTTCGACTTTTACCTTCGGCAAAAAGTCGACCACGTACTCGGCGCCGCGATACAGCTCGGTGTGCCCTTTCTGGCGGCCGAAACCCTTCACTTCGGTGACGGTCAGGCCGGTGACATTGACGTCGGCCAGCGCTTCGCGCACTTCATCGAGTTTGAAAGGCTTGATCACTGCGGTAATTTGTTTCATGGCATATCCTCTTTGATGACTACGACTACTTGAACTTGGCTTACTCTTTGAACCGTGACGTGATCGGATAGCGCCAATCGCGACCGAAGCCGCGGTGCGTGACGCGGATGCCGACCGGCGACTGGCGCCGCTTGTATTCGTTTTGCTTGATCAGGCCGGTGACCCGCGCCACATCTTCGCTGCGATAACCGGCGGCCAGGATATCGGCCACCCCAAGATTTTCTTCCATATACATCTGCATGATTGCATCGAGCACGTCATACGGCGGCAAGCTGTCCTGATCGAGCTGGTCCGGCCGCAATTCGGCCGATGGCGCGCGCGTCAATATCCGCTCTGGAATGATGTCCGAGAGGGTATTCCGATATGCACACAAACGGTACACCAAGGTCTTGGCAATATCCTTGATCACCGCAAAGCCGCCAGCCATATCGCCATACAAGGTGCAATAGCCGACGGCCATTTCACTCTTGTTGCCGGTGGTTAGCACGATAGAGCCGAATTTATTCGACAAGGCCATCAGAATCGTACCGCGAATCCGGGCCTGAATGTTTTCTTCGGTCGCGTCTTGTTTTCGCCCAGCAAATTCGGGCGCCAGCGTCGCATTGAAGGCATCAAAACAGGCATCGATCAATATTTCATCATAACGCACGCCGAGCCGCTTGACCATCTCGCGCGAGTCGATCTTTGAAATTTCTGCAGTATAGGGCGACGGCATCATGACGGCCCGTACCCGCTCGGCACCGAGCGCATCGACGGCGATGGCCAGCGTCAGAGCCGAATCGACGCCGCCCGACAAACCGATGATGACACTGGGAAATCCGTTCTTTTGAATATAATCGCGCACGCCGAGCACCAGCGCCTGATAGACCTCGGCCTCGATTGCCAGCGGCGCCGGCAAGACGGCCGGCTGCGGCTGGCCGCCGTCGAAACGGATGATTTGCAAATCTTCGGCAAACGATGCCAGTTGCGCGCACAGCCGGCCCTGGGCATCGAGCACGAAGGAATGGCCATCGAAAATCAATTCATCCTGACCGCCGACCAGATTGGCGTACACCACGCTCATGCCCTGGGCTGTCACATTGTCGCGCATGGTCTGGGTCCGCAAGTGCTGTTTGTTCATGTGGTAGGGCGAACCGTTCGGCACCAGCAAGACTTCGGCGCCGGCCTGCCGGGCCGCGCGCGGCGCATTCGAAAACCAGGTATCCTCGCAAATATTGAGGCCGAAACGCACGCCCTTGACCTCAAACACAAAGGGCTCGTCGGCCGAGGAAAAATAGCGTTTTTCATCGAACACCGTGGTATTCGGTAATTCGCGCTTGTGATAGGTGCCCAAGACACGGCCGTCGACGACCACCGCCGCACCATTGTAGCGCTCGCTCGAATGACCGTCCCGGCCCAGCATCGGCAAGCCGATCACCACATGCAAACCGGGAAAGGCGGCCAGCTCGGAAGTGAGGCCTTCAAACTCTTTTGCCGTTTTTGCGTAGAATGCAGCGCGTAACAACAAGTCTTCCGGCGGATAACCGACCAGCGACAATTCCGGCGTAAGGACGATGTCGGCACCGGCCTCGAAGGCGCGGCGGCAAAAGTCGACGATTTTTGCGCGATTGCCGGCCAGGTCGCCGACCGTGCTGTTCATTTGGGCGATGGCGACGCTTATTGTGCTGGTCACTGTCATGATCTCGTAAGAAATGGTTTATCTGGAGTACGCTGCAGGCCAGGCGGCCGCGGCGCAAATTATTTTTAAAGCCGAACACATGAATTATCGCACGGGTATCGTCTCTTCTCTGGCCGAGATCGGCCAGAACGCGTGGGATCGGCTGGTGGCGCAACAGGCCGAGGCCACGCCCTTCCTGTCCTATGCCTTTTTGCACGCGCTGCACGAATCGGGCGCCGCCTGCAAGCAAAGCGGCTGGCAGCCGCAATTTCTGGTGCTGTACGATGGCCAGACGCTGGCGGCGGCCATGCCGCTGTATGTCAAAGCACATTCGTATGGCGAATACGTGTTCGACTGGGCTTGGGCCCAGGCCTACGCCGAGCATGGACTCGATTATTATCCCAAGCTGCTAGCGGCCATTCCCTTCACGCCGGTGGCCGGCGCCCGCCTGCTGGCGGTCGACGACAGCGCGCGGGCCGCGCTGATTGCCCTGCTGCTGCAGCGGCAAGGCGCGGCCGCCGTTTCATCGTGCCACGTGCTCTATCCGCCCGAAACCGAGGCCAAGCAACTGAAGGATGCCGGATTCATGCTGCGCAGCGGCGTGCAATTTCACTGGAGTAATGCCGGCTACCACGATTTCGACGCCTTCCTGGCCACGCTCGAACAGAAGAAACGCAAGAATATCCGCGCCGAGCGGCGCAAGGTGCGCGAAGCCGGCGTCAGCCTGCGGCGCGTGGCCGGCATCAATGCCAGCGCCGCCGACTGGGACTTTTTCAACCGCTGCTATGCCCGGACCTATGCCGAACATCATTCGAGTCCTTACCTCAATCTCGATTTCTTTCTGCGCATTGGCCGCAGCATGCCGGAAAACATCCTTTTGATCGTGGCCGAACGCGACGGCGTGCCAATTGCTTCCTCGCTGCTGATCCACAACGAGCACACGCTGTTCGGGCGCTACTGGGGCGCGCTCGAATATGTGCCCTGCCTGCACTTCGAGACCGCCTACTATCAACCGCTGGAATTTTGCATCGAAAAAAAGATCGCCCGCTTCGAGGGCGGCGCCCAGGGCGAACATAAAATGGCGCGCGGCTTTTTGCCGCACAAGACCTGGTCGGCCCACTGGCTGGCCCACCCGGCATTTGCCGACGCCGTCGAACGCTTTCTGCTGCGCGAAAGCGGCGGCATTGAACTCTATATGGATGAACTGGGCGAGCGCAATCCGTTTCGCGAAGCGAAATCAGAGTAGAATCATATTGCCTTAACGCCAGTCATTTGTACGCTAGCGAACAGACGCAGCAAGTCCGTACTGGCTTACTGGATACCTCGGCGTCGTGCCGACACCGAAGGCTGCCAACAGCAACATCGCAGTAGCAAGATCTTGATAACAACGTTTTGGTAGCAACGTTTTGGCAGCAACGCTTTGACAGCAGCGACGTCAAGTCAACAAACATGCCCGCCAACGGCGGCCACGGTGCAAACAAATAATACATCTACGATAGCGGAACATTTTATGAACAAAAAAATCCTCATTTCAGCCTTGATCGCCATTTTCGTGAGCAGCGGCACACCAGCCTTTGCCCAGGAGCATGAACACGGCAATGACAATGGTCGCGGCCAAAATATGCAAGAACATCGCGACCAGGGCGGCCACGACGAGCACAACCATGGCAACGATGGCGCCAAACAGGCGACGCACGGCAATGCCCGCAACGACCACGGCAACTATCAAGTGGCAAACCATGCCCCCGACGATCGCGGCGCCGGCCCACGCCATGACATGCGTAAAGGCAATCGTCTGCCCAAGGAATATCGCGGCCGCCAATACGAAGTCAGCGACTGGCGCGGCCACCACCTGAGCCAGCCGCCACGTGGCTATCACTGGGTACAAACAGGCGGCGACTATGTATTGGTAGCGATCACGACCGGCATCATCATGCAGATCTTGCTCAATCAATAATCGCGCCGCGTTCAGCCGGCTTGGGCGCCTTCAGCCGAAGCCGGCTGATGCCGGCTGAATGCGCGCAGGCCATATGCGGCCTGATCGCGGATTTTTTGCTGTAAAAATTGCGACCAGCCTAATAGCCAGCCTTTGCTGCCAAGGGCCTGACGGGCCCATTTCCACAGATTGAAACGATCGATGTGGGCAACAATTTTGCCGTCGCGAAATGTAAAACTCGAATCGATTTCGTTGACCACCGTCCGCCCGGTCGGCGCAAACGTATAGGATGCGGTCCAGTGCGCCTTGCCGTGCCGGTCATCGGCTTCGACACCATTGAAGGCCAATGAAAACTTGATTGCCCGCGTGGTCAGCATGCGCCACATTTCGGCTACCTGCGCACCATGCAATTGCCCGAACACCGGATCGAAAAACGTCGCATCGGGCCCATAACAGGCCACCATTGTTTCAGCATCGAGATGCTGAAACGCTGTATAGAAAGACGCGATCATGATGGCATTCGGATGCGGCATGGGAACGGTTCCTTAATTGGGTAATTGCAATTATGCTATGAATCGGCGATTTTGGACAGCCGCAGCAGCAATTGCCGCGATCGGCGATAATTCCTGCTCCCCATTTTGCCGCGCCGCATCATGAAACCTTTCGATATCGCCCTGGCCCTGCTTGTCGTCTGCATTTGGGGCGTCAATTTCGTTGTCATCAAAATCGGCTTGCAGGGATTGCCGCCGATCTTGTTTACGGCGCTGCGCTTCCTGTTCGCGGCGCTGCCGCTGGTGTTTTTCGTCAAACGCCCGGCCATTGCCTGGCCCTTGCTGCTCGCTTACGGCCTGTTCCAATTCGCCTTGCAATTCACACTGCTGTTTACCGGCATCCAGCTTGGCTTTCCGCCGGGCCTGGCCTCGCTGGTAATCCAGCTGCAGGCATTTTTCACCATTGGCATGGCAGTCCTGTTTCTCGGCGAACGGCCGCGCCTGCTGCAACTGGCCGCAGCCCTGGTGGCGCTGGCCGGCATGGCGCTGGTGGCGGCCCATCTCGACGCCAAGCCGACGACGCTCGGTTTTTTCCTGATTATCGCCGCCGCAGTCTGCTGGGCCTGCGCCAATATGGCCACCAAAAAAATGCCGGCCGTGCAGCCATTGGCGCTGATGATATGGGGCTCGCTGATTGCCGTGCCGCCTTTGCTGGCGGCCTCGCTGGCCGTCGATGGCATTACGGCCTGGCAACTTGCCTTTGCACAACTAAAACCGGTCACCATCGGCGCCGTGCTATTCCAGTCCTATCCGAATACCCTGCTCGGCTTCGGCATCTGGGCCATGCTGATGAAAAAATATGCGACCGCCACCATCGCCCCCTTTTCACTTCTGGTACCGGTGGCCGGCATGCTGTCGGCGGCGCTGGTGCTCGGCGAGGCGTTGCAGTGGTGGAAAATCGGCGCCGGTCTGCTGGTGCTGGCGGGCCTGGCGCTCAACGTCTTCGAAAGCGGCCGCCGGGCCCGGCTGGCGGCCGGCAAATAAGCCTTTATCAAGGCGGGGCCGGCCCCAAAAACAAACAGGCCGCCCGCATATGCCGGGCGACCTGTTCATGTTGCATCTTGGCAGCGTCCAGCGGGACGCTCAGACGACAAGCAATTATGCTTTTTCGTTCGCGTTCTTGTAGCCTTCGACGCCGGACATGATTTCTTGATGCGCATCGGCAACGCCATACCAGCCGTCGACCTTGACCCATTTGCCTTCCTCGAGGTCTTTGTAATGCTCGAAGAAATGCTGGATTTGACGCAGGCGCAACTCGTTGAGATCTTCCGGCTTTTGCCATTGCGTGTAAATCGACAGGATTTTGTCGACCGGGACCGCCAGCACCTTGGCATCCTCGCCGCTCTCGTCGGTCATCTTCAGCACGCCGATTGCGCGGCAACGCACGACCACGCCAGGCAACAGCGGAAATGGCGTCACCACCAGCACATCGACCGGATCGCCGTCGCCGGCCAGGGTACGCGGCACATAACCGTAATTACATGGATAGTGCATCGCCGTACTCATGAAGCGGTCGACAAAAATCGCGCCCGATTCCTTGTCCACTTCATATTTGATCGGGTCGGCATTCATCGGAATTTCGATGACGACATTGAAATCGTGGGGCAAATCGCGCCCGGCCGATACTTTATTTAAACTCATGGTGTTTTCTCTTTAAAGGCAAATGATTAGGCCTCGCCATTATAGCGAATCTCGTACCGAATTGGGGAAAGCGGCTGCCGGCAAACGCTATGCGGAAACCAGCAAAGCACACTGCTTGTAGTGGAAGGCGGCCTGTTCCTGCTGCTGCAAAGCTTCATGCAACTGCGCCAGCTTCAAATGGGTGCTGCGCAGCTGAGACTGCTCGCCGGCGTCCGACAGGGCCTGCTCCAGATAGCGCTGCGCCTTGCCCCATAATTTCTGGCGCAGGCACAAAGCTCCCAGCGTCAGAGCCAGTGCGGCATCGGTCGGGCGCTGCTTGAGCCATTCTTCGCACGCCTCGATCTGGGCCAGCAGGGCCTGCGAACCGGCGCCGGCGGCCGAATCGCCATAGACGGCAATGACCCGCTCGTCCCACTCGAAGTCCAGCGATTTTTCAGCGATCATGCGCGCCTGCTCGTGCAAAGCGCGCTGATTGAAGGCATGCGCGGCGCGGGCGGCGACAAACGGGGTTTTCCGGTCTTCGGCCGGGACCGTCGCCCACAGACGCAGCAGCGACTCGCTGTCGTGCGCAGGATCGGACAACAGGCTGTCGTAAGCCAGTTCACGCAAACGCGTCGACAATGCCGGATGCAGGGCCCGCCGCTTGTCGAGCAGCTTCACCAGGCGCAGCACCTCGGGCCAGTTGCGGGCCTGCTGATTGGCCCGCAAAGACAATTGCAGCGCATGGATGTGGCGGGTGCCCGAAGCATTGAGCTCGGTGACGGCGGCCAGCGCGGCGTCGGGCTTATGGTCGTCGACCAGCAGCTCGGTGGTGGTCATCAGGCGCGCCACCTTCAGCGAATTGTCGCCGGCAATGCGGGCCAGCCAGGTGTCGCGGCGCGCGCCCTGGCGCATGCGATGCGCGGCGCGGGCGCCGATCAAGGCCGCCAGACCGGCATTTTCAGGCAAGTCGCCGGCCCGCTGCGCGGCTTTTTCCGCGTGGCCGAAACGGCCCTCGAACAGCGCTTTTTGCGCTTCGCGCAAGGCTTTATTGGCTTCTCGCTCGCGCCGCTGCAAACGATAGTGCGCCACCCGCCCAGGCATTTTTTGCGTGGCGCGAATGGCCCTGATCGTGAAATACAGAACCGCAAACGCCAGAATGGTCAACAGCACGAACAAATTGAGCGAGATATCGACGCGGTACGGCGGATAAAACAGGACGACGTTGCCGGGATTGGAATGCAGGCCCACGGCCATGCCGACCGCGATCGCCATCAATGCCACCAGCCAGAGAAATATGCGCATGGTTTATGGTTTCGCTTTGTAATTACGCACCGCGTTCAGGCTCTCGCTCAAACTCGGAATTTCGATCGACAGATTGTTGCCTTGCACCTGCTTGAGAAGCGCCTGTGCGGTCTGGGTCTGTTTGGCACGCGTATCGAAATATTTGGTGATCGCATCCTGGGCAGCGATCAGATCGCTGCGAAATGCGGCTTCATTGCGCGACAACAGGGCCAGGCGCGCATTGAGCAGCCGCAGCTTGACGTTTTCACGCGCAAAATAGGCTTGCGAAGGCGCCATCATCAAGGCATCCGGCGTATCGACGCTGCGGACCCGGATCAATTGCCGGATTTCGTTCCACATGTCGTTACTCCAGCTCTGCCAGAGATTGCTCGCCGTCGCCGCCCAGTCGCGTCCTTCGCCGGCAGCTTCCGCAGATTTGCCGGAATTGCTCAACTTGAATTTATGGGCCGAGACCGGCTTGGGCGCGGTCGCCGCCAATGCCGGCTTTTCGTCCGACAACAGCGGCAGGCTGTCGATCTGGCTGATGATGCTGTCGAGGCGCAGGGCGACGCCGGTCAGGTCGACCGTCGGCAAGGCTTTCAGGCGCTCGCTATCCTTGGCGATGGCGCGCCGGATGGTGATGAATTGCGGCTTGTCCGAACGCGACAGCGAGCGGTCGGCATTTTGCAGCGCAATCAGGGCGCCCGAGATATTGCCGGCCAGTTGCAGCTGCTGGCTGGCAGTCGACAAGACCTGTTCGATTTCAGCCAGGGCCCAGTCGTCGCGGTTCTTCGACAAATCCTGATAGAGCTGCTCGAGCGCCACCTGCTGGCTTTGCGCCTCGGCCTGCTTGTTTTCGAGGATGGTGACCTTGGCCTGCAGCTGATAAACCAGCTCTTGCGCGGTTTTGGCAAAACCATGGGTCTCGGCGGTACTCATGTCGAGGCTGCGAAAACGGTTTGCCATATCGCTGCGCAAAGCCCGCACTTCGGAATGGGCATACAAGACCGCCGCCAGCACCAGCAGCAGCACCAGCGCCGAGGCCAGCAGCAGCGGCTTTTGCAGCTGTTTTTGCAGCGGGATCGGGGACGGCGGCGGCGGCGAGCCGGACTTGTCGGCCGCTGCTGCCGCGCTTGCAGCGTCCGGCGCTGCCGGCGGCGCAGCCGTTGCCGCGGCGGCTGCCGCGGAAATCGATTCTGGTGGTGGAATTTGTTGATTCATACTTGTCATTGTAACGCGGCTATGAGTGCTTCGTCGCCTGAAGCGGTCAGTGTGATTTTGCCAAATCCGAGTTCGCGCGCGGTTTGTGCAATACGGGCATGCGGGACGATCAGGTGTTGCTGTAGCATTTTTACAACAATATCGGGCTCGCCGATATGTCTTATCAAGGCCAGCAAAACCCGCAATGCTTCGGAACTGGTGATGATCCAGTCGCAGGAACGCGCAGCCAGTTCAGCCAGCCGGCGTCCCAGTTCGGGACTGAATTCGGGGGCGGCGCGGCGATAGGCGGCCACCTGCGTGACCTCGGCGCCGGCCGCCTGCAAGGCCTCGGCCAGAAACTGGCGGCCGCTGTCGCCGCGCACGATCAGCACCGGCGCGGAGCGCAGCGCGGCGGCATCGAGCGCGGCAAACAGGGTCGTCGAATCGCTGCGTTCGGGGTCGAGCGGACTGAAGATGGTGGCGTTGGCCGCAGTCACGCCGTGGCGCGCCAGCGCATCGCGGCTGCCCTGCCCCATTACCGCGATCGCCACCTGCGCCGGCCAGGCGGCCAGGTGCGCAAACGCGGCATCGATCGCATTGGGCGAGACGAAAGCGACCAGGCGATAACGCGACAGACGTGCCAGCTCGGCCTGCAAGGGCGCGGCATCGGGCAAAGGCAAGATCTGCAGCAAAGGCAGGACCTCGACCCGGCGGCCGGCGGCCGTCAGCGAGGCCGCCAGTTGATCGGCCTGGGCCAGCGGCCGGGTAACCACTACCGGGGACAGTTCAGGCATCGGATCCATGGCCGGGCTGGCATTTGGCCAGGATGTCGGCGGCGCCGCGCGCGCGCAGCAGCTCGACCACCTGTCGTCCAAGCGCCTCGGCCTCGCTTGCCGGCCCGGAGGCTTCGGCGCTGGCGCTGAAACTGCCGTCGGGCATGGCCACCAGCGCCCGTACCAGCATGGTGGCGCCGTCGATAGTGGCATGCGCGGCCAGCGGCACCTGGCAACTGCCGCCCAGCAGGCGTGAAACCATTCTTTCCGCCGTCACCGCCAGCGCGCTGGCCTGGTGATTGAGCGGTGCCAGCCATTGCATCAGATCGGGACGGCCACTGGCGATTTCAATCGCCATCGCCCCCTGGCCGGCGGCCGGCAGGCTGTGGCGCGGCGCCAGCAAGGCGCGGATGCGCTGCGGCAGACCGAGACGCAGCAAGCCGGCCGCGGCCAGGATGATGGCGGCATATTCGCCGCGATCGAGCTTGGCCAG
>JAIZVZ010000057.1 GCA_021768485.1 Oxalobacteraceae bacterium | reverse complement strand
TTCCCGCGTAGAATACGGCTCTCGCGGGTGTAGCTCAATGGTAGAGCAGAAGCTTCCCAAGCTTACGACGAGGGTTCGATTCCCTTCACCCGCTCCATCTTGCCTTTGGGCCAGGCGTTCGCCGCCAGCGCCTATATTTTACCGATCGCCCACGCATGTCCACCGATACTCCAGAACAGCCGTCGCACAAACTCTTTTACGACCCGACCGAACACCGCATCCGCAGTTTCGTCACGCGTGCCGGCCGCCTGTCGACCGCGCAAGCGCGTGCGCTGGAAACGCTGGGACCGCAGTTTTTGCTGCCGTACGCAAAGAGTCCGCTCGATTTCGCCGCCGCCTTCGGCCGCAGCGCACCGACGATCTTTGAAATCGGCTTTGGCATGGGCGAGACCAGCGCCAAAATTGCCGCCGGCATGCCTGAGAAAAATTTCATCGGCGTCGAAGTCCATACCCCCGGCGTCGGCAGCCTGCTCAAGCAGATCGGCGAGCAAGACTTGCACAACATGCGCCTGATCCAGCACGATGCCGTCGAAGTGATCACGAATATGATTCCCGAAGCCTCGCTGGCCGGCGCCCATATCTTCTTTCCCGATCCCTGGCACAAGGCGCGCCACAACAAGCGGCGCCTGATCCAGCAGCCATTCATTTCTCTGCTGGCATCGCGCCTGGCGCCGGGCGGCTACCTGCATTGCGCCACCGACTGGGAAGAGTATGCGCAGCAAATGCTCGAGGTACTCGGCGCCGAGCCGCTGCTGGCCAATAGCGCCGAAGGCTATGCGCCGCGCCCAGGCTACCGCCCGGTCACCAAGTTCGAAAACCGCGGCATCAAGCTCGGCCACGGCGTCTGGGACCTGGTCTTTATTCGGCGCTAAGAGCTGGTGGCGAGCAGGCCGACCGCTTGCCGGCCGGCGAACTTCCATGGCGCGCCAGCGGTCGAAGCAATGCCGCACTGCAGGCCGCGCCACCTCCTGCGAGCGGTTTTCCCTATTCATCTATTCATCTATTCATCTATTCATCTATTCATCTATTCATCTATTCATCAGTGTCACAGACGTCGCAAACGTCATCAGCGCGTTTTTGCGGGACTTATTGCCGAAAGACTCATTGAACAGTTTCTGGAGGATATGTCATGGCACGCATCGAACAAGTGGAACTCGAACAGCAGCGGCACGACATTCAGGCCGATCTGCGCAATCTCGTCGAAAAATACCGCGCGATCTTTGATTGGGACGTTCCTGAAATCAACCAGGAACTGGCCGACAAATTACTGTTGACAGAAATGCACAAATCGCTCGACGAGATCGAAAAAATGCTGGCGCGGTAACAGCCGTCCGGCGGCGCCGCCAGACCTCGCATCGATACTTGCCTGAGCGGCCGGCGGCCCGCCGGAAACCGCGCCGGAAATTCAGGCTGTCAGCTCGGTAATCAGGGCCACGATCTCGTCGCCATAACTGGCCAGCTTGCGCTCGCCCACGCCCGATACGCCGCGCAGCTGCTCGAGCGAAGCAGGCTTGGCTTTGGCGATCTCGCGCAGCGTGGCGTCGACAAAAATGACGTAGGCCGGCAGATTGTGGCTGCGCGCCGTTTCGACGCGCCACCAGCGCAATTTGTCGAAGATGATTTGATCGCGCGGCGACAGTTCGGCTTCCGCATAGCCTTTCGGCTTGCTCGCTTCGCGCCGCGCCTTGACCGGCTTTTGATAGCGGCGCAACTGGATTTGCTCGCCGCCGCGCAAGACCGGCTTGGCGGCGTCGGTCAGCTTGAGCGAGTTGTAGACTTCATAATCGACGCTGACCAGACCGAGCGCGATCACCTGCCGCAAGATCGCGCGCCACTCGGCTTCGCTGATATCCTGGCCGATGCCGAAGGTCGACAGCTGGTCGTGGCGCCATTGCTTGACGCGCTCGGTTTCGATGCCGCGCAAGACATCGATAACATGGCCGGCGGCAAAGCGCTGATCGACACGGTAGATCGCCGACAACAGTTTTTGCACCGGCACCGTGGCGTCGAACGAGACCGGCGGCGTCAGGCAGGTATCGCAATTGCCGCAGGGACCGGACGCCTGGCCGAAATAGTCGAGCAAGTGCATGCGCCGGCAACTGAGCGTTTCGCACAGGCCCAGCATGGCGTCGAGCTTGACGCCGAGCACGCGCTTGAAGCTGTCGTCGGCATCGGACTCGTCTATCATGCGCCGCTGCAGCACCACGTCCTGCAAGCCGTATGCCATCCAGGCGCTGGCCGGCGCACCGTCGCGGCCGGCGCGCCCGGTTTCCTGGTAATAGCCTTCGATACTCTTGGGCAGGTCGAGATGGGCGACGAAGCGTACATCGGGCTTGTCGATGCCCATGCCGAAGGCAATCGTGGCCACCATCACGATGCCGTCCTCGCGCAAAAAACGCGACTGGTTCTTGCTGCGCTGGGCGTAATCCATGCCGGCGTGATAGGGCAAGGCATTGATGCCCTGGGTATTGAGAAAGTCGGCCGTCTCTTCGACCTTGCGCCGCGACAGGCAATACACGATGCCGGCATCGCCCTTGTGCTCGCCTTCGATAAAGTCGATCAGCTGTTTGCGGCCGCTGCCTTTTTCGACGATTTGATAACGGATGTTCGGGCGGTCGAACGACGAGACGAAATGGCGCGCCTCGCCGAGCTGCAGGCGCAGCGCGATTTCAGCCCGGGTCTGGGCATCGGCGGTGGCCGTCAGCGCGATGCGCGGCACATCGGGAAAACATTCGTGCAAGACCGACAGCTTGATGTACTCGGGCCGGAAGTCATGCCCCCATTGCGAGACGCAATGCGCTTCGTCGATCGCAAACAGGGCGATCTTCGAGGCCTGCAACAAGTCCATGCAGCGCGGCGTCAGCAAGCGTTCGGGCGCCACATACACGAGGTCGAGCTCGCCCGTGCGCAGCAAGCGCTCGATGCGGCTCGATTCTTCGAAAGTCTGGGTCGAATTGAGGAAGGCGGCCCGCACGCCAAGCTCGGCCAGCGCATCGACCTGGTCTTGCATCAGGGCGATCAGCGGCGAGACGACGACGCCGACGCCATCGCGCAACAGCGACGGGATTTGATAGCACAGCGACTTGCCGCCGCCGGTCGGCATCAGGACCAGCGCATCGCCGCCGGTGGCGACGTGGTTGACGATCTCGGCCTGGCTGTCGCGAAACTGCGGATAGCCGAATACCGTCTGCAGCACATGCAAGGCTTGCGGATTGACTACTGCGCCACCACTCATACGATACTGCCTTTTGACGCCTGCATGAACATAACTGCCTGAAAAAAGCGCTGGCCGGAACCCTTGTCCGGCCATGGCTTGCCAATCAAAATCCGATCCCGACCGCCGACGGCAGGCTTAATCGGCCCAGACCACCAGATGAGTGTAAGCGCTGGCCAATACTACCAAGCCAAATACGATGCGATACCAGGCAAAGGCAGAAAAATCGTGGCTGCTGATATAGCGCAAAAGCCAGCGCACGCACAAAAATGCCGACACAAAAGCGGCCAGCGTGCCGATGCCAAACAGCGGCACATCGGCCATCGACAACAGCGCGCGTTCCTTGTAAATCGAATAGACCGTGGCCGCCAGCAGGGTCGGAATCGCCAGGAAGAAGGAAAACTCGGTGGCCGCCTTGCGCGACAGGCCCAGCAGCATGGCGCCGATGATCGTGGCGCCCGAACGGCTGGTGCCGGGCACCAGCGCAAACGCCTGCGCACAGCCGACCTTGAAGGCATCGAGCACGCTCATGTCATCGACCGAATCGATGCGCGCCGGCGCTTGCGGATTGGCTTTGTGGCGGCGTTCGACCCACAGGATGATGACGCCGCCGACGATAAAGGCGGTTGCCACCGGCACCGGCGCAAACAGCACTTCCTTGATCTTTTTATTGAAAAACAGGCCAAGCACGGCTGCCGGCAAAAAAGCGACGATCAGATTGAGCACAAATTTTTGCGCCTTGGCGTCGGAAAACAGGCCGCCGAGAACGGCGCCAATCTTGCCGCGGTATTCCCAGCAGACGGCAAAAATGGCGCCGGCCTGGATCACGATTTCAAACACTTTGACCTTCTCGCCGGTAAAGTCGAGCAAGCTGCCGGCCAGGATCAGGTGGCCGGTCGAGGAAATCGGCAAAAATTCGGTAAAACCTTCAACCAGGCCCATGACGAGCGCTTTTAATGCGAGTAAAAGATCCATATTCGATTCAGCTAGAGATAAAAAAGAGGATTGAAAATCAGGCGGGACTGCGGGGCTGCGCCAGCATGGCTTATTTCACCGGCTCGAAGGTTACCACGAGCGCCGCCGCTGTTGTGGCGATTTTCGTCGGCGCGAACTGGATCCCGGCATAGCGCAAGTCGTCGGCATGGAAACGGTACAAGGTCACGTCCTTGAGCACTTTATCGGCCAGCACGCCGGCCGCCTCGGTGAACTGGCGGGCCCGCGCCGGATCGACCCCATCGAGCGTGAAGCGGTCGATATGCAGCTCGCCGATCTGCAGCGCGCTGCGGCTCGCATCGAGTATCAGACGGCCCGACAATGCCAGGCTGCCATGCCATGCCTGGCGCACGAAGGGCGGCGCCACCTTCACTTGCAGCGTCAGGCCGACGCGGCCGCTGTCGCCGTACAGGGCCAGTTGCGGCTGCGACAATTCGATATTGAAAATATCGAGCATGCGCTTGTCGACCGGGAAACGCTGGTCCAGTCCATGCTGCAATTTAGCCAGCGGCACTTCCACCTGGCGCGGACCGGCCAGGCCGGCGCACGAAGCCAGCGCCAGACACGCCAGAAGTGCCGATAAAAGTAATGCCAGGGGGCGCAAAACAGAATTTGATGCGGAGCTAAAAAAAGCGGCCGGCCACTTGCCGGCATGGCGGATTGTCATAGGGTTCTCATTCAGATTGAGGCAGTCAATGCTTCCAGCGTATCGAGAAAGCGCAGCGCGTGGCTCCGGTCCGGGCCGCACATATCATGCGCCGGCTGCAGGCTGGCGCAGACCGCCGGACGCAATGGCGAAGCAAATATCCGGCACAAATTGGCATCGTCGAGCTGGATGCAGCGCACGCCGGCCGGCTTACCGTCGGGCATGCCCGGAATCGCCGATGAAATCGATGGCGCAATGCAACACGCACCGCAACCAAGGCGGCAAGTGACGGTAGCGCACGTACTGGAAGTCATCGATTCTTTCAAATTGCTGGTCGGACCCGATTTTACCGGATTTCGCGGCCGACGCCTTGCCGGCTTTGTAAAAGCATGTGTCGCGCAGTGCCGGCCCGCTGCGGCTGGCATGACGGCCGCTGAGACGGCAGCCATACCTCAATGCAACTTGACGCTCCCGCCATTGCCGCTTATATTACTGACTCCTAGGTAAGTAATATAAGTAATCGCCACGCCCTGCGCCAACCATGCGCGGCGCGATGCCGGCACCGCGGTTGAGCCGGCTTAACATGCAATCGAATCGCCATTGAACAGGCCCGCCAAGCGCAACGCTCTCCCATGACTTGCCCTCTTACCTCGAAACCGCGCTGGGAACGCCGCAAGGAAGCGCGGCCGCACGAGTTATTGTCGGCCGCCCTCGATCTGTTCGTCGAACGCGGCTTTGCCTCGACCCGGCTGGAAGACGTGGCCAAGCGGGCCGGTGTTTCCAAGGGCACTTTATACCTGTATTTCACGAACAAGGAAGAGCTGTTCAAGGCCGTCGTGCGCGAAAACCTGGTGCCCGAACTCGGTCAGGCCGAAGAACTGGTCGTGTCTTATGACGGCGACACCGTCAGCCTGTTTTATGAATTCATTCTGGCCTGGTGGGAGCGCGTCGGCAGCACCAAACTGTCCGGCATTACCAAGCTGGTCATGGCCGAGGCCGGCAACTTCCCCGAACTGGCGCGTTTTTATCACGACGAAGTCAATCTGCGCGGCAGCGCCCTGATCAGCCGCCTGCTCGAGCGCGGCATCGCACGCGGCGAATTCCGCGCGGTCGACACGCAAGCCCTGACCCGCGTAATTTGCGCACCGATCTTGATGTTGACATTATGGAAACACTCTTTCGATGCCTGCCAGGCTGAAATCATCGAGCCGCATGCTTATCTGAAAAGCTTTATTGACCTGTGCCTGAATGGTTTATTGATCAGACCGCTGGCGCCATGAAGCCCGCCGCGGCCCGGTTACCCCCTTGTTTCGAAGTTTCATCCCGGTATTTTTGCAGATTGTCGCAAAATGCGCGCATTACTGCGTGCATGTCGCTAAGATGTTGGGCTTATGGACGTTCAGCGATAAAATGACGAAACATTGTTTTTTAGCCAGCATTCTTATTAGCCACCTTAGCCACCGAGCAGCCAAATGAATATCGAACAAGCACGCTTCAATATGATTGAACAGCAAATCCGGCCGTGGGAAGTCCTCGACCGCGACGTCCTTGAGTTGCTAGTGGTAGTCAAGCGCGAGGAATTCGTGCCGGCTCCCTATAAAAACCTGGCTTTTGTCGATACCGAAATTCCACTGCCTAACGGTCAGTCGATGTTTACGCCCAAGATCGAAGCGCGCCTGCTGCAGGAAGTGGCGCTCAAAAAACACGAGCATGTGCTCGAAATCGGCGCCGGCTCCGGCTATATGGCGGCGCTGCTGGCCTACAAGGCGCGCCACGTGACCACGGTCGAGATCGACCCCGTACTGCACGCGCTGGCGCAAAAAAATCTCGATGCCTACGGCGTGGCCAATGTCAGTGTCGAATTGGGCAATGGCGCCCAAGGCTGGCCCGGCAATGCCAGCAATGGCGCACCGTACGACGTCATCGTCATTTCCGGCGCGCTTCCTGTGTTGCCCGATGCATTTTTGCAGCAACTCAAGGTTGGCGGGCGGATCGCCGCCATCATTGGCGAAGCGCCGGTCATGAGCGCGCAAATCGTCACCCGCACTTCCGACACCGACTATGTGGTACGCAAACTGTTTGAAACCTCGGTGCCCGTATTGCAGCATGCGACGACGCCGTCGCATTTCAAGTTTTAAGTTCTAACTGATATGCGACAGCTGACGGCCGCCGAGTTGGCGAACTGGCTCGCCGACAGCAATCGTGCGCCGCCGCTGCTGCTCGACGTGCGCGAAGACTGGGAACTGGCGCGTTGCCAGATAGCCGGTTGCTTGCATATGGCGATGGATCGCGTGCCGGCGCGGATGACCGAGCTCGATGACGACGCGCCCATCGTCTGTATTTGTCATCATGGCGTGCGCAGCCTGCAAGTGGCCGCCTTTTTGGAACACCACGGCTTTAGCGATGTCTGCAATTTGAACGGCGGCATCGAGGCGTGGGCGCAGCAAGTCGATCCCGGCATGAACAGGTATTAATCGGCGCAGCCCGGGCCGACGGCGTTTGAAAAAACAGGGCCGAAACCGTGTTAACAAAAAAATTTCCCGAATTCTCTCCGAAGGAGCATGCAATGCGCAAACCGCTTATCGCCGTGCTGATCGCCAGCGCTTTTTTTTCGATCCAGGCCCAGGCGGTAGATTTGCTGCAGGTATATCAACAGGCGGTGGCCAACGACAGTCAATACGCCAGCGCCCGCGCCTCGCTGGCGGCCGGCCAGGAACGCGTGCCGCAGGGGCGCGCCGGCCTGTTGCCGACGGTGGCCCTGCAAGGCTCGAATACCCGCGACGGTCTCGAATACCGGTACGAGGCCGCGCCGACCCAAAAATATCACTACACCACCAACACCGCCGAATTGACGCTGTCGCAGCCGCTGTTCCGCTGGGCCAACTGGCAGCAATACGAGCAAAGCAAGCTGGCGCTGGCCACCAGCGAGGCGCAATTTGCGCAAGCCCAGCAAGACCTGGTGTTGCGTGTCGCGCAAGCGTATTTCGATGTCCTGGCAGCGCAAGACGCGCTCGTGTTCACCCAGGCGCAAAAGACGGCAACGACCGAGCAACTGGCCTCGGCCAAACGCAATTTCGAGGTCGGTACGCAAACCATTACCGACACCAATGAAGCGCAAGCAGCCTACGACCTGGTGGTGGCGCAGGAATTTGCGGCAATTAACAATCTCGAAGTGCGGCGCACAGCCTTGCAGCAAATCATTGGCAGCGAACCGCAAGCGCTGGCCACGCTACGCACCGGGATAACGCTGTCGGCACCGCAGCCGACCCAGATCGCGGCCTGGGTCGACGCCGCCGAACAACAGAACTACAGCGTGATGGCCGCTCAGCTGGCGCTGGCCTCGGCCACACGCGACATTGCCAAGAACCGCGCCGGCCATATGCCGACACTGGACCTGATCGCCTCGGCCAGCAGGACCTCGGCCGGCGGCATTATCACGCCCAACAACAGCACCAATTCAATCGGTGTGCAATGGACGGTGCCGCTGTTTAGCGGCTTTGGCATCACCAGCAAGGTGCGCGAATCGATCGCCCTCGAAGACAAGGCGCGCAACGATCTCGAAACGGCGCGCCGCGCGGCAATCCAGAATGCCCGCCAGTCGTTCTTGAACGTCAACAGCGGCCTGGCACAGGTGAAGGCGCTGGAGGCGGCCGAAATTTCCAGCAAGTCATCTCTCGATTCGAATCTGCTCGGCTATCAAGTGGGTGTGCGCATCAATATCGACGTCCTCAATGCCCAGCGCCAGCTGTATTCGACGCGCCGCGATCTGGCGCAAGCGCGTTATGACACAATCATGAACGGCTTGAAACTCAAATCGGCCGCCGGCACACTCAAGGAAGCCGACCTGGCGCCAATCAATGCCTTGCTCATGCATTAAAATATAAACAACGGCATGACGGAAAAACGCCTCGCCCGAGGCGTTTTTTTATCGCTCACCGCATCGGACACGGACATAGCGCATAAATTGATGCGACAATAGCAATTCCTATTCACCGGACTGGCTCACCATGCGCATCCTACATACCATGTTACGCGTCGGCGATTTGCAAAGAGCGATCGATTTCTATACCAAAGTACTGGGCATGACTTTATTGCGGACCAGCGACAATCCGCAAAACCAGTACACGCTGGCCTACCTCGGCTACGGCAGCAATCCCGACCACGCGGAACTCGAACTGACCTACAACTATGGCGTGTCGCAGTACGACATCGGCAGCGCCTATGGCCATATTGCGATTGCGGTCGACGATATCGTCGCCGCCTGCGACGGCGTGCGCGCCCAGGGCGGCAACATCACGCGGGAACCGGGGCCGGTCAAAGGCGGCAGCACCGTCATCGCTTTCGTCCAGGACCCCGACGGCTACAAGATCGAACTGATTGAACAGCGCGCCGCTTGAACTGCCGCATACCCGCAACAGGCGCCTGCGCCCGGCGCCGCCTTGTTCCTGGCCACGATCGCGAGCCCGTGCGCGCAGCGATGCGCGCGCGCCCACGGCCGGTCGTCGCTCCTTCTCTCAATAACCTGGTCATTGAACCCGGGGGAATTCCCTAATTCATGCTGCAATCCATTCTGCGCCGCACCGGCTTTGTGCGCCAACTGACCCTCATCGCATCGATTGCCATGCTCGGTCTGTCCCTGTGTTTATCGTTCATGAATTCGGCCGACATGCGGCACCGGCTGTCCGCCGCCTACGTCGAACAGACCAATTGTTTCATCGCCGGTATCGCCGGCGTCACACTGCAAGACACGACAGCTGCCGGTGAACTGTCCGAACGCAGCCGCGAACGCCTGGCCGCCAGCCTGCGCCTTCCCGATTTCCTGCGCATCGAAATCAGCGACCGCAACCACAGACGCATGCTGCTGCAGGAAAAACCGCAGGCGGCCGAACTGCTTGGCGCATTGACGGCGGAACGCCCGGTGCCGGCCAGCCCAAGCCGTGCGCAACTGCTACAGGAAAACAGCGAGGCCTGGCTATTTGCAGCGCCTATCGTCGGCCCATCGACGGCCGAGGGGGCCGGCGGCGCGGCCAGGCCGCAGGTGCTCGGCTATGTCCAGCTCCTGGCCAGCAAGGCGACGCTGAACCGGAGCGTGCGAACACTCCTGCTGATCAACCTCGGCATTTCCCTGTCCTTTACTGTCCTCATGCTGTTGCTGCTGCGCTGGACGGTCCGGCGCGCGATGGCGCCGCTGCATGAACTGTCTTCGCTGATGCAACGCGCCGAACACGGCGACTCGAGCCTGCGCGCCGAACCGCTGGGCTCGCGCGAGATCGCCGATATGGCACTGGCCTTCAACCGCATGATGGAAGTGCTCGACGAGCGCGGCCTGGCGCTGCGGCAATCGCACGAAGACGCCATGCATAACGCGCGCCTGACTTCGCGTTTTGCCACCTCCGTCAGCCATGAGGTGCGCACCCCGCTCAACGGCCTGGTCGGCATGCTCGATCTGCTGCGCGAAACGCAGTTGACAAAACGCCAGCAGGAATGCGTCGACATCGCCTGGAGTTCCTCGCAGGCCCTGATCGAACTGATCGACGATATTCTCGATTTCTCCAAACTGGAGGCAGGCAAGCTCGAGCTCGAAGAAATCGAATTCGATCTGCGGCAACTGGTCGAAGACATCCTGACCCTGCTGGCCAAGCAGGCGCAACAGAAAAATCTCGCCCTCGGCTACCTGATGGATGCCGAAGTGCCGGACCGGATCAGCGGCGACTCCCTGCGGCTGCGCCAGGTGCTGCTCAACCTGCTGGGCAATGCCATCAAATTTACCGAACGCGGCGAAGTGGCGCTGCGCATCAGCTGTATCGGCGATGCCGTGGCGGTGGCCGCCGATGGCGACGCCAGCCCCTTCGGCCTGCGGTTCGAAGTCAGCGACACCGGCATCGGCATGACCGAGGAAGCCGTGGAACATGCGTTCGAATCCTTCGTGCAAGCCGAGCGCTCGACCACGCGCCGCTTCGGCGGCACCGGCCTCGGCCTGCCGATCTGCCGCCAGCTGGTGCAGCTGATGTCGGGCGAAATCGGCATCGTCAGCGAGCGCGCGCGCGGCACCCTGCTGTGGTTTACGATACGCTGCAAGACCGGCATGCCGAGCATGACGGCGCGGCCGGCACCGGCGCTGCAGGGCCATCATGCCATGCTGATCGGCGGTCCCGGCATCGTGCGCGATTTCCTGTTTTACCACCTGAGCGAACAAGGCATGCAGTGCACCTATGCGGCCACGCATGCCGATGCCGTGCAGGAATTGATGCGGGTCGATACCGACGCCCACGCCTACCAGCTGCTAGTGATGGAAATCGATCAGATCGGCAGTGCCGGCGCCGATCTGGTTCGCAACCTGCGTGCCGGCGGCAGCGCCAAGGCACCGCGCCTGCTGCTGCTGGACCGTTACGGCAGCGTCATCGACGAAGCGGCCATTGAACATGAAGCGATTCTTGAAAAACCGCTGCGCCGCGACCCGCTGCAGCAGGCAGTCTCGCGCCTGCTGGCGGCGGCGCCGTTGCCGATGCCGCCGCTGCCCGAGCCCTATACGCCAAGCGGCAAAGCGCTGCACGTGCTGGTGGCCGAAGACAACCATACCAACCGCATGGTCGCCGCCGGCATGCTGGCGGCCAACGGCTGTCATTGCGAATTTGCCGCCAACGGCATCGAGGCGGTGACGGCCGTGCGGGCCCAGCATTTCGATCTGATTCTGATGGATTGCAACATGCCGCAGATGGATGGCTATGAGGCGACCATGCATATCCGCAGCCTCGAACTGGGCACGGGCCGCCATACGCCGATCGTGGCGATGACCGCCAACACCCAACGCGGCGCCGCCGAAAAATGCCTGTCTTCGGGCATGGACGATTATCTGGCCAAACCGATCACGCTGACCGAATTGCGGCGCAAGCTCAACCACTGGCGCCCGCTCGACAGCAGCACCGCACCGGCCGCCGCCGAAGAGCCGCTCGACATGGTGGTGTTCGGCAAACTGCGGGTCGTGCTCGGCACGGCCCTGCCGCAGGCGCTCAAGCCCTTTCTGGAAGATATGCAAACCTATCTCGCCACTCTGGCGCAAGCCGTCGAACAGCGCGATGCGAATGCGGCGCGCGACCAGGCCCATGCGATCAAGGGCAGCAGCGGCAATCTCGGCGCGGTGCAGATGGCGCGCCTGGCCAAACAGATCGAAGACCTGGCGCGGGTCCCCGCGCTCGACCAGGTCGCCGCCCTGCTGGCGCCGCTGCATCAGGCCTTCGAAGCCGTGGCGGCGATACTCAGCGATGAAATGGCGCTGGCCGATACCGACCAGGCCGACAAGGTCAAGGAACACCCGCATGTGCTGATCGTGGAGGACGACCGCAGCACCCGCAGCGCCCTGCGCCACACGCTGCAGCGCGAAGGTTTCCGGGTCGACGAGGCCGAGGACGGCGCCCAGGCGCTGACCATCCTCAAACGCCTGCAGCCGGACGTGATCCTGATGGATGCGATGATGCCGGTAATGGATGGCTTTGCAGCATGCGCCCGACTGCAGGAAATGCCCAACGGCCGCACGATTCCGGTCTTGATGATCACCGCGCTGGACGACAATCTGTCGGTCGAACGGGCCTTTGCCGCCGGCGCCAGCGATTATATCGCCAAGCCGATTCACTTCGCCGTGCTGTCGCAGCGCGTGCGCCGCATCATCGACGCCAGCCGCGCGGAAAAGCGCTTGCGCCATCTGACCAATAACGACCTGCTTACCGGCCTGCCCAATCGCGTCATGTTCGTCGACTATCTCGATCTGGCGCTGGTCCAGGCGCACAAGGAAACGGAAACGCTGGCCGTGCTGTTTCTCGATCTCGACCGTTTCAAGAACGTCAATGACACGCTCGGCCGCGATATCGGCGACCGTCTGCTGGTGGCCGTCGGTCAGCGCCTGTTACGCATGGTCCGCAGCGCCGACTGCGTGGCACGCCTGGGAGGCGACGAATTCGGCATCATGATGGCCGACATCGATGCCGCCCATGCTGCGGGCGCCGCGCAAAACATCTGCCGCGCGCTGGCAACCCCGTTCGAGATCGACGGCCACGATATTTTCGTCACCGCCAGCGTCGGCATTTCGATGTATCCGAACGATGGCGCCGAAGTCGATGTTCTGTTAAAGCATGCCGACACAGCCATGTACCGGGCAAAAAAGAGCACCACCGGCCTGCAGTTTTTCGAGGCCTCGATGGAGCAGTCGATTTCGGAACGCATGCGGCTCGAAAACGATCTGCGCCATGCGCTCGAGCGCGGCGAGCTCGACGTCTATTACCAGCCGCAGGTAAGGCTCGAGAGCGGCCGCGTAGTCGGCATGGAGGCGCTGGTGCGCTGGCACCATCCGGTACGCGGCATGGTGGCGCCGATCGAATTCATCCCGCTGGCCGAGGAAACCGGCCTCATCATTCCGCTCGGCGTATGGGTGCTGCGCACCGCTTGCGCGCAAGTGCAGCGCTGGGTTGCCAACGGCGCCCAGGAATTGCGGGTCGCAGTCAATCTGTCGGTGCGCCAGTTGCTGCAAAAGGACTTTACCGAAGCGGTCGAAGACGTGCTGCGCCAGACCGCTCTGGCGCCGCATTTGCTGGAGCTGGAAATTACCGAAAGCACGCTGATGGAAAACGCCGACGACACGCTGGCTGCGCTGAACCGTCTGCGCGCGCTGGGCATCCGGCTCTCGATCGACGACTTCGGCACCGGCTATTCGTCGCTGGCCTATCTGAAACGCTTCCCGGTCGACGTCATCAAGATCGACCGCTCCTTCGTGCGCGATGTCTGCGAAAGCGCCGACGATGCCGCTATCGTGGCCGGCATCATCGTGCTGGCACACAGCTTGCGCCTGGAAGTCGTGGCCGAGGGTGTCGAAACGGCGGCCCAGCTCGCATTCTTGCGGGAGAAGTCGTGCGACCTGATGCAGGGCTATTATCTGAGCCCGGCGGTACCGGCCGAGCAATTTACGCGCTTTATCGAAACCGGCGCGCCCTTGACGGCGGCCGCCTCGACGGCCGTCTTCAGGCCCGATGCCTGAACGTGATGCCTGGGCGTGATGCCCGGGCGCTGACTCGCCGACACGGCCTCAACACTGCGCCGGCGGCACGACGGCCATCAGCTGCCGCGCTTGCCGCGCGCCGCCTCTTCGGCCTTGGCCGCCGCCAGCAAGGCCGCCTTGGCCGCTTTCTCGGCCTGTTCCTCGGTGAAGGCGGCCAGCAAAATGGCGCGGCTGGCCGGCGTTTCCAGGCTGATGCGGCCGAGGGCGCCGTTGCGGTAATCGAGCAGCAGCGTATGCGCGGCTTTTTCGACATCCCAGGCGCCGCCCTTGAGCCGGTAAGCGCGCCGCTCGGCGATCGCATCGACCACGCTGACGCCATCCATGCCCTCGACCTGCAAGCCGTAGCGCGCCGCCAGCAAATCGGGATAGCGGGCCAGCAGGCAGTCGGCCAGATAGCACGCCACTTCATCTTCGATCAGGGCGTTGGAGCCAACGGCATGACTGGCGGCGAGCATCAAGCCATCGCTGGGCAGCGCAATCTTCGGCCATAGCATGCCGGGCGTATCGGTGAGCACGATGTTCTTGCCGAGGTACAGGCGTTGCTGCATTTTGGTCACGGCCGGTTCATCGCCGACCTTGGCCACGCGCTTTTTAAGCAAGGCATTCATCAGGGTCGACTTGCCGACGTTCGGGATCCCCATGATCATCAGCCGCAAAGGCTTGGTCGGCACCCCGCGATGCGGTGCGATCGCTTGGCACAGAGCCGGAATCCTGGCGACGTCCTGCGGCTTTTTGCACGACAGCGCCACCGCATGCACGCCTTCCTGCGCGCTGTAATAAGCGATCCAGGCAGCGGTCGCCGCGGGATCGGCGAGGTCGCTCTTGTTGAGGATTTTCAGGCACGGACGCGCGCGCTGCAGGCGCAATTGCTCGACCAGCGGATTGCAGCTGGCCTGCGGCAGGCGCGCATCGAGCACCTCGATCACCAGATCGGTGTCTTCCATGCTTTCCGCCGCTTTCTTGCGGGCGGCGTTCATGTGTCCGGGGAACCATTGTATCGACATGCTGATTTAACCTTGCGCGTACTGTTGAAACCGCATTTTACGGGCTTCGGGCGCAGCTGTCTTATCAATTATTTCCTCGAATCGGGTCGCGCAGGCGA
Source organism: Oxalobacteraceae bacterium (assembly GCA_021768485.1). Lineage (GTDB taxonomy): Bacteria > Pseudomonadota > Gammaproteobacteria > Burkholderiales > Burkholderiaceae_D > JAIZVZ01. Next base: position 9,253 of record JAIZVZ010000057.1, on the reverse strand, counting down.
CCGCCGGCCTCGCAGCCGCAGGCGCGCCATGGACCAGAGGAGGCGCAGGCCTTAGTCGAGTTCGGCCAGCGCCTTCAGATGCGCCACCACGCTGCGCCCGAGCGCCGACATATTGTAGCCGCCCTCGAGGCAGCTGACGATGCGTCCCTGGCCGTATTGTTTGGCCACCGCCATGATCTGCTGGGTGATCCAGGCGAAATCGGCCTCGACCAGCGCCATGCCGCCCATATCGTCCTCGCGGTGGGCGTCAAAGCCGGCGGAAATGAAAATCATCTCGGGTTTTTGCGCGTGCAAGGCCGGCAGCCAGCGTTCGAGCACCACCTGGCGCACGGCGTCGCCACCCGACAAGGCCGGCAGCGGCACGTTCACACAATGCGCGCTCAGTTCGGTACCGGTATAGGGATAAAACGGATGCTGGAAAAAACCGACCATCAACACCCGCGGATCGTCGCGGAATGCTTCTTCGGTGCCATTGCCGTGGTGGACATCGAAATCGACAATCGCCACCCGCTGCAGGCCGTGCACCTCGAGCGCACGCTTGGCGGCGATTGCCACGTTATTAAAAATACAAAAGCCCATCGCTTCATTGGGCCGCGCATGGTGGCCCGGCGGGCGGATCGCGCAAAAGGCATTGACGAAATCGCCGCCGATGACGGCATCGGTGGCATCGACTGCCGCGCCGGCCGCCGCCAGCGCCGCCCGCCAGCTATATTGGTTCAGCGAGGTATCGCCGTCGAGCGGGTAATAGGCCTTGCCCTGCTCGGCCAGTGCCGCCGCGCCGTCGCGGATCAGATCGATCGCGCCGGCGCTGTGGACCCGGGCCAGGTCCGCAACCGTTGCCGGCTTGCCCTGGCAGTGCTCGAGATACGCATCGATACGCGCCAACAATAATTGATCGGAAATTGCCTGCAGGCGCGCAGGCGCCTCCGGATGCCAGTCGCCCATTTCATGCAACTTGCAATCGGGATGCGTATAAATGGCTGTGCTCATAGCGAAAAAATAAAGTGGATAGGAGCTTGTCTGGATGACCGCGCATTGATCTCAAATAATAGAAAACCGTATAAAGAACAAGATAGAGCTCAATAGAGCTCAAGAAAATCACCAGCAATGAATCTCATTATGCTCTTTTGCGTTACTCTAACGCTAATTAATCAAGCAGAAATTCAATCCAGGTCAAATATTACCCATGTTTACCAAATTTCATCGTGTTACGCAGCAAGTCGGGCAAATCGTGGCCGGCAAGGATTTACAGATCCGCCAAAGCCTGGTCTGCCTGCTCGCCGGCGGTCATTTACTGATCGAAGACGTCCCCGGCGTCGGCAAGACGACGCTGGCGCACGCGCTGGCCATCTCGCTGGGGCTGCAATTTAACCGGGTCCAGTTTACCAGCGACCTGATGCCGGCCGACGTCATCGGCATCTCGATTTACGAGCGCGAGCAAAACGGCTTCCTGTTCCATCCGGGGCCGATTTTCAGCCAGTTGCTGCTGGCCGACGAGATCAACCGCGCCACGCCCAAGACCCAATCGGGCCTGCTGGAGGCGATGGAAGAGCGCCAGGTCAGTGTCGATGGCATCACGCGCGAACTGCCGGCGCCGTTTTTCGTGATCGCCACCCAGAATCCAAGCCATCAGGTCGGCACCTTTCCATTGCCGGAATCGCAGCTGGACCGCTTTTTGATGTGCCTGTCGCTCGGCTACCCCGATGCCGCCGCCGAACGCGCGCTGCTGATGGGCGAAGACCGGCGCGCCATGCTCAAATCGCTGCCCAGCGCCATGCAGCCGGCCGAACTTCTGGCGGCACAGCTGGCCGTGCGCCAGATCCACGTCAGCGCGGCCCTGATCGATTATCTGCAACAGCTGCTGCTGGCCTCGCGCCAGAACGGCTTGTTTGCCGAAGGCCTCAGCCCGCGCGCGGCCATCGCCTTGCTGCAGGCGGCGCGCGCCTGGGCCGCCCTCGAAGGGCGCGATCACGTGGTGCCCGAAGATGTGCAGGCGGTCCTGATTCCGGTCTGCGCCCATCGGCTGCGCCCGCTCAAGTCGCTGCCCGGCAATGCGGCGCTGAACAGCCGCGACCTGGTGCTGCAAATGATGCACGCGGTCGCGCTGGCCTAGCGCGCCGCGTATGGCATCGGCAATGAGCGTGCGGGCCCGCGCCTGGCTGCAAACCCGGCTGCAGCGCTGGCTGTTTCAAATGAAAACGGCCGAGCCCGGCGAAGTCGTGCTGCGCCAGCGCCGCGTCTTCATCATGCCGACCCGCGCCGGCATGGGCTTGCTGCTGACGCTGGCGGTGATGTTTGTCGGCTCGCTCAACTACAACCTCAATCTCGGCTATGCGCTGACCTTTCTGCTCGCCGCCTGCGGCTTGGTCGCCATCCACCTGACGTTTCGCAACCTGGCCTATCTGTCGCTGTCGGCGGCGCGCGCCAATCCGGTGTTCGCCGGCCAGGAAGCGCAATTCGACCTGAATCTGATCAACCGGAAAAACCTGGACCGGTATGCCATCTGGCTCGGCTTTTTCGACCCCGGCAACGAACGCGCCTACCCGCAACAGGCGCGCGACGTCGCGGCGCAGGCGACCGACACCGTCAGCCTGTATGTCGCCGCGCCGCGCCGCGGCTGGCTGCCGGCGCCGCGGGTGCGCCTGCAAAGCCGCTTTCCGCTCGGTTTGCTGCGGGCCTGGAGTTATTGGTCGCCCGACGCCCGGGTGCTGGTCTATCCGCAGGCCGAGGAGCTGGCGCCGCCGCTGCCGGTCGGCACCAATCTCGACCAGCAGCGCCCGGGCCAGGGCGGGCAGGACGACTTTGGCGGCATCCGCAGCTATCGGGCCGGCGACGCCATGCGCCATCTGGCCTGGCGCCAGATCGCCAAGCTCGATGCCAACCAGAGCGGCCAGCTGCTGACCAAATACTACGACGGCGGCACAGACAGCCGCCTGGCCCTCGATTTTTCGGCGCTGCCGCAGCACCTCGACCTCGAACAGAAACTGGCGCGCATGACGCGCTGGGTGCTGCAGGCCGAACAACTCGGCCTGGCCTACAGCTTCTCGCTCGGCGAGACGGTCTATCCGTCTGCGCTCGGCGCCATGCACCAGGCCCGCTGTCTGGCGGCGCTGGCATTATTTGCCCTGCCGGCCGGCGAGCCGGCACTCGGCGCCTCGACCGCGGCCGCGCCCGAGCAGCGATCGAGGCCGCGCGGCGGGGAGTTGCGCGCATGATCGGGGTGCGCTGGCGCCAATGGTTCAATACCCGCGACAAGGCCGACACCTTGCTGTTGCTGCTGGCCTGCGTGAGCGTGCTGGCGCCGCACGCACTGCATTTGCCGGCCTGGGCCAGCCTGATCTGCGCCGTGATGCTGCTGTGGCGCGCCTGGATCACGCTCGCCGGCAAGCGCTTGCCGCCGCGTGCGCTGCTGCTGCCGATCGCCGCCCTCTCCTTGGCCATGGTGCGCCTCGAATTCCATACGCTGCTCGGGCGCGATGCCGGCGTCGCCATGCTGGTGCTGCTGCTGGCCTTCAAACTGCTCGAAATGCGCGCCCGGCGCGATCTGTACGTGGTGGCATTTCTCGGCTTTTTTATCCTGCTGACCAATTTTTTTTACTCGCAAAGCCCGGGCGCGGCGGCCATGATGCTGCTTGCCGTCTTGCTGCTGCTGACGGCCCTGCTGTCTTTCCAATATACGGGACGCGTACCGCCGCTGACGCATCGCCTGCGCCAGGCCGGCGCGATGCTGGCGCTGGCCAGCCCCGTGATGCTGGTCCTGTTTCTGCTGTTCCCCCGCATCCAGGGGCCCTTGTGGGGCTTGCCAAGCGATGCCGGCGGCGCCCGCACAGGCCTGTCGGACCGCATGGCGCCCGGCACACTGAGCGAACTCGCGCATTCGGACGAACTGGCATTCCGGGTCAAATTCAGCGGCCCGGCGCCGAACCACGCGATGCTGTACTGGCGCGGCATCGTGCTCAGCGATTTTGACGGCGTGACCTGGACGCAGCGCAGCACACGCGTGCCGCCGGCCCCCATCGTCGTCCATACGGCCGGCCGCGCCCTGCCTTACGAGGTCACGCAAGAAGCCAGTGCCCAGCGCTGGCTCTTTGCGCTGGAAATGCCGCGCGCCATCGCCGTGCTCGACGACAGCGCCGCCCCCGCAAACGGCGCGGCAGTGGCGCTGACGCCCGAACTCGAAATGCTGGCGCCGATGCCGCTGACCGAGCGCGTGCGCTACCGCCTGGCCTCGCATACCGAGTTCAACTTTCAGGCAAACGAGACGATTGCCCAGCTACAAATCAATCTGCGCCTGCCGGCCGGCCTCAATCCGCGCACGCTAGCCTATGCCCACCTGCTGCGCCAGCAAAGCCGCGATGACACGGCGCTGATCGCCAGCGTGCTCAGGCTATTTCATGAAGAAAATTTCCGTTATACCCTGCGCCCGCCGCTACTCAATGGCGATGCCGTCGACCAGTTCCTGTTTGGCAGCCGCGCCGGTTTTTGCGAACATTATGCCGGCGCTTTTGCCGTCCTCATGCGCGCCGCCGGCATTCCGGCGCGCATCGTCACCGGTTACCAGGGCGGCGAGATCAATCCTGTCGATGGCGTCATGGCCGTGCGCCAATCGGATGCGCATGCCTGGACCGAGGTCTGGCTGCGCCGCCGCGGCTGGGTGCGCATCGATCCGACCGCTGCCGTCGCGCCGCAGCGCATCGAAAAGAATCTGGCCAGCGCCGTGCCGCCGCCGATATTCGGCGGCGTGCTCGGTTCGCTGGCCGGCTTCGTCAGGCTCGGCACGGGCAGCGCTTCGTGGCTGCAAACGCTGCGCTTCAATCTGGCCGCAGTCGGCAATGCCTGGAACCAATGGGTACTCGATTACACGCCACAACGCCAGCATGAGTTGCTGAGGCAACTCGGTATCGGCCAGCTCGGTACCAGCAGTGTGCTGGCGCTGATACTGATAATCGCCACACTGGCTTTATTGCCATTAATTAGCAAACGACCGAAACGCGACAAACTCGATACGCTATACTCGCAATTCTGCCAGCTGATGGCACGCCATGGCTGTGCGCGCCTGCCGCATGAAGGTCCGCTGGCGTTCCGCACCCGCTTGCTGACAGCGGACGAGTCCGCAAGAACTGCTGCCCGCGCCATCAAGAAACAGGCGGCCGCCCGCTTTCTCAGCTTATACACGGAACAAAAATACGGTTTACCAAAACCCCATTCGAGCACAGAATCTGACTTGAGCGCCACCGCCCAAAAAACGGCGGCACTCAAGCAATTACAAACCCTCTTGATGCAATGCCGATGACGCCCAGATTACAATTGTCCCCTCCCCGTTTCAGTTCTCTTTTCAGCGCTTTTTTCCGTTCCGTGGTGGCCGGCTGCCTGCTGATGGCCCTGAGCACGGCGCCCGCCGCAGCCAAAGGCGCAAGCAAAAAAGCAGCCGTCAGCGCCAAAAACACCGGCGCCGACGATGCGGCTGGCGAATTTGCCAATTTCAGCCAGTGGAAAGAGGTCGGCAGCTTCATCGATGAAATGTCGCGCCGGCACGGTTTCGACAAAGCCGCGCTGACCGCCACATTCAATCAGGTGCGCTATGTGGCGGCGACGATCGACGCCATCAAGCCGGCACCGCCGGGCAGACCGAAAAACTGGCATGCTTACAGCCGCCGTTTCATCGAACCGCAACGGATCGCGGCCGGGGTCGCCTTCTGGAACCAGTATGCCGGTGCGCTGGCGCAGGCCGAGGAACGCTATGGCGTACCGGCCGACATCATTGTCGGCATCATGGGGGTTGAGACTTTTTATGGACGCAATACCGGCAATTTCCGCGTCATGGATGCCTTGACCACGCTCGCGTTTGCCTACCCGAATACGGCCAACCGCGATGCCCGCATGGCATTTTTCCGTACCGAACTTGAAAACCTGCTGCTGTTTGCCCGTGAATCACGCCTCGATCCGTTCGACCTGCGCGGTTCGTATGCCGGCGCCATCGGCTGGCCGCAATTCATGCCGAGCAGTATCCGTCAATTTGCCGTCGATTTCGATAACGATGGCCAGATTGACTTGCGCAATTCGGCGGTCGATGCGATCGGCAGCATTGCCAATTTTCTGGTCCAGCATGGCTGGCAGCGCAATGCCCCTCTTGTCTATCCAGCAAGTATGTTATCCAGCGACAATACCTCGATCTGGAAAAGCCTGATCGGACGCGGCGTCATGCCGGAACTGCGGCGCGACAATCTGATCCGCTTCGGTCTGGTCAGCACCACCGAAATTCCTGCCGATTTGCCGCTCGGTTTGATTGACTTGCAAAATGGTATGGAACCGACCGAATATTGGGTTGGCGGTAACAACTTTTTTTCTATTACGCAATATAATCGTAGTTACTTCTATGCGATGTCGGTGGTCGACCTCGGGCACGCAGTGAAGGCACAGCGGCAGGCGCCGTGAAACGGGAGGAACAAGCCGGAAATGCGGTTGGTTGGCAAAGTAGCAAATTCACATCGTTACAATTCTTACAATTTCAAGCCGTTGAAATATAGAAGTATTGCCATCATCTAACAGAAATAGACGCTTTTAGAACTTATTGGTGATGTTTTAGCGCAATTAATTCGATGCCCGCGTCGATATTGCCTTGCGAAATGTTGTACTATTGTGTATATTTTTCGTAAATCTTTTGATGAGAATAATAAGTATTAGCTAATTGTTGAATTTTAAATGGACATTAGCAGCGTCTGACCGCAGATCAAACCCAGGAATAAAGGATAAGGCCCATGAATACACAAGTAAATGCCAGTCAGGACGCAGAGCCAGAAAATGATGATCTGGCCAATTACAATCCAAACCGCCTGCTCGACACGCTGATTGAAAACCTTCATTTGAAAAACGATGCGGCGCTTTCGCGAGCCTTGGAAGTTGCGCCTCCCGTGATCAGCAAGATTCGCCATCATCGCTTGCCCGTCGGCGCATCGTTATTGATCCGCATGCATGAAGTCAGCGACTTGAGCATCCGCGACTTGCGTTATCTGATGGGTGACCGCCGCAACAAATTCCGCATCAGCGACAAGCAATTCAAACCGAAAGACACGCCTGGCACTGGCGAACCGGTGTGATTACCCGAAGCAATCAAAAAAGCGATGGCCTGATGCCATCGCTTTTTTTTTGCCCGTCAACAAATCCGACGGTTCAGGCCGGAAAAATGCCGGAAGACAAATAACGATCGCCGCGATCGCAGACGATGAACACGATGACGGCATTTTCAACCGTCTCCGAAATGCGCAGCGCGATTTCACAGGCGCCGGCGGCGGAAATGCCGCAAAAAATTCCTTCTTCGATAGCCATCCGGCGCGCCATCCGCTCGGCGTTGGCCTGACTGACGGACTCGATCTGATCGACGCGCGACTTATCGTAAATTTTCGGTAAATATGCTTCAGGCCATTTGCGGATGCCGGGGATTTGCGAGCCGTCCTCTGGCTGCGCGCCAATGATGCGGATTTTCTGATTTTTTTCTTTCAGAAATTTCGAGACGCCCATAATCGTACCCGTGGTACCCATTGCCGAAACAAAATGCGTGATCTTGCCCCTGGTGTCGCGCCAGATTTCCGGTCCCGTCGCTTCATAGTGGGCGCGCGGATTGTCGGGGTTGGCGAACTGGTCGAGAATGTGGCCGCGGCCATCTTTTTGCATCTGGATAGCAAGGTCGCGCGCATATTCCATACCACCCGTCTTCGGCGTCAAAATGATTTGGGCGCCATAGGCAGCCATGCTCTGGCGCCGCTCGACGCTCAGGTTTTCCGGCATCAGCAACACCATTTTATAGCCGCGCAAGCTGGCCGCCATGGCCAGCGCGATACCGGTATTGCCGCTGGTGGCCTCGATCAGCGTATCGCCGGGCTTGATCTCGCCGCGTTCTTCCGCGCGCCGCACCATCGATATCGCCGCCCGGTCCTTGACCGACCCGGCCGGATTATCGCCTTCCATCTTGCCGAGAATAATGTTGTTACGGCGTGCCGCCTCCTCGCCCGGCAAGTGCATCAATTGCACCAGAGGCGTGTTTCCGATCGTATCTGCAATGGTTAAGTACGGCATAAGAAGAAATAAAAATAGGAAAACCCTATTTTAAACTCTTTGCTGCGCCACGTATTGCAGCGGGCAAGAATGGCGGGGAAATGACGCAAGAAACCGCGCGGCGCAGTTCGGTGACAAGCGCTGCCGGACAACGCCGGCAGCGCCAGGAAGATGCAACTTACTTCGATGCCGCCGCCGGTGCCGGCGTTTTGGCCGATGCCTTGGCAGCCGGCTTGGCCGGCGCGGAACCGACCAAGGCCTGGCCGTTGACGGTCAGGCCGGCATCGGACAGCTTCTTGGCACTTTTTGCCTTGATGCCTTTAACGCGACTTTGCAAGTCGGCCCAATCCTTGAAGTCCCCTCCTTTTTGACGTTCATCAAGAATAACTTGCGAAGTCTTGGGGCCGATGCCCTTGATACTATCGAGCGCCGCTTTATCTGCCTTATTGACATCGACTTCGGCAAACGCCAGGCCCATAGTGGCGATCAGAGTCGCGACAACCATCACTAATTTTTTCAGCATTATTTTCTCTCTAAATAGTTAAAGGAAAGACGTCATCCTATCGATTGACCGGCTGCGCACAGGCCGCGCCAAAACGCGGCGACGCCCTGTATTAACGCAAGACGGCAGCCATGGTTGACGGCCGCCATTGACCCATCTCAAATGCCATATCTAGGGCGTGTTGACATTCATTTCAGCCACAATGTTGATGCGGCAAGAATTACGAACGATTCGAACCGCGAGGCTAGTTTTTCATAGAGAGTCGCAACACAACGAAATTATTTTAACTGGGCAAAAAATCGCTCGATTACATTGCGATTGCGGTACTGATTGCGGTCGAACCAGCGCGGCACCGCCCGGTTTGCTCTTAGTGGTATCACCGCCTTGGCACCGATGGCCTCTATGCAGAACAACAATGCATCGGCATCGTAGGCTTTGTCAGCCAAAACCGTCTCTGGCCCAATGCCCGTCAGCAGTCGCGAGGCTTGAGTGACCTTCTGCATCTGGCCGCCAGTCAATATGCAGCATACCAATTGGCCGAGTCCTTCGACACAAGCATGAATTTTGCTCGTCAGTCCGCCCCGAGAACGTCCAAGTGCTCCGCTTCAACAAACAGCCGATTATCGGCGCCCCTGCGCCCGCCGTCCCCCAACTTACCCTAAAACAATGGTGCAAGCCGTTCCCATTGGTCGTTTCTCA
>JAIZVZ010000056.1 GCA_021768485.1 Oxalobacteraceae bacterium | reverse complement strand
CGCTGTGCATCGACGCTGTGCATCCATATTGGCGCTCCGCCGCGCCGACGCAAGGCAGAGCCGGTCGCCGATCCAATTCGCCGGACTGGAGGCTGCCATGTTTATACATCACAAAAGCCGCGCGCAGGCATCGATATGGCTTGCCGTTGGCATTCTTTCTGGACTGTTGCTGTTGCCGGGGGCGTATGGCGACATCGCATCCGCGCGGGCGGCCGGGGCCGCTCCCGGCATCGATGCCGAGAGCGCTGCCGAGGACGCCGCCCGCACCGCATGCCTGCGCCGGGCGCCCAATGCAAGCCTGACTGCCAATAGCTATGCCGTCACCGAGCTCGAGCGCAGCATTTTCGTATTTTCCGGTTTTAATGCCCGCGGCCAGTTCACCGGTTCGATGGTGTTTCCGTCTGCCGCCGACGAGCATGCTTTCCTGTATAACGGCGGCAGCATGCTCGATCTCGGCACGCTGAGCGGCACGACTTCGCTCGGCGAACAGATCAATGACGCCGGTCACGTGGCCGGCCTGTTCGGTGACGGCCTGCTATTTTCTCATCCCTTTTTATACGATGGCCGCAGCGCACGCGACATCGGCACTCTCGGTGGCCCCTATGCTTCGCTGGCCGGCCTCGGCGAGCGCGATCAGGTGGCCGGCACCGCCGATCTGACCGACGGCCTGAGCTGGCATGCGTTTCTCTACGAATACCGGCGCATGAAGGATCTGGGCACCCTGGGCGGCAGCACTTCGTCGGCCAGGGCCATCAATGACGCCGGCTTTGTCGTTGGCCAGGCCGATACGGCCGCCAATCGCAGCGCCCATGCGTTCATCCATGATGGCCGGCGCATGCGCGATCTCGGCACTTTGGGCGGCAATAATTCGAGTGCCGAGCATATCAATGCGGCGGGACAAATCGTCGGCCAATCGCAATACGCGCCGACGCGCGACGAGGGACACGCTTTTCTTTACCAGCGCGGCAGAATGCGCGATCTCGGGACGCTTGGCGGCAGTCAGTCGTTTGCCGTCTTTATCAATGCGGCCGGGCAGACGCTCGGCAATTCGCTGACGGACGGCGATCGCGAATGGCATCCGTTCTTTCACGACGGCCGCAACATGCATGACCTCGGCAGCCTTGGCGGCATTGCGTTCGCCTATGTGATGAATGCCCGCGGCCAGATTGTCGGCGCGTCCCTGACTTCGGGCAATGCCGCCGTCCATGGCTTTGTCTGGTCGCCCGGCGATGCGCACATGAGCGACCTCAACACCCGTTTGCTCAATGCGCCGCCCGGCATCGAAATCCAGGATGGCCATGCGATCAGCGACAAAGGCGTCATCATCGCCGCCTCGAATCTCGGCTTCGTGCTGTTGACGCCCACCGCATGCGCGCCGACGACTTCCGCCGGCACGGCGTCGCTGGCCCGCACGCCGGCCGACCGCCAGGCTGTCGCCGCCATGCTCAAGGCCGGCGCCGCGTTCAGTGCGCCGAACTGGCGGCCGCAGGCACCGGTTGCGCCGAGCAAGACCGCGCGCGCGCCAGGTGCAAGCACGCCGTGAGCGCGGCGCGCTTACGCTCGCTTCCCGCAAGAGGGTGCGGCCAGTTCGGCATCGAGTAATTTTTTGATTTCAGGAACGCATGATCCGCAATTGCCGCCGGCCCGTAGCGCGCTCGTCACCTCGGCCACGCTTGCCAATTGCTGTGAAACGATAGCCCGGCAAATGGTATCGCGGCCGACCCCGAAGCAAGAGCAGACGGTGGGCCCGGTCTCGGCCGCCCGGTCGGCCGCCTGGCCCGACAGCAGGCCGATGCGGTCGCCCTCATCGATTTTATCTTTGGCGAACAGGCCGGCCAGCCATGCGCGCGACGGCAGATCGGGGCGGCGCGAAAGGAACAGGCAGGCCTCAATTGTATCCTCGCGCAGATACGCGGCGCGGTAGACGCCGGCATTGCGATCTTCATATTCGATCCAGTCGGCCTCGGCATCGCTAAGCGCCAGCCGTTGGCGTGCCCACTGGCCGTGATCGGCGATGGCCTCGCGCCCCGCCAGTTCGAAGCGCTGCATGGCGCGGCCCCGGATGCGGGTCCAGTGCGTGATGCCATCCATGGCAATGTCATGCCGGCTGAGAATGAAGCCGTGCCAGGAAACCGGGAAATCCTCGATCCGTACCGGCGTATGCTTGAATTCGGGCTGACCGGAGATCGGGTCGAGCGCCGGATTGACAACTGCGCCGATGCGGGCATCGGAAGCATTTTGATCGTTCCAGTGAATCGGCACGAAGGCATTGCCGCGCGTAATGCCGCCGCCATGCTGGACCCGTACCACCACTTCGCCCCAGCGCGAGGCCACGCGCGCCAGCGCCCCTTCGCGCACGCCATACAGCAAGGCATCCTGCGGATGGATATCGAGAAATGGTTCGGGAATATGCTCGGCCAGCCTGGGCGACTTGCCGCTGCGCGTCATCGTGTGCCACTGATCGCGTACGCGGCCGCTATTGAGGACCAGCGGATATTCGACCCCGAGCGCATGCCGCGGCGAACGCGCAGCCGTGGCGACGAAGCGCGCCCGGCCGTCGGCATGCGCGTAGCGGTGTTCCAAAAACAGGCGCGGCGTGCCTTCGCTTGCGCCGCAAGGCGTGCGCCGGACCGGCCACTGGACCGGCTGCAAGCCATCGTATTGCGCGCGATCGATGCCGCATAAGCCTGACAGGTTGAACACGCGCCGGCCGCTGACGTCACTGTCATGCTCATTATCGCACTCGTCGTCCGGGCGCCTGTTCGTGCTGCCATTGTCATGCGCGCTCAGGCGTGCATGCTCGTCGAACACCTGATGCACGGACTCGAAGTCGAAGCCCTGGTAACCCATGCGCCGCCCGACTTCGCACAGAATCTGCCAGTCGGGGCGTGCCTCGCCGGGCGCCGCCAGGAAGGCGCGCTGGCGCGAAATGCGGCGCTCGGAATTGGTGACGGTGCCGTCCTTCTCGCCCCAGCCGGTGGCCGGCAGCAAGATGTGAGCGAAGCCATTGGTGTCGCTCTGTTCGACGATGTCGGAAGCCACCACCAGTTCGCATTTGCCCAGGGCCCGCCGCACCAGATCGGCGTCGGGCAGGCTCACTACCGGATTGGTGGCGATGATCCAGACCGCCTTGACGCGGCCGCTGTCGATGGCCGCGAACAGCTCGACCGCCTTCAGGCCGGGCCGCTCGGCAAGCGTCGGGCTGCCCCAAAAGGTCTGCACCGTCTTGCGGTGCGCAGCATTGTCGAGGTCCATGTGGGCGGCCAGCATGTTGGCCAGGCCGCCCACTTCGCGTCCGCCCATCGCATTGGGCTGGCCCGTGATCGAAAACGGCCCCATGCCGGGTTGGCCGATGCGCCCGCCGAGCAGGTGGCAATTGATGATGCTGTTGACCTTGTCGGTGCCGGCCGACGATTGATTGACGCCTTGCGAAAATGCCGTGACGACTTTTTGGGTGGCGCAAAACTGCTGATAGAAGTCAAGCAGATCGGCTTCGGCGACCTTGCAGATCCGCGCCACCGCGGCCGGATCGCTGCAATCGACTTGCGCCGCCGACAGCGCCGCCTCGAAGCCGTTGGTGTGGCCGGCGACGAAGCCGCGGTCGGCGCCACCGTGGCGTTCGAGGTAGCACAGCAGGCCGTTGAACAGCCAGACGTCGGTGCCGGCCTTGAGCGGCAGATGCAGGTCGGCCATCTCGCAAGTGGCGGTGCGGCGCGGGTCGATCACGATCAGTTTCAGTTCCGGGCGCAGCTTGCGGGCGGCGACGATGCGCTGGAACAGGATCGGATGGCACCAGGCGGCGTTCGAGCCGACCAGCACGATCAGGTCGGCCAGTTCGAGATCGTCGTAACACAGCGGCACCAGGTCGGCGCCGAACGCGCGTTTGTGGCCGGCCACGGCCGACGACATGCACAGGCGCGAATTGGTATCGATATTGGCGCTGCCGATATAGCCCTTCATCAGCTTGTTGGCGATATAGTAGTCTTCGGTCAGCAGCTGGCCGGAGACGTAGAAGGCGACCGCGTCCGGGCCATGGGTATCGACGATGCGCCGAAAACCCGATGCCACCCGCTCGAGCGCGGCGTCCCAGCTCACGCGTTCGAGCGGCGCGCCGGCTGCGGCGCGCACCTGGGGATATAGCAGACGGCCGTCGAGGTCCAGCGTCTCGCCGAGCGCCGAGCCCTTTACGCACAGGCGCCCGCCATTGGCCGGGTGCGCGCCATCGCCTTCGATGGCGACGCTGCCATCGGTTTGCACGGTTGCGCGCACGCCGCAGCCGACGCCGCAATACGGACAGGTGCTCAAGACGCCGGCGGCGGCCGGAGAAGACAAAAGGGATGCGGGCAGGGGCGGGGACATGGGACGGCTCACGAAGGGGAAGCGGTGCACAGCGCCTGGCCGAACAGCAGCCGGTTGCGCAAGGAAGAGATATCGGTTTTTTTCTGGATCAGGTCGAAATACCACGGCCCGTCCTTGACGTCGCCGTACAGGACGGCGCCGACCACGCAATCGTCCTTCAACACCAGGCGCTTGTAGACGCCGCGCCGCGGATCGCGCAGCACGAGGTCGTGGCTGTCGCCATCGCCGACGAAGTCGCCGGCCGAAAACAGGTCGACCCCGGTCACCTTGAGCTTGGTGGCGGTCGCTTGCTGCACATAATGGCGGTGATTCGACTGCGCCAGATGGGCGCCGCAGACGCGGGCCTGATCCCAGATCGGCGCGACGAGGCCGAAGGTGGCGCTGCGGTGCTGCACGCATTCGCCGACCGCATAGATGCGCGGATCGTAAGTCTGCAGCGTGTCGTCGACCACGATCGCCCGTTCGCAATGGATGCCGGCGCGCTGTGCCAGCGCGATATTGGGCCGCACGCCGGCCGTCATCACGACCAGATCGGCCGGAATTTCGCTGCCGTCCTTGAAGCGCACCGCCGTGACGTGCCGCTCGCCGACGATTTCGGCAGTCTGCGTGGACAGCAGAAAGCGCAAGCCTTTCGCTTCCAGCGCCTGCCTGAGCAGCGCCGCCGCCGGCTGGTCGAGCTGGCGTTCCATCAGGCTGTCCATCACGTGCACCACCGTCACCGCCATGCCCTGGCGCTGCAAGCCGTTGGCCGCTTCCAGGCCGAGCAGGCCGCCGCCGATCACGACCGCGTGACCGGCCGCGCGCGCCGCCTGCTGCATCGCCTCGACATCGGCCAGATCGCGAAATGCGGTCACGCCGGGCAAGGTGTGGCCGGGCACGGGAATGATGAAAGGGGTCGAGCCGGTCGCGATCAGCAGGCGGTCGTAAAACACTTCGATGCCGCTTTTCGCGCGCACATAGCGGCGCTTGCGGTCGATGAATTCGACCGCATCGCCGGCATGCAGGGTGATGTCGTGGTCGGCATACCATTGCCGGTCATGCAGCATGATGTCGCCGAGCTGCTTGTCGCCGGCCAGCAGCGGCGAGAGCAGGATGCGGTTGTAATTGCCGTGCGGCTCGGCGCCGAACACCGTGATGTCGTACAGCAGCGGCGCCAGCTTCAGCAATTCCTCGACCGTGCGCATGCCGGCCATGCCGTTGCCGATGACTACCAGCGATTGGCGGCGCGGCACGCTCGGTTTCATGCGCAGACCCAGACCATGCCGTCCTCGACCCGGGTCGGATAGGCGTTGACGGAACGGGCCGGCGCTTCCAGGCAGGCCCCGGTTTCGAGGTCGAAATGCTGCTTGAAGATCGGCGAGGCGACCACCAGCCGCGCGCCGAGATTGCCGACGATGCCGCGCGAGAGCACGGCGGCGTTCGCGTTCGGATCGAAATTGTCGATCGCGAAAAAGCGCGTGCTGCCGTCGTCGACATGAAATACGGCGATCTGCTCGTCGCCGATCAGCGCGCACACGCCGCTATTGGGCGCGATCTCGGCCGGCGTGCAGACCGCGGTCCAGCGCGCTGCCTGGCTTGCCTGTTGTTCGCTATGCATGGTGAACTCCTTGTTCGCTTCGGTGGAATGGTTTTGGCCGAAACTCAGGCAATTTGCACGATCGGAATCGTGATCCCGGCATGGCTTTGCCCATTGCGGCGCTCTTCCAGCGTGGCCGGCCGGATTTGCCCGCGCTCTTGCATGAACAGCACGTGCTCGTCGCGGCGGTCGCTGTTGACGAAGTGGCGGAAGCGTTTGCGGGCCTGTTCGTCGTTGACCGTCTTTTTCCATTCGCATTCGTAGCTGTCGACCACCAGTTGCAGCTCGGCTTCGAGTTCGAGCGCGATGCCGAGCTTGTCCTGCACCACCACTTGCTTGAGGTAGTCGAGCCCGCCTTCGAGGTTGTCGCGCCAGACGCTGGTGCGTTGCAGGCGGTCGGCGGTGCGCACGTAAAACATCAGGAAACGGTCGATATAGCGCACCAGCGTGGCCTGGTCGAGGTCGGAGGCCAGCAACTCGGCGTGGCGCGGTTTCATGCCGCCGTTGCCGCACACGTACAGGTTCCAGCCCTTGTCGGTGGCGATGATGCCGACGTCCTTGCTTTGCGCCTCGGCGCACTCGCGGGTGCAGCCGGAGACGCCGAACTTGATCTTGTGCGGCGCGCGCAAGCCCTTGTAGCGGTTTTCGAGCGCAATCGCCAGACCGGTGCTGTCGCCGACGCCGAAGCGGCACCAGGTCGAGCCGACGCACGATTTGACGGTGCGCAGCGACTTGCCGTAGGCATGGCCGGTCTCGAAGCCGGCCGCGATCAATTCTTCCCAGATCAAAGGCAACTGGTCGATGCGGGCGCCGAACAGGTCGACCCGCTGGCCGCCGGTGATCTTGGTGTACAGGCCGTATTTCTTGGCCACCTGGCCGACCGCGATCAGGCCGTCGGCCGTCACTTCGCCGCCCGGCATGCGCGGCACGACCGAATAGGTGCCGTCTTTCTGGATATTGCCGAGGAAGGCATCGTTGGTGTCTTGCAGGTTCTGCTTGTCCCTGGCCAGCACGTAATCGTTCCAGCACGAAGCCAGCAGGCTGGCCGCGAGCGGCTTGCAGATGTCGCAGCCGAGGCCGTTGCCGTGTTGCGCCAGCAGGGCGGCGAAAGTCGTGATTTTTCCGACGCGCACCAGGTGGTACAGTTCCTGGCGCGAATAGGCAAAGTGTTCGCAGACATGGTTGTTGACGGCCATGCCCTGCTTTTTCATGGTCGACTTCATGATTTGCGTGACCAGCGGCACGCAGCCGCCGCAACTGGTGCCCGCATTCGTGGCGCTCTTGAGGGCGCCGATGCTGGTGGCGCCATCGACCACGGCTTTGCACAGCGTGCCCTTGCTGACGTCGTTGCAGGAACAGATTTGCGCGCTGTCTGGCAGCGCATCGACGCCGAGCGCCGGCCGGCTGTTGCCGTCGGCTTGCGGCAAGATCAGAAATTCGGGCGAGGCCGGCAGTTCGATCCGGTTCAACATCATTTGCAGCAAGGTGCCGTATTCGGCGGCGTCGCCCACCATCACGCCGCCGAGCAGGTATTTGCCGCAATCGGAGACCACGATTTTCTTGTAGATCTGCTTGCGCTCATCGGTGAAGTGATAGGCGCGGCTGCCGTCGCTGCCGTGCGGATTGCCGATGCTGGCGACATCGACGCCCATCAGCTTGAGCTTGGTGCTCATGTCGGCGCCGGCAAATTCGGCGCCGGGTTGTTCGGCGTCGAGCAGATGGCGGGCCGCGGTGCGCGCCATGTCGTAGCCGGGCGCGACCAGGCCGAAGGTCTTGCCGTTCCAGGCCGCGCATTCGCCGATCGCGTAAATGTCGGGGTCGCTGCTGCGGCAGCGGTTGTCGATGGCGATGCCGCCGCGCTCGGCAACGCTCAGGCCGGCCGTGCGCGCCAGTTCGTCACGCGGCCGGATGCCGGCTGAAAACACGATCATGTCGGCTTCGAGATGGCTGCCGTCGGAAAAATTCATGCGGTGCGTGGCGCCGTCGCCGCCGACGATTTCCAAAGTATTTTTTTGCGTGTGGGCGGTGACGCCGAGCGCTTCGATCTTCTGGCGCAAGATGCGCCCGCCGCCTTCGTCGACCTGCACCGCCATCAGGCGCGGCGAGAATTCGACCACATGGGTCTCCAATTGCATGTCGCGCAGCGCCTTGGCGCATTCCAGGCCCAGCAGGCCGCCGCCGACCACCACCCCGGTCCTGGCGCGGCGGCCGCATTCGGCCATCGCTTCGAGGTCTTCGATGGTGCGGTAGACGAAGCAATCCTTGCGCTCCTTGCCCGGCAGCGGCGGCACGAACGGCGAGGAACCGGTGGCGATGACGAGCTTGTCGTAGGCCAGCGTCTCGCCGTTGCTGACGCTGACGGTCTTGGCGGCGCGGTCGATGGCGCTGGCGCGCACATTCAATTTGAGCTCGATGTTGTGGCGCTCGAAAAAACCGGGCGCGACCAGCGACAGGTCGGCTGCGCTTTTACCGGCAAAAAATTCGGACAGGTGGACGCGGTCGTAGGCCGGGCGCGGCTCTTCGCACAGCACCGTCACGTCGAGATTTTCCATGCCGCTGTCGGCCAGGGTTTCGAGGAATTTATGGCCGACCATGCCGTGGCCGATGACGATGATTTTCATGCGATGCTCCTCTTAGTGGGCCAGTTGGGGCGCGCCCAGGACTTGTTCTTGCGCCCGGTGGGCGGCTTTGAAGCGCACGGCGACCGCGCATAAGGCGGCGGCGATGACGACCATGCCGAGGATGCTCAGCGTCTGCTGCACGTTGCCGACGCCTTTCATCAGGAAGCCTGCCGCCACCGCGCCGACGTTGCCGCCGGCACCGATGATGCCGGCCACGCCGCCGAGCGCCTTGCGGTCGATGAAGGGCACCAGTGCATAGGTCGCGCCGCACGCCATGTGGGTGAACAGGCCGAAGCTCAGCATGGCGAAAATGGCCAGCGTCACGCTGCCGGCGTGGGCGAACCACAGCAGACCGAGGCCTTCGCCAAGCATGAAGATAAACAGCAGGCCGGCGCGCGCATTCAAATTGCCCTTGAGCGCGACCTTGTCCGACAGCCAGCCGCCGAGCGCGCGCGCAAACAGCGCCAATAAGCCGAAGCTGGCGGCGGCCAGGCCGGCGCTCTTCAGGCTCAGGCCGAATTGCTCGACATAATAGATGGCGGCGATATTGTGGATGAAGATCTCGACCCCGAAACAGGCGCCATAGGTGACGAACAGCAGCCAGACGCGGTAGTTGGCGCAGGCGGCGCCGAAACTGGCCCAGCCGCCGCTTTTGTCCCCCATCTTGCCGCCTTCGATGGCGATGCCGCGCGCGCGCAGCTCGTCATAATTGCCTTCCGGGCAGTCTTGCGTATAACGCCAGTAGACGGCGCTCATGATCAGCATCAGCAGGCCCGGCACCAGCAATGCGAGGCGCCAGCCCAGCGTTTCGCTCACGCCCAGCATCAACAGCGCCGCCACCATCAGCGGCAGCAAGGCTTGCGCGGCGCCGCCGCCGGTATTGCCCCAGCCGGCGGCAGCGGCATTGGCGGTGCCGACCACGTTCGGCGCGAACATCACCGAGGTATGGTATTGCGTGATGACGAAGCTGGCGCCGACCGCGCCGATGCACAAGCGGAAAAACAGAAAGCTGGCATAGCTTTGCGCCAGCGCCACGCCGAGCACCGGAATGGCGCCCAGCAGCAGCAAGCCCGAATAGGTTTTGCGCGGGCCGTAGCGGTCGCACATCGGGCCGACGATCAGGCGCACCAGAATCGTCACGGCGACGGCGGCGATATTGATGTTGGCGATTTGCGCAATCGACAGGCCGAATTCCTTTTTAATCAAAGGCATCAGCGGTGCGCAGGCAAACCAGGCGAAAAAGCAGGCGAAAAACGCCATCCAGGTCAGGTGAAACGCCCGCATGTGTGGCGTGCGAAAACTGAATAAATCGATGCGGCTGGCTTTGCTGGTCATGATCGTCCCGATAAAATAAAAAAAAGCGTCCGCACGGCCAGGTTGTTACCTGTTCATGCGGACGCCTTTGTCCAGAAAGACCCCCCGTCTTTGGGGGATATTTGTAATTCGTTACGGAATCATCGTTGACTCTGCTTTCGATATACGAGCAAATTCCATGCCTGTTGCCATTCGTGGCTGCTGCCCGGAGCGGGCGGTCGTGCCGCCGGGCGCACGTGGGCGATTTGAGGGCGCAGCGCCGAAACAGGGCATGGCTGAGCATGCGCGCGCACCCAAGTGGTGCGATACGCTGTGCTGGCCATCATGGTGAAAATGCGGCACTGGCTTGCCATGCGGCTATCATATGCGCAGTCAGCAGGCATTCCTGGAGTCCGCCGGGCTTTGCGCGCCATGGTGTCGCAGGGATGGCAGTGGCTGGCGCTTCTGTATTGTTGAACAGGCACCCGATGACGCGTGCCGGCTTGATAAAGGATTAAAAAATGAAGGTTTGTATTATCGGCGCCGGCGCCATCGGCGGCTTTATCGGTACGCGGCTGGCGCTGGCCGGCGCCTGTCAACTGAGCGCGCTGGCGCGCGGCGCCACGCTGGCGGCACTGCAAACCCGGGGCTGGCGCCTGCAGCAGGGCGAGCGCCTGTTGCAGGCGCCGGCGGTGGCGGCCGGCGACCCGCAGCAACTGGGGCCGCAAGATCTCGTCATCGTGGCCGTCAAGGGGCCGGCCCTGCCGCAGCTGGCAGCGGCCATGGCGCCGTTGCTGGGACCGCAAACAATCGTGTTGCCGGCCATGAATGGCGTGCCCTGGTGGTTCGGCAACGGTATTGCCGCGCTCGGTGCGGCGCCTTTGGAGAGCGTCGATCCCGGCGGCCTGATCGCGCAGGCGATTGCGCCGCAGCGCGTGCTCGGCTGCGTGGTGCATGCCAGCGTGGCGAGCGGCGAGCCGGGGTTGGCCGTGCACAAGATGGGGCAGGGCTTGATCATCGGCGAGCCCGATGGCGGCCTGTCGCCGCGGGTGGCGCAAGTGGCCGAGCTGTTAAGCCATGCCGGTTTCGAGCTGACGCAATCGCGCGCCATCCGCTACGACATCTGGTATAAGTTGTGGGGCAATATGACGATGAATCCGATCTCGGCGCTGACCGGCGCGACCATGGATACCCTGCTCGACGATGCCCTGGTGCGTGCCTTCATGTCCGCCGTGATGGTCGAGGCGGCACAGGTCGGCGCCCGCATCGGTTGCGCCGTCAGCCAAAGCCCGGAAGACCGGCATGTCATCACGCGCCGGCTCGGGGCGGTCAAGACATCGATGCTGCAAGATGTCGAAGCCGGCCGTCCGCTCGAACTCGATAGCATCGTGGCGGCGGTGCGCGAAATCGGCCAGCGCGTTGCCCTGGCCACGCCGGCCATCGACGCTTTGCTCGGTTTGACGCGCGTATTTGCGCGCGAGCGCGGCCTGTATCGGCCTGCGGCGTGAGCACGGCCTTGTGATGGAGGGCCGCCCCGCGCGTTGCGGCCAGCCTTGTCTCATGCCCTGTCTCATGCCTTGTCTCGTGCCTTGTCTCGTGCCTTGTCTCGTGCCTTGCGCGGGACGTACTTGCACTATTGAAATTTCGAGACGATTTATCGGGTGCACATTGCTGATCGCGGCACCGCCATGATACGATGATTTGCATGACGTCTTGATTGATCGCTGTCCGTGTTGTGGTTTGTTGATGGAGTTTCATGTTTTCATCGCACAGACATGCATGACGGCAAGTACACCTCTGCCGGGAGACAGACATGCATATCGTCCAGTGCCGCACCGATGCCGTCGATAGCGTTTTTTCACCAGCCCTTCCGGCCGACACCCAGTTATTGCTGGTGTTCGGCGCCCGCTCCCTGTTGCAAGATGCTTCGCTGTTTGCGCGCCTGCGCCAGGCGTGTCCGCAGGCCTGCATCACCGGTTGCAGCACCGCCGGCGAGATCGCCGGCACCCAGGTCACCGACGATACGCTGGTACTGACGGCGATCCGTTTTGAATCGACCACGATTCGTCTGGCCGTCGAGCATGTCTGCGACGGCGACGACAGCCGCCAGGCCGGACTGGCGCTGTCGCATGCGCTACTGGGCGACGGCCTGCGCCACATACTGGTGTTTTCGGATGGCTTGCATGTCAACGGCGGCGATCTGGTGCAGGGCTTGCGCGCGCCCTTGCCGGCGCATGTCAATGTGACTGGCGGCCTGGCTGGCGATGGCGCCGAATTTCAGCAAACGGCGGTGCTGGCCGACGGTCCGGCGGCATCGGGGCAGATCGTCGCCATCGGTTTTTATGGCGATCGCCTGCAGGTCGGCTACGGTTCGGTCGGCGGCTGGGATGGCTTCGGTCCGGAGCGCCGCATCAGTAAATCGAACGGCCAGTTATTGTATGAGCTCGATGGCGAATCGGCGCTGACCCTGTACAAAACCTATCTTGGCCCGCACGCCGCGCAGTTGCCGTCGTCCGGCCTGCTGTTTCCGCTGGCCTTGCGCCTGCCCGGTTCCGATACGCCGGTGGTGCGCACCATCATGGGCATCGACGAGTCTTCGCAAAGCATCACGTTTGCCGGCGATATGCCTGAAGGCTGTTTTGTGCAACTGATGAAGGCCAACTTCAATCGCCTGGTCGACGGCGCCATCCATGCCGCCGAAGTCAATCGCCTGCAACTCGATGGCAAGCAGGCGCAGCTGGCGATTCTGATCAGTTGCATCGGGCGCAAACTGGTCTTGAAGCAGCGCATTGAAGAAGAGACCGAGGGCGTGGCCGCCGTGCTCGGTGAGCAGGCCGTGCTCAGCGGTTTTTATTCCTATGGCGAGATCGCGCCGCATGGCGCCTCGACCCGTTGCGAATTGCATAATCAAACCATGACCGTGACCACTTTTAGCGAAAGGTGAAGCATGCATCCGCTGCTGGTGCGCCACCTGAGAAAATTCTGCCGCGATGGCGCAGTGCTCGATTTGCCGGCCTGGACCGCGGCGATCGACGATGCCTTCGCCAGTTTCGAAAGCGACCGCTCGCAGATCGAGCATACGCTGGAAGTCATGTCGCGCGAGCTCGGCGCGCGCAACCGGCAATTGGCGGCGCAGCTCGACGACAAGCAGCGCATGATGGATGAACTGACCGCGACCAATCGCGCGCTGCTGGAATTGAATCAAAGGCTGGCGGCGGCGCAAAACCAGCTGCTGCAGGCGGAGAAGATGGCGTCGATCGGCCAGCTGGCGGCCGGTGTCGCGCATGAAATCAATAATCCGATCGCCTATGTGCATTCGAACATGGGCGCCCTGGAAGGCTATCTGGCGCAGATATTCCGGCTCAACACCGCTTACGCCGAGGCGGCCAGCGCCTTGCCGCCGGCGCTTCTGGGGCAATTGGCGAGGCTGCGCACGGAACTGGCCTACGATGAGATCGTGGCCGACGTCGGCGATTTGATGCGCGAGTCGAAGGATGGCCTGGCGCGCGTCAAGAAGATCGTGCAAGACCTCAAGGATTTCTCGCGCGTCGACAATAGCGGCTGGGAACAGGTCGACCTGAACCAGGGGCTCAGCAGCACCCTGAGCCTGGTGCGCCACCAGATCCCGAGCCAGGTCGAGATCGTCTGCGAACTGGGCGCATTGCCCGAAGTCGATTGCGTGCTGTCGCAATTGAACCAGGTTTTCATGAACATCCTCGTCAATGCCGCACAGGCAATCGGCGCCTGCGGCACGCTGACGATTCGCTCGGGCGTCGATGGCGAGACGGTCTGGATCAGCATCGGCGACAGCGGCTGCGGTATTGCGCCGCATAATCTGCCTCGCATTTTTGATGCTTTTTTTACCACCAAGCCGGTCGGTGTCGGCACCGGCCTCGGCCTGTCTCTATCGTATAGCATCGTCAAGCGCCACGGCGGGCGCATCGATGTCAGCAGCGAACTTGGGGTCGGCACCACGTTTACCATTGTGCTGCCGATCCATCGCCCATAAATTCTGCACGCAGTTTTTTATTCCTTGTTTTCCTGCCGCTTTCCGGTCGCTCATCGGCCATTCATCGGCCATTCATCGGCTGTTTATCGTTCGTGCCCATTTGCGCCTAAAATGTGTGCAGCCGGCCTGTCTCTGCAGATGATTGCCGGATGCGTTACAGTTCGCAGACGCGCACATATTGCGTTCGCCCCTTTTTTGAAAACGCCGGGAATGAAGATGACTTCAAGACATATACAGCAAAACGCGTTCGCGACCATTTTGATCGCAGTCGCCTTGTCCTTTTGTGCCATACCGGCTTGCGCGGCCGATGAAGCGGTCAATAATGGCTCGCATGCCGTGCATCCGGTCGATGACTCCAAGAAGGCGGCCAAGGCAGTCGGACATGGGGTCAGGAAGACGACCAGGGCGATCGGACACGGCTTTCGCGATGGCGCACGCGCGGTCGGACATGGCGCAAGAAAAGTTACCCGCAAAGTTGGGCACGCATTCCGGGATGGCGCCCACAAGATCACGAATAAGAAAGATTAGTCAGTACTGACTCCAGTCTGATTTCCTGCGTTGACGCCGCGCAGGCTTCGCGCGTGCGCCGGTCGCACACATCAAGAATGCTGGCGAAAATGACCCGCCCCTCATTGCCGGCGCAATTTTGCGCCTCAAATCGCTCTCCCCAAGCCATCGCAGCGGGCGCCGCCGGCGGCATATCGCGTTGAGATCAAACTCTGGCATGCCCGGCCGGATAGAATGAAGACAGGCGTGCCGGATTTTTAAAATGCATTTTTGTTTAAGGGCATCCTTGTTTGGATGCATCTTCTTCGATGGATCTTCTTCGATGGATTTTCTTCAATGATACATTCCATATGCGCGCGAGTAATTCGGACTGTTACGGACCGTTACAGACTGTTGATCGGCGCCGGTGAGGCGATAGAAAATTAGACTAGGCCACGGTCGGTTGTTGGTGCCTGCTATTGAATATAGCTGGCCGCTTTGCATCACAGTGGCCCATTTTTCTCATGTATTTCCGGAATGGCCAGCATGTCTGGCGCGGTATCGGATCGATATGAAAAAAGCACTATTTCTCGGCCCCGCCAAACTCGTCGTGATTCTGGCGGTGGGGATCGCGGTTCCCGCGTTTTATCTCATGCTGAGCGGCCCGTCGCTGCTGGCCCGGCTCTGCGGCAGCGCGCTGTACGCGGTGACGGCAGTGTTGATGCTGTTGCCCCTGGTCCGCGCCGGCCGGCGTGCGCTGTTGCGGCCGAGTGCGGATACGCTGGTCGATGGCGTGCTGGCATGCGCGGCCCTGGCCAGTGCCTGGCCGACTGCTTTGCCGTGGTCGCCGCTCGAATGGGGCTTGCGGCTCGGCTTTTGTGCCCTGGCTTTTTTGCGCATGGCGCTGCTGGCGCTGCGCCTGATTGCCCCCCACCACCTGGTGCAGATTTTTGGCGTGGCGGCCGGCTTGCTGGTCTTGTCTGGCGCAGGGTTCTGGTGGCTCGAACCGAAGGTCCACAGTTATGGCGACGGACTGTGGCTGGCCTTTATTACCGGCGCCACGGTCGGTTATGGCGATGTGGTGCCGTCGACGCCGGCTTCGCGCATTTTGGCTGTCTTCATCGTCTTGCTCGGCTATGCGATGCTGTCGGTGCTGACCGCCAGCATTTCCGCCCTGTTCGTCAACGCCGACGAACAGCAATTCAAGAAAGAGCTGCATGCCGATATCCGCATGCTGCGCCAGGAAATTCATCTGCTGCGTGATCAGTTGCACGACCAGCTGCACGATCAGCTGAATGAGCAATTGCATGAGCAATTGCCGGACCGCCTGCCCGGGCAAGAGCATGTGGCGCACGGGCGCCGCGATGCGCGGCGCGGCGCGCAGCGCGCCGGCGACGCCAGGCCAGCGCCTCCGGCCGCCGAGGCGGTCAATGCGACATCAATACGGGCATCGTCATCGACTTGAAAATCGTGCGGCTGACCCCGCCCAACATGATTTCGCGAAAACGCGTGTGGCCGTAACAACCCATGACCAGCAAATCGGCGCCGACATCGGCGGCATGCGACAACAAGGTATTGCCGATATCGCTGTTGGCGGGCTCGACCGTCACCTGCACCGTCACGCCATGGCGCGCCAGATAGAGCGCGATGTCGCGTCCCGGCTGATCGCCATGCACCGCCGCCAGGCCGCCGGCATCGAAGACCATGACTTCGACCAGTTGCGCCCGCTTGAGCAGCGGCACCGCATTGTGTACCGCGCGCGTCGATTCCGGGCTGGCATTCCAGGCGATCAGCACGCGCGTGCCCATGACTTCCGAGGGCAGCGCATACGGCACCACGAGCACCGGGCAGGCGCAATTGGTGGCCACATACTCTGGAAAATCGTCCGACAGCACCGGATTGCGCTCGTCCGGGTCGATCTGGCCGATCACCAGCAAGTCGGCATAACGGCCCTGCATGCACATGCTGACGCCGGCCTCGTCGTCGATCAGGCGCTTTTCGAACGAGCGCACGCCGAATTTGCGGGCGATCGCTTCGAATTTATTCAGCGCGCCGTTCGCTTGCTCATGCATAGTTTGCAACATCGGCGCCAGATAGGGATCGCCGGGGCTGAAAGCCGTCGACTGCATCACGAAGCGCGAGACGCCGGTCATGGCCGTGCCGATCAGATGCGCATGTTCGGCCAGCGCCAGCTGGCAGGCCATTTCGATACGCGTCTGGGCATGACGGGAATCGTCGACATGGACAAGAATGGTTTTATAGGACATCGTTAATCTCCATAAAAAATCGGAACAAAAGCAGGGGCCTGCGGTAGCGATCTATGGCATGCTCGGGTTTGTCTCCCGCTCGTCCATTCCCTTGATTTGGCAAGATGGAAATTGCTACATTTTTGCACGGCAAGGTGAGAACCGGAAACATCGCCGTGCCAAGGCGACGAGCAAGCAAACCTTCATGCGCAAAGAGAGGCGATTTATACTTGTCAAAATAGCGGAATCAAGTCCTAGCATAGCCGTTTTCATCGGAGAAAGTCAGCCGTTTGAAAAATGTTTGAAAATCCTCAGCAATAATTTGTTCTATATCAAAATGTTCTTTAAAGTTATAGTTTCAACACGGCCAATAAGGCATCATAGAAAGATATTTGCCCGGCAAACCCCTACGGAGCTGACATGACAATTCGCAATCTGCAGTCCTTGTTCCAGCCGCGCTCGGTAGCCGTCATCGGGGCTTCGCAACGCCCCAATAGCGTCGGGGCGACGCTGATGCATAATTTGACTACAGGCAGCTTTAAAGGGCCGTTGTTTGCCGTCAACCCGAAATACGGTGAAGTGGCCGGCGTCAAAGCCTATTCCTCGCTGGCGAAATTGCCGCAGGCGCCAGATCTGGCACTGATTTGCACGCCGCCGGCCACCATCGTGCGTCTGATAGCCGATCTCGGCGCGCGCGGCACCAAGGCGGCGATCATTTTTTCCGCCGGCCTGAACCGGGTCGGCGACCCGGAAAAGAAAGCCATGCTGCAGCAGGCGATGCTGGCCGCGGCCAAGCCCTATCTGCTGCGCCTGCTGGGGCCGGATTGCACCGGCTTGCTGGTGCCCTCGCTCGGTTTGAACGCCAGTGTCGCGCTCGGCGACGCCTTGCCGGGGCAACTCGCGTTTGTCTCGCAATCGGGGGCGCTGGCCACCGGTGTGCTCGACTGGGCGCGCTCGCGCGGCATCGGTTTTTCCAAATTTTTGTCGCTCGGCGACAGCGCCGATATCGATGTCGGCGATGTGCTCGATTATCTGGCCAGCGACGCCAGCACGCGCGCCATTTTGCTGCATGTCCAGGATATCGGCGGCGCCCGCAAATTCATGTCGGCGGCCCGGGCGGCCGCGCGCAACAAGCCGGTCCTGATGATCAAGGCCCGGCGCGCCGCCGATGGCGCCTGGGACCCGAGTGCGGCCGGATCGCAATTCGGCGCCGACGAGGTCTATGATTGCGCGATACGGCGCGCCGGCATGCTGCGCGTGTTTTCGACCGGCGACCTGTTCAGCGCGGTGGAGACGCTGGCCCACGCCCGGCCGGTGGCCGGCGAGCGCCTGACAATTCTCGGCAATGGCGCCGGTCCCGGCGTGATGGCGGCCGACGCCCTGCTCGCCGGCCAAGGGCAGCTGGCGGTGCCGAGCGCCGAGACCGTGCAGCGGCTCGATGCCGTGCTGCCGGCCGGCTGGTCGGGCGCCAATCCGCTCGACATCCTGGCCGACGCCACGGTTGAGCATTACCGGCAGTCGCTGGAGCAGGCATTGGTCGATCCCCAGGCCGATGCGGTGCTGATGATCCATGCGCCGAGCGCCTTTGTCGCCAGCACCGAAGTGGCGCAGGCGCTGGCGCCGATGGCGCGCCAGACTTCGCGCACGCTGCTCTCGTGCTGGCTGGGCGGCGCCGCGCTGGCACCGGCGCGGGCGATTTTTGCCGATGCGTCGGTGCCGGTCTACGACACGCCGGAAGAAGCGGTGCGCGGCTTCATGCAACTGGTCCAGTACCGGCGCAACCAGGCCTTGCTGATGCAGGTGCCGCCCTCGGTGCCGGTCGACTTTACGCCCGACCGCGCCAGCGCCCGGGCGGTCGTGCAGGACGCCCTGAACGCCGGCCGCAATCTGCTGACGGCGGCCGAATCGAATGCGGTGCTGGCCGCATACCGGATTGCGGTAGCCGATACCTGCCTGGCCGCCAGCGTCGACGAAGTGGTGGCCGCCAGCGAAAAAATGGGTTTTCCGGTGGCGCTCAAGATCGTCTCTCCCGATATCGCGCACAAGGGCGAGGTTGGCGGCGTCGCCCTTGACCTCGACAGCCCCGAGGCCGTGCGGGTTGCCGCGCTGGCGATGCAATCGCGCCTGCTGGCCTGGCGCCCCGATGCGCGGCTGCAGGGCTTCAGCATCCAGGTCATGACCCGGCGCCCGGCTGCGCTCGAACTGCGGGCCGGCATCCGCATCGATCCCGTCTTCGGGCCGGTGCTGCGTTTCGGCCAGGGCGGCGGCGCTGCCGATCTGCCGCACGACCATGCGCTGGCGCTGCCGCCTTTGAACATGCCGCTGGCGCGCGATCTGGTGGCGCGCACCCGCGTCAGCGCCTTGCTGGCCGGCTCCAGCGAGCGGCCGGCGGTCGACGAGGACGCCATTTGCCGCATGCTGATCCAGCTGGCGCATCTGGCCGCCGATCTGCCCGAGCTGACCGATCTCGATATCAATCCGTTTCTTGCCGACAGCGACGGCATCATCGTGCTCGACGCCCGCATCCGGATTGCCGAAGCGGCCGGCGGCGAACATCTGGCGATCCGGCCCTATCCCAAGGAACTCGAGCAAGCCATCGACTGGCACGACGGCGAACTGCTGCTGCGTCCGATCCGCCCCGAGGACGCGCGGCCGTATGCGACATTCTTCGACGCCCTCGACCGCAAGGACGTGCGCTACCGGATGTTTATCGGCATGCGCGAGCTGCAGCCGTCGCAACTGGCGCGCATGACGCAGATCGATTACGACCGCGAACTGGCGTTTTTGGCCATCCGTCCGCTGGCCGACGGCACCCATGAGATTCTGGCCGAGGCGCGCGTCGTGTTCGACCCCGACAACCAGGAGGCCGAATTTGCGCTGATCGTGCGCTCGGACCTCAAGGATCGCGGGCTGGGCGAGATCATGATGAAAAAGCTGATCGGCTGCTGCCGCCAGCGCGGCACCGTGCGTATCGCCGGCGAGGCCATGAGCGACAATCAGCGCATGCTCAAGCTGGCGCGCCGCCTCGGCTTTACGGTCGCCCGCCTGGACGATCCCAGCACGATGTCGATGCGTCTTGAACTGACGACGAGCATGTGATGAGGCCGCCGCCGCAAGCAATTGCCGGCGCAGATTTGAAGGCATCGGCGATGGCCCGCGGCCTGTCGGCGCAGCAAGCCTTGCTGCGCCTGCGGCAAGACGGCTATAACGAATTGCCGCCGGCCCGAAACCGCACGATCTTGCGCATCGCCGCCGGCGTCATGCGCGAGCCGATGTTTCTGTTGCTGATGGGCGCTGGCGGCGTCTACCTGGTGCTCGGCGACAGCGGCGATGCCTTGCTGCTGCTCGGCTTTGTCGGCATGACCATGGCGATCACGATTTTTCAGGAGCGCAAGACCGAGCGCGTGCTCGAAACCTTGCGCGACTTGTCGAGCCCGCGGGCGCTGGTGGTGCGCGACGGCCAGTTCGTGCGCATCCCGGGGCGCGAAGTGGTCAAGGGCGATGTGCTGGTGCTGGAAGAGGGCGCGCGGGTCGCGGCCGACGGCATTTTGCTCGAATCGCACGATTTGCTGATCGACGAATCGCTGCTGACGGGCGAATCGCTGGCGGTCTCCAAGCAAGCCGGCGCCGGCCAGAATGCGGCGCCGGCCGGGCAGGTCTATTCGGGCACGATGGTGGCGCAGGGCGGTGGCCTGGCGCAGGTGAGCGCGATTGGCGGCGCGACCGAAATCGGCAAGATCGGCGGCGCGCTGCAGGCGCTGCCCGATTCGGCCAGCCCCTTGCAAGCCGAAATCGCAATGCTGGTGCGGCGTTTCGCCGCCATCGGCATTGCTCTGTCCTTGCTGATGGCGATCTTGTATGGCTGGATCCGGCACGATGCCCTGAATGGCTTTCTGGCCGGCGTCACGCTGGCGATGTCGATTCTGCCCGAAGAATTCATGGTGATCCTGACCGTGTTCATGGCGCTGGGCGCCTGGCGCATTTCGAAAAATCAGGTGCTCACGCGCCATA
Organism: Oxalobacteraceae bacterium; assembly: GCA_021768485.1. Lineage (GTDB taxonomy): Bacteria > Pseudomonadota > Gammaproteobacteria > Burkholderiales > Burkholderiaceae_D > JAIZVZ01. The sequence goes on along the minus strand of JAIZVZ010000056.1, from coordinate 3,657 downwards.
CGCCGGTGATCGAGGCGCTCGGCTCGGCCACCGTTTTGTGTACCGACAAGACCGGCACGCTGACCGAAAACCGGATGTCGGTGCGGGCCCTGGTGCGGGGCCCGGAGCGTATCGAACTCGATGCCGGAACGACGGCGGCCGGCCTGCCGGCATTTGCGCAGGAGTTGCTCGATTTTGCGGCGCTGGCCAGCGAAATCGTTCCCTTCGATCCGATGGAACAAGCCATTCAGCGGCGCGCCAGGCAATGCCTGGCCGGCGCTGACGACAGCCGGCGCGCCTGGACCATCGTGCACGACTATCCTTTGACGGCCGATATCATGGCCATGACGCATGTCTGGCAGCTCGCCGATCAACCCGGCCATGTCGTTGCCAGCAAGGGCGCGCCCGAGGCGATCATTCAATTGTGCAAGCTGAGGCCGGAGCAGGCGGCGCCGATCCTGGCGCAGGTCGCCGCGCTGGCCGCGCAAGGCATGCGCGTGCTGGCGGTGGCGCGCGCCGCGCATGCGGGGCCGGTGTGGCCGGACACGCCGCACGGGTTTGCGTTCAGCTGGCTCGGCCTGCTTGGCCTGGCCGATCCGATCCGCGCCAGCGTATCGCAGGCGGTTGCCGAATGCCATCGGGCAGGCATCCGGGTCATCATGATCACCGGCGACTATCCGCTCACCGCACAAGCCATCGCGGCCCAGGCCGGCATCGCCCACACAGCGGCGGTGAGCGGGGATGACGTCGAGGCGCTCGATGACCAGGCCTTGCAGGAACTTGTTCGGCATGCCAATGTATTTGCGCGCATCCGGCCGCAGCAAAAACTGCGCCTCGTGCATGCGCTGCGCCGCAACGGCGAGGTGGTTGCCATGACCGGCGACGGCGTCAACGACGCGCCCGCGCTGAAAGCCGCGCATATCGGCATCGCCATGGGCAGCCGTGGTACCGATGTGGCGCGCGAAGCGGCGTCGCTGGTCTTGCTCAATGATGATTTTGCCGCCATTGTCGTCACGGTCCGCCTGGGGCGCCGGATTTACGACAATCTGCGCAAGGCTTTGACCTATGTGGTCGCGGTCCACTTGCCGATCGCCGGCATGAGCTTGCTGCCGCTGCTGCTGGGCAGTCCGCTCGTTTTTTTCCCCGTGCATATCGTATTTCTGGAAATGATCATCAATCCGGCCTGTGCGATCGTGTTCGAAGCCGAAGCGGCCGAGGCCGACAGCATGCAACGCCCGCCGCGCGCCATCGGCCAGCCCTTGTTCGGGCGGCGCAATGTCTGGCTGGCCGTGCTGCAGGGGAGCGGCTTGCTGGCGCTGCTGGCGCTGGCGTTCTTCGGCAGCATCTATTACGACGTCGCCGAAGCGCAGGCGCGGGCGCTGGCCTTCGCCGTGCTGGTGGTCGGCAATCTGATCCTGATTGTCGGCAACCGTTCCGAGCAGCGCAGCTTTCTGGCGCTGCTCGCCTCGCCCAATCAGGCCCAGTGGTGGATTGGCGGCGGTGGCCTCGGCGCCTTGTTTCTGGTGCTGCAGGTGCCGTTTTTGCAGCGGATTTTTCATTTTGCCGCGATCGCGCCACGCGGCTGGCTGTGGTTGCTGCTCGCCGCGGCGCTGGCGATTGCATGGTTCGAGTTGTTAAAACATCTGTTTCGCGCGCCGCCGGAAACGGCGGCATGAGATGCGTTACGGTAAACCGGGATGACGGCCCGAGGCCCGTGCGGGCAACGCCAAGAAGCGGCTGCGCTCAGTTTTTTGTTTTTCCTGGCGGCTCCGCCTTGTTTTCAGCCTTAGGCTCGACCTTGCTGGCGGCCTTGTTGTCGTCAGGCGGCAAGGCCAGAGGCGTGACTTCGACCGGCGCCACGCCCTGCTGCGTCATATCGAGTTTTTCGGCTGTGCTTGGCGACAGATCGACGATGCGTCCCTTTGCATACGGACCGCGATCGCGGATCTCGACCACGGCACTCTTGCCATTGTCGAGATTGGTCACTTTCGCGGTCGTGCCGAGCGGTAGCGTCTTGCTGGCGGCAAGCTCGGCATGCGGATTCATCGGCGTGCCGTCGGCCATTTTTTTATGCGCGAATTTTTTGGCGTAATACGACGCTTTGCCTTTGCGCGGCTTGCCCGAGCGGTCGGGGCGCCTGGCGGCCGCCGCTTTGGCGGTACCGGCCTTGCCCGCACTTTTTGCGGCGGAGGAGGTGCCGGCGGCCGGCGGCGCGGCGGCCCGGGCATCGCGCGAATAAGCAAGGCAAAACGCAAGGCAAAATGCGAGGCAAAATGCGAGGCAAAACCCGAGGCGACAAGCCTGCGCGACGGCGGCCGGCGGCCGTGCGGCCTTGCCTGGCGCGCTTGCAGGTACGCTTTTCAGTCCGCCTGTCGGCCACCCGGTCGGCGTACTTGTTATCGTCCTCGTGGTGCTTGCAACCTCGTGCATGCCGCATGCTCCCTCTTTTGTACAAATCGGTCGCGATCGCGTTTTTGTCTTGCTTGTCTTTATTTTTTCAGTGTATCCATGTATCTGCCGAGCTGATGACGGCGCCGGCGGCGCTGTCAAGATGACAATCGGCGGCGCGAATAGGTTCCATCGCCGCGCCGGCGCCGCTACGCCAGGAAGGCCGGCACGATGCGATTGATGGCGGCGCCGCCGCCAATGAGCCAGCAAAATAGCAGCGCGCCGAGCAGCAGGGGCTTGATGCCGGCCTCGCGCAGCGCCGCGCGGTCGGTGCCCAGGCCCAGCCCTGCCATGGCCATGGCCAGCAAAAACGTATCGAGTTGCAGCGCGCCGGACAGCAGTAGCGGCGGCAGCCTGAACAGGGAGTGAAGTGCGATCGCCGCGATGAATGCCAGCGCGAACCACGGCAGCGCAAACCGCACCGGTCGTTCTTGCGGCTCGCCGGCCGAGCGCGCGGCGAAGGCGCTCAGCATGATCAGAAAAGGCGCCAGCAGCATGACCCTGACCATTTTGGCAATGACCGCCGTGTCGGCGGCGGCGCCGCCGATGGCCCGGCCGGCGGCCAGCACCTGCGCCACTTCATGGATGGTCGACCCCGCATAAATGCCGAACGCGCTGCCGCCGGCGCCCAGCAGATGCCATTGCAGGTCGAGCCGGTACAGCTGCGGATAAAGAAAGATGGCGCCGGTGCCGAAGACGACGACGGTTGCCATGGCTACCGTGACCTGGCTGGCGCGCACACGCAGTACCGGCGCCGTCGCCATCACGGCGGCGGCGCCGCAGATGGCGCTGCCGGCACCGATCAGCATCGCGGTGCTGCGCTCGAGCTTGAAGAGCCGGGTGCCGATCACGAGCGCCAGGCCAAAGGTGGTGCTCAACATCAGGACATCGATCAGTACGCCGGCCCAGCCGACCTCGGCAATGTCCTGGAATGTCAGGCGCAGGCCGTACAGGACGATGCCGGCGCGCAGCAACTGTTGTTTGGCGATGGTGATGCCGGGTGCCCACAGGACGTCGCGCCGGCGCGGAACGAGATTGCCGACTACGATGCCGAGGATGATCGCCAGCGTCAGCGCGCCCAGGCCGTGGCTTTGCAGCCAGGCTTGCCGGTCCGCGGCGAGCGAAACGGCAGCCAGCAGTGCGCAGCATAGCAGGCCGGCGCCTGGCGGCATCGCCGTGCGTATGCGGCTGGCGCCGGCCTGCTATGCTGCGCACTGCTGGCTGCCGTTT
>JAIZVZ010000190.1 GCA_021768485.1 Oxalobacteraceae bacterium | reverse complement strand
GGAAGAGCAATCGTCGGGCGTGGGCCAGATCAATGCGGCCGTCAGCCAGCTGAGCCAGACCACGCAGCACAATGCCTCGAGTTCGGAAGAACTGGCGGCGACGGCCGAAGAGATGAGCAGTCAGGCCGAGCAATTGCAGCAAACCATGTCATTCTTCAAAATTGATAACAAGGTTAGGGCCAGCAGCGGCGGTGAGAGCGCAGGAGCGCGCAAACGGCCGCCGCTGCGCCCGGTGTCGACGGCCCGTCATGCCGGCGCCCTGCCGGGAAAACAGCCGGGGAAACAGCCGGCAGAGGTTGCTCTGGCGCCCAGCGAGCTGCATTTCACGAAATTTTAGAATCGGATGTCTGCTCTGGGCTGCCGCGGTAGCCGATGAAAGAAGAGCCGATTGGGCGGCACTGGCGAAGATCACGCGGCCGAAAATATAAAACTATTTGAAGAGGGCGCATCATGCTGAACAATATGAAAGTGGGCGTACGGCTTGGACTGTGCTTTGCCGTCGTCGTCATGCTGTTGATCGGAATTTCGATTCTCGGCATTGTGCGCATGGGTAATTTGAACGATAACGCCATGAAAATGCTCAACGACCGCTATCCCAAGGTCGTCTGGAGTTATTCGATGATTGGCGACCTCAACCAGATTGCCCGCTCGATGCGCAATGCGGTGCTGTTTACCGATGCGCCGACGATCAAGAGTGAATTGGCCAAAATCGATGCGGCGAAATTGCGCCTCAATGAAAATACCGACAAGCTCGACAAGCATATCGACCATCCTCATGGCCGCGAATTGTTTGCCGTCTTGAGTGCCGCCGCAAAAAAATACAATGGCCCGCAAGAAGAATTTCTCGCTTTGCTTGCCCAGGGCAAGGGCGACGAAGCGAAGAAATTACTGCTGACTACTGTGCGACCGGCGCAGATGGCCTATCTCGAAGCGCTCACTGCCGTGATCGCGTTTCAGGACGATTTGATGGAAGAGGCCGGCAAGGATTCCGAAACCGCTTATAAAAATGCGCGCAGCCTGATCATCAGCATGGCCAGTGCCGCAGTCTTGCTGGCGGTCGCGCTGTCGGCCTGGATTGTCTCGAGTCTGTTGAAGCAACTGGGCGGCGAGCCGGCTTATGCGGTCGCTATCACGCGCCAGGTCGCTGACGGCAATCTGGCACTCGACATTCAGACCCATGCCAAGGACCGCTCGAGCTTGCTGTATGCATTGAAGGCAATGGTGGCCAAGCTGTCGCAGGTGGTGTCTGAAGTCAATAGCGGCGCCGAAGCGCTGGCCAGCGCCTCCGAAGAAGTCAGCGCGACGGCGCAATCGCTGTCGCAAGCTTCGAGCGAGCAGGCGGCCGGGGTCGAGGAGACGAGCGCCTCGATCGAACAGATGACGGCCTCGATAGCGCAAAATACCGACAATGCCAAGATCACCGAC
>JAIZVZ010000055.1 GCA_021768485.1 Oxalobacteraceae bacterium | reverse complement strand
TTTGCTCCAGCGCTATCTGCGAAGTGAGCGGGTGGTGCACGCGAGCGAAAGCATCAAACGATCTGGGTGCTAGCCTCAAATTCCGGCTATCGGTGAGGCTCTAAGCCTGCATTACGAGTGCCGAAAGTGTGTACGGCCGGACGTTAACGTACTCTCGCACCGCAGTCAACACATTCATGAATAGAGGCAAGCGAACTCTGAATTTAACCGCTGAAAATCATCTATTCCGGCCTTAAGAAATATGGTAGTATTTTTGCAATATATTGTTTGTGGGCACAAGAACATGTCCGACCCAACTTCTATTGCAGGGCGACTTCGAGATAGAGCCAAACAATCTCGAACGATCTATCACGTATGTGTTGGAGCAATTTTAGTCGTTGCCATGACGCTCGTCTCACTGTTCCTCAATGTTGGGGACCGGGTTTCGATCGGTATGGCGGATTTTAGTAGCATTATGCTTCTCCAAATTGCAGGCATAGTTACTAGGCTAGGGGCAATCATCCTGGGTATCTATGCCGTTCAGGTGATTTTTAATCTGGCCCGCTACCATATTCGCGTCGCTCACCACCTGGAATCGTCTGCCGATGCGATCGAATTGTGCGATGGCGATGCAAGGAAGTTAGCTGCTGTCCAGAAAGTTCTAAATCCATCCGCTATCGACTTTGGGAAGCAGCCAGCCTCGCCATCTGAAAAAATATTCGATGTTTTGAAAGACGTTTTAAAAAAAATCCCGACTCCACCTAAGTCCTAGCGGAGTGAGGCGGCTGCGCGAGAATTGTGAGATTGGAGCAGATTCTCCAATTCGCTGACCATGTCCTTGACGCGCTCCAGTTCGAAGCCGCCGGTACCGGTGATCTCGCCCTTGCCAGTGCCCTTGCATGGGGCGCAGAGGCAGCGCGCCTTCACGCCACTGCCGCCGCACGCTTCGCACTTCCCGTCCAGCCAGTAGGCCAGCGAACGCTCGGCGACGCTGCGATACAGCTTGTGCGCCGCCTGCGCATCCCAAGCCGTCCCCTCCTTCACCCACTTCCGTTCGCGGCCCTTCTCGATCACGCGCGCGGTCCAGATGCGCAGCAAGCTGGCCAGATTGGCGCTGCCCGATTCGAACAGCTTGTGCTGCGTGCCATCGGCGTACTTCACGCGCGACAGCAGCGCACCGAAGCCGGCGCCGGCCGTGTCCGCCACCGCCGCCGCGCACAGCGCATCCGTCGAGCGATGTTGGTCGTCGTCGCGCAGGTTGGACGAATTTACTGCACTCAGGTATCTATCAGCAAAGCCCATTCTTCATCTCCAATCACCGCAACTATGAGGATTGACTTTCATTTCGACATGAACTTAAGTCAATATTTTTTGGACATTGTTGCGCAAAAGCTGCCAAAAAAACCAATTTTAGTGACACTATTACATGTCATTTTGATATTGACATCACAGGTAACTAACCAAAACTAGGGGAAAAAAATGCATATGATTCTCAAAGGGGCGCAACAAAATAAAGTATATTTCCGCATTCAATTTCGCATACAAATTATAGCATCATTGGCAGCTATATCAGGATGCAGCACAGAGCTTCCAGTTGCAAATGTATTTAAACCACCAGAATATATGCATTCCAAACTAGACGACAAAGGAAAAATCGTAACAGAGCCTACCGTTTATGCACAAATCACAGAAGCAGAGCTCATCTCGATGTTGCCAATAAAAAATGAAACTAAGACAGAATATACACAATTCTCCGCTAGTTTCGAAGGTCAACTAAGTAAATTTTATACCCAGCAATGCAACACCACAGATTTTGTTCTTTGCAACATGGTTAGAGATAGAATTCAAGATCGAATTATAATTACTTCAAATGTTGTTTGCAGAAACTACAAAGTTACATTGAAAGAGTATCATGCTACCGAGAATATTCTTCTTGGCTCGGTCGCAACGACACTGGCTGGTGTTGGAGCCCTGGCTCAAGGCGCCGCAGCCGCCCGGATTCTCTCGGGCGGTGCGGCAATCACGAGCGGCATAAATGCGCAAATCAATCAAAACATTTATTCGACATTAGCCGTTGACATTATAACAAAAGCGATTGATAAGTCGCGAGCCGACGTATTGGTTAAAATCGGTGAGAATAGAAAATTAGATATAAACCATTATACTATTGAACGAGCCATCGCAGACGCCGACGAATATCATGGGAGATGCTCTTTAATAGCTGGGCTTCAGGAAGCTTCAACATCTGTTAGTCAAGCGGGCGCCCCGACGGTTGCGGCATTAGATAAGACACTCACTGATATGGGGCAAACCGCCAATATTCAACTTGGAAAAAAAAGCTTCGATGTATTTACCAAAGATGTCTTGTATGCAAGTGCAATTTGTACAAATATGGCACGATCCTTTAATGAATATTTAAATACTCTCCCCGAACAGCATAAAACAAAGGCAACAGAAACTTGGGATAAAGCTTATAAACCTAAATGTTCAGCGAACGATTTAGACGCGACATTCGCTACAAACTACGCGAATTTCACTAAGACAAACGATTCAGCATCAAGGCAACAGTACGCGGATGCGGCTTCGATCGCGCAAGCATCCATCAAGGCGATCTCCGACAGTCTACAGAGTACGCTAGATATCATTAAGCAAACATATAAGCCTCAAAAGAAACCCTCGGCACCTGCACCTGCACCTGCACCTGCACCTGCACCTGCACCTGCTCCGGCTCCAGCTCCAGCAGGGAACGTAGCACCTGCGCCCATCGTAACGCCGCCAGCAAACGGAGCATCTGCGACAGCTACAGCGCCAACGGTGACACCGGGACCTGCAACAACGCCGACGCTAACGCCAGCCCCACCGGCTCCCGCGCCAGGGCAAGTACCCGTTCCTTCGCCTGTCCCTACACCCGGATCGACGCCAGCGCCAACGCCAACGCCAGACCCAGTTAACAACGGAACGCCGGATTCGCATTGATTGAACGCGTCTTCTCGCTGTCTGGTCACGGGTCACCTCGCAGTTGCTGCAAAGCCTTTGCATATCCGGTGGTCAGCACGCCCACCTCAAGCAGCGGCAACGCGCGAACGTAGCAGGCAATCGCGCGCCGAATGGCGGCATATTCGCCAGTCGTCAGGTCGAGCAACCGCGTCGGCCGCGCGCCAGCCTTCAGCAGCGCCTGCCAGGCGACGACCGCAACGTCGTACAGCGGACGGTTGCCTTGCTGCGACCAGATGGCCGCGCTGGTCAGCAGGTGCTCGGTGAGTGTGTTGGCCAGCGCCGCCGGCGCCGCGCCGCGCTTGGCGGCATCGAGGGCCACAAGCACCAGCAGCGCGGTCTTGTCGCCCTCCTTCTCGCCGACCAGCTGCTTGGCAGCCAGCAGGTCCAGCGGATTTGCCATGTAGGTTTCGCGCACGCCCATTACGCCACCTTCCGCGAGCGATAGGATGGCCAGTCGAAAATCACCACCTTGCCGCCGCCCTCGCGCAGCCGGTCGACCGCGCGGGCGCCGAGGAACTTCTCCAGCTCGCCGAGCGCCAAGTTGCTGATGATGATCGTCGGCCGGCGCGACTCGTAGCGACCGTTGATGATCTCGAACAAGATCAGCTTTTCGGCGTCGCTACCGAACTGCACGCCCACCTCATCGAGGATCAGCAAATCCGGCTCGACCAAGTCGCGCAGCGCCTGCGCTTCGGTGCGCCCGGCGCCCTTGCCGAAGGTCTCCTTCACCGATCGCACGGCGCGGATGACCGAGGTGAACACCGCCTGGCCGCCCTGCTCCAGCACCTCGTGCGCGATGCCGACGGCAAGGTGCGTCTTGCCAGTCCCCACGTCGCCGCAAAAAATCAGGCACATGCCGGACTGGCGGACAGCCCCGAAGCTGCGAGCATAGCGCTGAGCCACGGAGAGAGCTTGTGCGGCCTCCGCGCAGGTCGGTTGGTACGTGGACAGCCTCCGGTCTGAAAAACGCTCTGGAATCGCCGCACGGCCCAATCTGGCATCCCATGCCCGCGCCGCAAGCTGGCCGCGCCACGCGACCTGCGCAGCAGCAGCGGCTGCCATCTCCGCATCGTGGCCGCAGGCCACGCAGGTCGACCACCCGCCGGCCAGCAACAGCGACGTGAACTCGCCATGCTTGTCGCAGGTCTCCAGCAGCGCGCTCATGTACCGCTGGCGGCCATCAGAACGAGCCATCGGCGCCAACTCCTGCGCGGTAATCCTGCGCCCCAAAGTTTCCATGTTGCTGCCCTTTCTGCGGCGTGCCGCGTTTGATGTTGAGTTGGTCCCACTTCTCGCGCAGCTTGGCCGGCGAGAGGATATTGGCCCGCCAGAAAGCGTCGTCTTGCGCCCAGCCGAAGAGCTCGCAGATCTCGCGATGCGTTCGGCCGTCACGCTCGCGCATCAGCCGCACCTCGCCGGCCCAGCCCTTCAGATTCGGCGGCTTGTGGTCTGGGTTGCCTTTCCGAATCCGGTCGAACAGCCATTGCGCACACGCTTCGTCCTCGGGCGTGTGCTTCGGCTTCTTCTCGGCCTTGTCGCTTCCCGCATCGACGCCGGCCTGCTTGTCGGGACTTTGTTCCGACGAAGAGGTTTTAATATGGTTATTGGTTATTGGTTCTTGGTTAGTTTTTAATCCGCGATCTACCAGCCCCCCATCCGCATCCGAGTCGGAACCAGCTGGGTTTCCGGTAGGTTTCAGTTCGGGTGCGGGTTGCTTGCGCGGGCGACCGCCGGCTTTGCCGTTTTCACGCGCTGTATCGGCCTTGTGGCGGTACTCCACGATCACCGCGTCGCAGATGTCGTGCCGGTAGCCGTCCTCTGTCTGTACAAATTTGAACCGCAGCAGCTTCTGGACTACGGCGCGCTCATCCGCACTCTCGACGCCGATCTGGTCACATAGCGCTTCAAAATCAAGCGTGAGCGGCTTCTCCGCGTCGTAGTAGACATCCATCATGTCGCGGTAGATCCAGCGCGCCAACCGCGACATGTGAACGGTGCCGGAGCGAAAATCGCCAATGTGAAACGGGTAATAATTCACGTCGGCTGCTCCTGATCCATCGCCACCAGGTCGAACAGCGTAGGCATGCTCACCTCGCGCTCAGCCGTCTGTAAATAGTGCACCTGGTCGCGGAAGTAGCCGGCGTTCAGCTCCGAGCCGGCGCCACGGCGGCCCAGCTTCAGCGCGCGCACGCCGACCGTGCCGAGGCCATGGAACGGGTCGTAGACCACGTCGCCCTTGTTGGTGTACCGGCCGATCAGGCGGTCCACGATGTCGATCTGGAAGGGGCACACATGGTTCTCGACGGCGCGCGCCGACTGCTCGCCGTTCAGCGTGCGCATGCGCACGATGTCGTGCCACACCATCGGGTCGCTGCTGCCCGGCGCCAAGCTGAGGAAGGTGGCCGGCAAGGTCTTGTTGGCCAGCATCTGCTCGCCGGTGGCGACATGCAGCTCGTAGTCGTAGACGTTGGCCAGCGACAGCTCGGTGAACAGCTTGGCCAGTTTGCCCGGGCCGTACGCGGCCAGCTCGGCCGCGCCCAGCAGCCGGTCGCCGCTGGAGCGCCAGAAGGCATGCGCGTCTACCTGCCAGCGCGCGACGCTGTAGCCGGTGCCCGGGATCGGCGCCAGCTTGCGGTCGAACGCCACCGCCGCGCCGTTCTCATCCTGGCACAGCGGCTTGGCTTTCGTCACCGGCACGTCAGCATAGCCGCGCGAGCGGTCCGACTGCGGCTTGTGGAACAGCAGCACATACTCCGGCATACCGACGCCCATCTTCGTGCCGTCCTTGCACACCTCCGAGTAGCCGAGGCGGTAGGTCTGGTTGTTCTCGCGCACAACGTCGGTCACCACGGTGATCATGCCCATGTAGTCGAAGCCGTGCTTGCGCGCGTGGAAGATCGCCTCGGCGTGGAACGGGCTAACGGTCGGCACGCCGGCGCCTGTGACGTTCCCGAACAGGATGCGGTCCTTCACGTGGCAGGCGTAGATGCGGCCCGGCTGCAGGATGCGCAGCAGCTGTGGCGTCAGGAAATCCATCTGGCGCCAGAAGTGGTCATTGTCTTGGCTGTGGCCGAAGTCGTTGTAGCTGGCGGAGTACTCGTACTGATTGCCGAACGGGATGGACGTCAGGATCATTCCCACAGAGTTGGCCGGCTGCTCCAGCGCCTCCAGCACGCAGTCGTTGTGCGCGACGTTGAAGTGCTCGCCGACGGCGACCTGGCGCTGCACGCCAATGGTCCGCGCCAGAGAGTCCTGCATCTGCAGCTGGTCCAGCCCGTACTGGCGGATGATCTCTCCCATCTTGGCGACGGCATCATCGTGCAGGCGCCACTTCTCCATCAGCGTCGCCAGCACAGCGCGCTCCACCTCGGTGTGAATCAGGTGCACGCTGCAGGTGCCAGCCTGCCCGAAGCGGTATATCCGGTGCACGGCCTGGATGAAGTCCGCGAATTTGAAGCCGATGCCGGCAAAGATCATCAGCTGGCACTGCTGGAGGTTCGGCCCGGCGCCGTACATCACCGGCTTGGAAAGGAAGATGTCCGTGCGGCGCTCGCGCCAGTCGTCCATCAGCTGCTCGCGCATGTCCTGATCCTGGCTGCCGTCCAGCGACGACAGCGACCAGCCAGCGGCGGTGATGGCGCGCTCCAGCGCGCGCTGCTCGTCGTTCAAGTCGCACCAGACGATGGCCTGCGCGCCGGCCGGCCGGTTCGCCAGCAGGTCGACCACTTTGGCCACACGGTCAGCGAGGCTCTCGCGCTTCTCGCCGGCGGCGGCCGACAGGCCCATGGCGACGTTCGGAATCAGCAGGCCCTGCCCGTTCTTCTCGTTGCCGGCGGCCTGGTAGTTGCTGGCCAGCTCGTGCACCTGCAGGTCCAGCGGCGGCAACACATAGCCGTCATCGGCGTGGCCCAGGTCGCTCGGCTTCTGCAGGTACAGCGCCCAGCTGGCCACCCACAGCCAGAATTCATGCACCTTGTGCGAATACAGCGTCAGGTTCCCGGCCTTCTCGCTGTCTCGCTGGAAGAAGCGGGTCAGCGCCTGACCGGTATCCATCACGCCGAGGAAGCCGGCGTAATGAATCAGCTCCTTCAAGCGGTTCGGGCTGGGCGTGGCCGTGAATACGAACTTGAACTCGACCGCCTCGAACATCGGCAGGAACTCCTGGAAAGTCTTGCTGCCGTAGCTGCGCAGCACAGCAGCCTCGTCCAGAGCCACGGCGCAGCACTGCGTGACATCGATCTTGCCGTCGCGGACCGTTTCGTAGTTCGTCAGGTAGATGACGTCCGGATCGGTCATTTCGGCAGTCGACCGGATGAACTGCAGTTTTACCGCATACTCGCCGGTGAAGCGCTGGCGCGCCTCGCGCATGAACTCCTGGCGCACGCCCAGCGGCAGCACAATCAGCCGCAGGCCTGGCCGGTGCACACCGATCAGCCGCATGATTTCGAGGTTGGTGGCGGTCTTGTGCAGACCAAAGCTGGCAAAGATGGCGCGCTGGCCGCCGGCCAACGCCCAGCGCACGATGTCGCGCGTGTGCGGCTTGAGCGCCGGGTTGATTTCGGCCAGCTGCACGTCAAAGCCACGGCGCGGCGCCAGCTTGATTTTGTCTTTCAGGAACTGGCTATATTCGGCCTGCACCAGCAGCTTCTGTTCTTCGGGGCTAAAAGCGCTCATTGATTCTCCATCATTATCTAAAATTCTTCGATCTTCCATCCGCCGCCCGCCTTCTTCGGCAGAGGCTGGACCGCTATAAACTGCATGGGATACATATCGGCAGCGACCTTAATCTTGGCGCGCGCATCGTCCTCCCAATGGCCTTTCACCTCGTGCGCCTCCAGCGCGCCGCTGGCAAGCATCACCGCGAAGTCCGGCGTGTAAAACGTGTTGTCCGCCAGCCGAAACTTCAGGCCTTCGAACTTGAACCACACCACCTCGCCGGCTCGCCGACGCAGCTCCAGCGTTGCGGCGTAGGCGGCCTCGGTTTTGTTCATGGCGCCGACTTTCAAGCGGCCGAGCGCCTGCACATGTCTCTGCATCATTCGATCAGACCTTCCTTCCTCAGGTGTTCGTGGGTCAGGACGATGCCGGCACGAAAAGCTGCGTCGACGTCATCCTTGGTCATCCCCTCCGGGCGCGGCCGCTGGCCGTCCAGCACCGCATGGCATGCGCTGCAGCCGAACGCGGCAGCCGTGTCTGGGGCTTTCAGGCCCATGCCCTTACCGTCCGCGAGGCTATTGCTGTGGCACAGGGCGGTGGTTGCTGGATCGCCATTGCAAACGCCTGGGAGCTGGATCGTGCAGTCCTGGCCGCGAGCGGCTTTTCGGATCGGAGTCATCTTCGGGCCACGCGACTTTAGACGGCCTACGCTGGCCAGCTTCCTGCGCGCTTTCGAGACCTCGCGGTCCTCGATGCGATCGACACGGGCAAAGCCGCCCGACTTCATCGCCACCTTTCTGGTCGACATCGGTGAACGTTTCATTGCCAATTCGCGAACATATTTCGCGCCTCGCATAAGTTTTGCGCCCACAACATGAAACTGGTGCTATTATCAATATTACTTAGATAAGGGGAGATATGTGCCATACCGTACAACGCGAGTACAAAGGTTGGTCCATCTTCATTCGGTGTTTTCATCGACAAATTGTCCAAGACAAATCGAACCTGAAGGCGTATGAAGCTCACGCCGAGGTAGAACTTCTTCCCGATCAAAACCCCGCTGACTGGATTGATCCCCGCACGCAAATACTCGATACAGGTTCTCGGCTCTTTCGATGCCCCCATCAATGTGTCGCGGACTTGTTCGCGGACGCGACCGACTTGATCGACGCGCTCCGTCGATAAGGGAAGAAAGCCAATATTCGCGCAATCACGATGACCAATACTCAGCAATGCGATGCGGCGCAACCGCCCGCAATTACAAAGTGCAATCTGATGAACAGGGCCGCGCCAGGTGACGTCGCGTATCGCGGCTACACCATCGTCTTCTACACAGCAGCAGCCGACATCAATTTCATCGATGCCTTTTCGGTACATAAGCGAGTTTTTGGAGGCCTCTCCGACCTTCGGAAAACGGCGTTCCGTCAAAGCATCGCAGTCTCCGACGCCTTCGATAACCGAAACGATGCGATCAGCAGTGCTGAGATGAAAGCGAGGGCGTGGATTGACGCGCACCTCGATCACGTCGTTGATCAAGGCATCACCTCGTAGGCAACGGTTTCGCCGTAGACACTCGCAACCCTCATAAAACAGCCTCCAGCGCGCGAGCAATACCCGAACGATCAAGGCCGGCAGCGCGGCAACCGTCGCGCGTAGCGTGGTAGTACTGGCTGGCCAGCAGCGCTTCGCCGGGCACGGCCAGGCCAGCGCCGACCAGCCGCTCCATGGCGGCGCGGTCCTGCACGCCGCACAGGTAGTGATTTCGGAAGCCGGGCTTGGCCGACGAATTGCCGGCGGCGCCGAGCATGTGGCGCAGCTTGTCGAGATCGCCCTCTTCCAAGCCGGCCGTCAGGCGGCAGTGCTCGCACTTGCCGTGCTGCGCCAGCTGGCGCGCAGTGACTTGGGTGCCGCAGGCGCATGCTTTGCGTTCGTGGCTCATCGGTGCAGTTTCATCCGCGATGGCGCGGTGAATGCGTTCGGTTCTGGCTAGGTCATACATCATGATAAGATTCCTTTATGATAATTATCAGCAACAGTTTTAAGACGCCGTTTGTGCGAAAACTCGTTTTGGCATCTGCTGCGGCTACTGCGTTCGTGAGTAGCGGCTTGTATTTCGATTGGGGCAAATCGGACTGGGCATCCTGGGTGCAAGCCGCTGGATCTATCGGTGCCATCCTCGCGTCTGGCTGGCTCGCCAATTGGCAATTTCGAAAGACCGTCGCTACTCAAGAATCTCAGCGTAGCCGCGACCACTTGGTCCCGGCCGTAGCGATCCTGACCTTGATGCGCGAACTGGAGTTCGAAGGGAACCGTGGGATCGCAGCCGTCCGAGAGATGATCAACAACGACCGCAAAATCGCATGGGATGACGCTCATTTTCTTTCCGGCATCGAGGAGTCGTTTCGAGCTATCCCTCTTTGGCAGCTGCCCACTCCGGAAATCGTTCGCGACCTCGCGGCTATCATTCGGTTTATTCCGACACTTAGGGATATGCTCCGAACACTGCATTGCAACTTCCAGTCTCAGGGCTGGGACTTGGATCTGGCTGAGCGATCGATGAACGGCTACCATACCGAATTGCGCATCTGGGTGGAGTCGTTCGAGCGGCACGTGACCAACCTCGGCGGCGATCCGAACACCGGAACTCACATGGGCCTTTGACAGACTCATGCCGCTACCCGCCCCATCTCGCGCTCGTGCGTGAAGTTGGCGCAAGCCGGCCAGGTGCCAGTGAGGGCGAAGTGAACGCGACGGCCGATCCAGCGCATGTTGAACACGCACATTGAGTTGCCCAGCGCCTTGTAGCGCGGGCCGTCTGCTGACAGCTTCCACCACTGGCCATCGATCTCGGCCACCGGCTCGCCGCGCACGAGAAGCGTCTCGCCGCGGCTCGCCTTCACCTTGCTCAGCGGGATCAGGGTGTGGAAGTCTGGGAAAGACTGCAGGCGCTCACACTCCCGTGGGGTGAGGCGGCGGACGGCCATGCTGGAAGGTGCAAGCAAGCCAGTCGGCGTTCCGGCGCCACGACTGCGGCCCGCTGTTGCCTCTAGCGTTGCAGCCACAATCGGTTGGCCGCGCCCGGTGCCGTCCTCACTGGCATCGAAGCCTTCGGCCTTAAGAGTGTGGGTGACTTCACCGGTGATGCAGATCACAGGCATGCCCTGCCCTGGCTTGCCGCCTGTAGACAGCGCGCCGGTCCGATGGCCATCGCCACCCTCTAGTCGCAGCTCCCCGCGGCTGTTCTCCGCAAAGCACACAGCCTGGGCCTGCGGACTGCTGGAGCCCAACGCGCCGAACACCTCGGTGCTGCTCACGCACTCCTGACGCGCATCGAATGCGATGGCTGGCGGCTGGCCGCCGTTGGCGTGACTGGCGCTGTGATTGCCAGCCCGCAAAGTTGGTGCGCAGTCGACCATCGCATCGCCGCCGTAGTCCTTCACGCTGAACGCGATCAAAGAGTCTAGGCCATCGCCGCGGGGCCGCTCGACCGAACGCTGAACCGGCGCCGCCACCGTCGGCACCAGATGGCTGTGGCCATGGTTTGCGTCTTGACCGGAGCAACCTTGCAGCCGCCCATAGCTGGCGTCGAGCGTGGCAGTCGCGTCAACAAAGCCACCCCCGATGGTAGGAATCAGCGTCTCCGTCTCCGCATCGATGCGCGTCTTGGTCGTCAGGCACCGCGCAAGTTGCCCCCCCTCAACTATTCCGATTGGCTGCAGATGCCCGGCGCGCGCGTGATCTACGTCGCTACCGCCGTCAGTGCCGCGAAGAGTGCCGGCGGCAGCGCCTTGCTGCGCTTCTCGGCTCGGCGGAGAATCCCGGCGCACGCCATCGGGCTCAAAAAGTACCGTTGCGGGATCGAACCCTTTTCGAGCACTTGCGATAACGAACACACGACGGCGTCGTTGGGCCACTCCGAAATATTGGGCATCAAGGACTCGCCAGGCAATACGCCTTTGGGGTCCAAAGACACAACCAGCGTTCGGCCATTTGCCCCCTGGCGGGAGCAACGAGCTATCCTCGCCGGCAAGCGCTCCCAAAAAGCAGCCGAAAGCGTTGTCCTTTGTGCTGAGCACTCCGGGAACGTTTTCCCAAACGATGACGCACTCGTCGTCTCCGCGAACATGTCGAGCTGTGTCGATTTCATTGGCGATATTTACAAAAGCAAGGGTGAGCTGGCCGCGCGCGTCATCGAGCGATTCGCGCAGCCCAGCGATAGAGAACGCTTGGCACGGCGTGCCGCCGACCAGTACTTCAGGTGCGGCAACCTGGCCGGCGCGCACCATGGCGGCGATCTTGGTCATATCCCCTAGATTCCGCAGTCCATCGGTGATGGCCGGCAGCATACTCACCGCTTTGATGGCAGCGCGACGGGCGTCGCGATCAGCGTGCGTCAGGTCGTCGTCAATCTCGTCCGGCAGAGGCATATGCACCGGTCGGCCACTGCCGTAGTGGTGATGGAGTACACGTGCGGGAAATGGTTCAATTTCGGCGACCCATTCGGCGCGCCAGCCCATTGGATGCCAGGCGACCGTGGCCGCCTCGATGCCGCTGCACACGGAGCCGTACGTGATTTCTGCCGGCAGAGCGTCCCGCTTCATGCGAGTCCCCAGGACTGAATGCTAGAATTCCCCATCACTTTCAATTTAAGCCCCATGTTACGGATCCGCGAAACAATCAAGGTCAAGGAGTGGACGATCATGCTCGTAGCGAGCCGCGACGTTTTGGGCGGCGATTGGCAGGTCATCGCTCGGGAAATCCGAACATCGGAGAAGACGCTACCTGATTGGTGCTGTCCAGTGCGGCATCCGTCGGGGGTGCTGGCCATGAATGCGGGCCGCGATTGGGCGCTGCGGACATTCGGATAGGCGTTCATAAGCGCACCTCTGGCACTCGGCGCGTGATGTACACAGTGGTCGGATGCTGCTCACCGCGGAATGCTGGGCCTGCGACTTGGCCAGCAGTGTCGGAGGCCGGCGCGCGGCGCGGCACGGCTAGGCGGTAAAGCAGCCCGTCGAAGCGGACGCTGTTGCCAACCAGGTTGTCGAGAATCTGGCGGACGTCATCCTCGGCGCGCGGATCTTCGACATCGATGTCAGCGCGTTCGCAGATTTGATAGAAGGTGCCAGGCCCTTGTTCGAGGGCGGCAAGCAGCGCGTACGCGCGGCTGGTTGCTCGTGGAGTGCGGTGAGTCGTCATGGCTGGCCGCTCCCGTTGATTTTGTCGGCAGCGCCGCGCAGCTCCTGGCGCGCGCGGTACTCGGCGCGCTGGGCGTCGCGGTCCGCTTTATCCGCGAGGTGCTCGCGGTCGCGCTGGCGCCAAACGCCAAGTTTGCGCAAGGCGGTGGCCTCCGGCGTGCCAGTTTGAGCTGGCGCCGGTCCTTGTTGTAAAATTGTGGACATGAATTCCTCTGGTGGGTTGGACTAGGCTGCGCTGCAACGCAGCCTTTTCTATTTCTGCTGCTCGGCGGCTTCGCGGGCCATCCGCTCGTAGTGCTCACGCTGCAGGTGCTTCTCACGCCGCATGACGTGCGCCGGCTCGATGGGCATCGGCTGCTCTTCGTCGCCGGCTTGCTGCTGGTGCTGCATCATCCTTACGCCACCTCGCCGGCCAGCATCGCGCGCATGTCGCGGAAAGGCATGTCGGTCAGTTCGTGGATGCGCAACATCAGCGTGGCGCCGACTGGCAGCGTGTGGTGGCGTATCTTGCTGACCACCGGTGGCGCGATTTCCAGAGTGCGCGAGAGCGCAGCATCGTTTTTCAACTGCAGCAGTGCGATGATCTTGTCGAGGAAGGCGTTGGCGCCTGGTTGGGTTACTGCTTTTGCCATCTGTTTCTCCATCTTCTAATGCGCCGCACGCAACGGGGTGCGGCATCCCGTATTCAGTGGTGGTGCATTTGCGTGGCCAGCTGGTGCTTGGCGAACTCGCCGGCCACCCAGTTCACGCCCTTCGGTGTGAAGCGCATGCTGTTGAAGGCGTGCTCGGTCTTCTGCGACACGCCGGCCTTCACCTCGAAGCGGCCGGCGTTGAGATGCTCCGCGTGCGGCGTGAGCTCCTTGCCGAGCCGATAGGCGATTTTCTTTTCGAGAAGGAATTCGCGGAACTTGCTTTCGTTGGCGCGCAGTACTTTGCACACCTGGCGGAAGCCCATCGTGCCGGTGGCATCGACGAAGCGGTCAACAAATTCCAGCGCCGGCGCGGCGGCGGCCAGCTGCTGCGCCAGCACTTGCTTGGCCTCGACTTCATCAGCCCAGGCGCGCGCTGCTGCGGCTGGATTGGTGAAGTCGG
This sequence comes from Oxalobacteraceae bacterium, assembly GCA_021768485.1. GTDB lineage: Bacteria > Pseudomonadota > Gammaproteobacteria > Burkholderiales > Burkholderiaceae_D > JAIZVZ01. The sequence continues at coordinate 10,909 of JAIZVZ010000055.1, read as the reverse complement.
GCAAAGTCAATTTTTGTGTAGTGGCAGCTTCAAGTTCCTGCCAACGGTCGACCAGGCGAGCCGTGAATTCTGGCGAAAGCTGTGCGACGATCACATAGCTGTCGCGTTTGCCGATGTGGTAGACACTGATCGATTTTGGACCTGCGCCAGAATTTGATACTTCCGCCAATGGCGGGAGTGTAATAACGCCACGCTGCGCAAGACGTTCGATGCTGCGCTTCACATCATCGTGGCGGGATTCGACCAGCTCGGAGATTTCCTTGCTGGTCATGGTCATTTCGATGTTCGGGTCAATCAGGTTCACGGTGGCTCCTTGGCGTTGCTGCGAATACGGCCCAGCGCTTTGCGTTTTCCTAACCGATCAAAGACGCATGCGAGGCACCGGCGCGCCGCCGCGCACCCGCGAGGCCGGGAACTGCACGCGAACTGGGCCCAGTGCGGGCCGTTCACGCCGGCGCTCGAAGTTGCTACGATCCGTCGGGTTGATCGCCGAGTTGACATCGCGGTTGATCAACACACGGATGCGCGCGCTGACCGCGATGCCAGCGGCGGCGCACTTGTCGCGAAACGGCAAAAACTCATCCGCGTTCAAGCTGGTCTTAATGATCAGATCGCGCAGCGCGCTGGGTTTCTTGTCTTTCAGTTCCATGGTGTTTTCCTTTAAAAGTGGTTCAGGCTTTCAGGTGATACAGGTACTGCAGGTCATGCTGGTGGTGCAGGCGCGCCTTCGGGCGGCGCGAACTACGACGGTCCGAGCTGCGCAGGCGCGCTGGCTGAAGCCGCGTGGCAGCGTTCGGCATGGAGGGTGAGTAGCTTTGAGACGATGCTGAACGATGGCCGAATGGCGCGGGTGCCATTCTCGTAGGCGTTGATCGTCGACTGGCTGCATGGGACAAGGTCGGCCAACGCCTGTTGCGTTAGGCCAGTTGCTCGCAGCTCGGTAATCACGTTTTTAATGTTCATGCGATTAATTATCGCGAACGCGATTGCGATTGTCAACCACCAACGCGATTAAACTCTCAACTACATTTGCGATATGCAGAACACACCAACACCAACAACAGGAAAATTGAAGGACAGGCTCGCCTGGGCGCGCGAACGTAAAGGCATGACGCAGCAGCAGCTTGCGTCGGCCGCGAAAGTCGCGCAGTCGACGATTGCGAGCTGGGAAAATGGCGCCCGGGAGACCGGAAGGAAAATTACGGCTCTCGCGGACCCGCTCGATGTCGATGAACTGTGGCTAGCAACAGGGAAAGGCTCACCCTATCGTCAAGCGGCCCACATGAGCGTAGTGCCGCCGCCGAACGCGACCAGCTTGCCTGAGCAGTTGCAAGCACAGGTATTGCTCGGGCATTTGACTGAGCGGGAGGCCGCGCTCTTGCACAAATTCCGGATGGCGAATGACGAAGGCAAGCGGATGTTCGAAACGATTGCGAACTCGGCGCCTAAAGACGAGCTAACGGTTGTTCACAACCAGGCGAATTCGTAGCTCTTTCGGGTGCTGGGCGGCGAAGGCCGCCAGGATGGGCATCATCTTTAGCTGCTGGGCGTCTGACGCCGCACGGAACGCGGCCATCGCCTCTTCAATCTTTTTCATTTGAAGCAATATTAATAGTCGAACGGCAACCATACTACGTTTGATGGCTTCGAAAACTAACCAATTCTCACCGCGCTCGGCGCGGTGAGCCTCTTGATGATGAGATCTGCGGGGCTTAGGCAGATCAGAGTTGCGGTACAACTACTTCTTTTCACCCTTTCTAGGCATTTCGTAAAGCGTTGCCTTCGGCGGTGAATTCTCCCTGGGAAAGTCGCGGGCAGCGTCCTTTAAGAGGTTTGTTGCCCCCTCCAGCGCCGCGTCGCTCATCGCCTCCAAATACGCCCGGGCCAACGCTTCCAGCTCGGCTCGGGCCTTACTGCATACCATTTTCTGATCCTTTCCAAAGTATGGGTTTCCGCCAATATACGTGCAATGTAACAGTCTTTCACATTGTTAATTAGTATTGGTATGTGTAAAGTTTTGTGTGTTTACCTATGGCGAGCGCACTTTCGCTCTGCATCTTTCGCGCGCCGCATAAAATTTTTTTTGTAAATTTTCGCAAAATGACGCCGTACAGCGTCAAAAACAACACTTTTGCAATTATGCGAGTAATGATCGCGCGATGAAAGATGATCAAAACACTCACCGCTACACCCTCCGCCTACCAACAAGTCTCCGCAATCGCATTGCAGATGACGCACGCCGCAATGGCCGCACAGAGAACGCCGAGATTATCGCCAGGCTGCACGAACTCCCGGCGATAGATCTAATACGGCAATTATTGGAAGAGAATTTGGAATTGAAGCAGATGGTTCGCCAGCTAAAGCTCGATCAGGATTCGTGACAATTTGATAGATTTCCGATTATCAATAAATAATACAATTGCCACACGATCATTGAATTTCATCATGTATGGCGCTCGGAAAATGCAAGGAATGTAGTAAGGAAGTCTCCACTAGGGCTGATCGATGTCCTCACTGTGGGATTAAGAATCCAACGACAAGTGCGAAGGATATGTTGGTAGCCGTTTTCACAATCATTTTCATTGGTTGGCTGGTGGTGCGCTGCTCGTCGAGCAGCGAGCCCACGGATAAGGAGCGCGCCGGTAAAGAGGCGGCAAGCTCAGCTGACGCTGCTGCAAAAAAAGCCGCCGCTGCTGAGCAAGAGTCGAAGTGTCGTTCTGACTTGCAGTGCTGGGGGGACAAGGCGATTGTCGGCGCTGGGGTCTACTGCAAGGAGCCAGTTGAAAAACTCGCCAACTACACCACCCGCTGGAAGGATGGAACCTTTGATACAAAATTCGACCGATTCCGCTGGCTCAACAAGGACAAGGGTTGGTTGACCATGATCGGAGACAAGATCGAGTTCCAGAACGGATTTGGCGCCTATCAGAACGTCATCTACGAATGCGATTTCGACCCTGCCACCCACGCCGTCCTCGACGTCCGCGCACGACCAGGTCGCCTTTAAGTTTAGCGCAGTCTGCCGGTCAATCACTCTCATCCGGCGAAGCAAAAGGCCGCGCCCCTGGCGGCCCAACGCTGTGTGGCGATTCATGCGGCCTTCTGTCGCCTCCGCGCCATCGCGCCAACAATACCAAGTCCAGCCACGAGCATGATGCCAACACTAGGCTCCGGAACCGGGGAAATTTCCACAATACCTCGGCGCAATTGTTCTGCCCCGAGGTCATTCCAGGTGCCATCGCTATAAAGCTCGACAGCGTTTTCGTGCCCCCCTGAGTTGTTAGGCTCAAATGAGGACCAGTTCGTGTAGCCGAGGGCATCCCCACTACTCCACACGAATGTGTCGCCGCCATCTGCGATCCGCATCAGCCCGATCCAGGTCCCGCTACCGAAAACCTGGCGCACAAATTCATTCTCACTTTGGCCATTGATCGAAACCAAATGTCCACCAAGCGAGACGGCAGCCGCTTCCGCATCACCCCAACTACTATCCTCCAACTCTACGTAGTGGTGACCGTTGAAGTCGCCACTAACGCCCGTTGTTCCGATGGCCTGCGCAGAACATGCCACTGCCAACGTTACATTTAGAACCAACACTTTTATCAAGTTCATAGATCCCCCGACGTTTTGAAAATGAAATTAAAAGATAGCACCGGCTTGCGAATCCATCTATGATGCAAATGCATCAATAGCCGCCACAAATCAGCGGCTTCTCCCACATCGCCCACACATTCTCAAACCCGATTACGTGCCTCTACCCAGCAGGCCTTCGCTCATTTTCCAAACGCCCCGGCCCCGTGGCTTCCCCGCGACAAAACACGCTCACGCAGCCTAGCTAACTGCGACGACACCAGCCGCTAGCAAAGATTGAAAAAATTTATCGCGTTTAATCGCGTTTGCGCTTGACTTCGTTAATCGCGTTCGCGATAATGAATTCGTCGAAACAATAAACGCGATGGAGAACAAGATGACCCAACTGCTGAACTACCTCAAGCAACACAGCATCACGGTGCTGAGCAACACCGACCACACGATCACCGTTGAGGCGGTCTACAGCAAAGACGGCGTCGCGTTCACCGAGCCGGAAACCATCCCCGCCACCATGCAGGCCGTCCGCGACTGGCTGGGCTACTAATCATGGGCCAAGCAGAACTGAAAGCCCTCGCTGCCGCGGCAACTGCCGCCGGCGACGTGGCACCAACCTTCGACTTCAACCAGCCGGCCGCGCCGGCAACTTTGGGCTGATCACCATGAACGCACCGATTTCCGCAGCACTCCTCGCCGCCCGCGCCACGCTGCCGCGCAACCTGGTTCCCGAGCAGCCGCTGATCCCGGCCGATATGAGCTGCCTCATGGCCGGCTACCTGCACGATGGCCTGGTGCTGGACCTGTACGGCTTCGCCGACGAGGACGACGGCTGCAGCGTAGAGGCCGTCACGCTGAATGGCAGCAAGGTCGACGTCGCCGCGCTGGTGTCGCCGCAGCAGATGAAGCAGATGGGCTGGGCTGTGGACCGCGCCGCCGTTCGCGCCAAGGAGGCGAGCCGCGCAGAAGGACGCGCCGAGCGCCACGCGATGGACCGCAGCTTCGCCCTCACGCCACCCTAATTCGAAACGCTCGCACTGCATCGTGCCGCCGGCCGGCGTATCCGGCCACAACCATCCAACCAAGAAAGGCAGCAAAACATGGCAGCAGCATTCAAAAAAGGCGCACCGGTGAAGGCACGCAGCGCGAAGAGCGGCAAGGTCGAAACCGGCAAGTTCGTGCAAGAGCATCCGGCGGCGCGCGGCGTGTTCTACGAGATCGACCTGGGCGGCGGCGTGACCAAGAAATATCGCCCGGCGCAGGTGACTGCAGCCTGACCTTTTGGCGGCTCGGCCGCCAGTAGCACCCGTCCCGCGCCGGTGAAGCGCGGGAACCACATGGCTGCTGACCGCCAAGGAGCGAGAACACACACAGGTGATGCTGGTGCATTGCGCGGGCGGATAGGTGGGGCAGTCAGCAGCCATGTGGTGAATCAGTAGGGAATGCGTCAGTAGGCCGCGCGCCGACAGCGCCAGTACCGAAGCACTACTCGCCAACCTGGGGCGCACAGGTCCGCAATCGGCGCGGTTAGAGCTGACCATCCGGTGAAAGGCCGGCCGAACAACGAAGTCAACAGGGAGCGATATGGAAATCTTGAAATTTCTGACGGCGATGAAGCACTCGCCCATCTACAACTACGGCGGCATCCCTGGCTTGACCAGTTGGCTGATCGGCAGCTTGAGCGAGCACGGCGCGGTGCGCTTGATGGAGTGCTCGCGCACCCATTACGAGCCGATCATTCCGCACTCGCACCGCTTCGACTTCCACTGCCAAGTGCTGGCCGGCGAGGTGCGTAACATCATCTGGACTCCGGGCAGCGTCATCGCTGATGAGTATATCGAGACTGAGCTCACCTACCTGAATCGTCCTGGCCGTTACGAGCAAACCCACGCCAATACGGCGACGCGCTGGACCTGCAAGAGCACTGCTTACAAAGTCGGCGAAGAATACTCGATGAAGGCAAACGAAGTTCATTCGATTTTCTTCTCTCGCGACGCCGTGGTGCTGTTCTTCGAAGGCCCAACCGTGACGGACAAATCGATCATCCTCGAACCGTTCGTGAACGGTGAAGTGATCCCGACCTTCAAGGTTGAGCCGTGGATGTTCAAGAAAGGCGTATCAGCATGAGCGCCGTGACCCACATCACCGCCGGCAAAGCCTCGCGCCGCGCCGTCTCGGGCCTGCTGCATTTCATCTATCAGGACAGTGGATTCGAAGACGTGCTGAACAGCGGCAACTTGGATGCGCCGGAAGCGGCGCCGGCCGGAAGCCACGTCAGCCGCTACGAGATCCGCAGCCGTGGGCGCAACAGCGTCGCGCCGAAGCTGGCCCCGCGCGAGTTCGGCCTGACCTACACCGTCACCGAGCGCACCGCCGCCGGCGCGCGCACCTACACCGCGATCGGCGACGCCGGCGCGCTGGCCAGCGCCGCCTACGACAACGGCGCCATGGGCGTGACCGTGGTGGTGCGCCAGTGAGCGCGCCGGACCGCCTGCTGCTGGACATGCTGCTGGCCGCCGAACAGGTGACGCCAGCGGAGAAGTCCCTCCAGAAGCTGCTGTACATCATGCGCAAGTGGGCGCACCGCCTGGAAGTGCACGAGCTGCGCTACTTTGAGATCGCACTGGAAGGCCTGGGCGTACCGACGCGCCAGCGCCGCCTGGAAATCGAGGCGGTCATTCAAATCAAGCGCGACTGGCTGACGGCCCGCCGCGCAGCACGTGAAGGGGGCCGCCGTGAAGAGGCTCCGTGACGTGCTGACCATCGCCGCGCTGGGAATGATCATCGGCGCCAGCTACGCCTTCATGCAGAAGGCAGATGCCGACGCCGCCGACCGCGAACAGGCGGTCACCACCGGCACGGCGGATAAGTGAAAACCGCCCTCGCCCACCTGGCGGCCGACACGCTGCGTAACCTGCGCGCCGGCCACCGCCCGCAACACGCATTACGACTAGCCCTGCTCAATGCAGCTTTAACGAAACTGAATCGGAGAACAAGATGAACGCTGTCACCAAGGAAAGCCACGCCGCAATGCAGCTGGCGCCGTTGTCTACCACCAGCACGGCGTCGCTGGTCCTCGACGTCGCCAGCATGGAAAGCATCATGCGCCTGTCCGAAATCATGGCCAAGAGCCGGACCACCATTCCGGACCACCTGAAAGGCAGCCCGGCGGACTGCGCGGCCGTGATTATGCAGGCCATGCAGTGGCAGATGAACCCTTTTGCCGTGGCGCAGAAAACCCACATCGTCAACGGCACGCTGGGCTACGAAGGGCAACTTGTGAATGCCGCGATCACCTCCAGCGGCGTGACGCGCGAGCGCTTCCACTATGAGTGGTTCGGCGCTTGGGAGAAGATCATCGGCAAAACCCGGGTGGTCAGCGTGCCGGAGAAAGGCAAAAAGGGGGACAAGGACTACAAAAAAGCATATCAGTTCCACACTGCCGACTACGACCTGAAGGACGAAGAGGGATTGGGCATTCGGATCTCGGCCACGTTGCGTGGCGAGACGCAGCCGCGTGAGCTGACCCTGCTGCTGGTCCAGGCGAGCGTGCGTAATTCGCCGCTTTGGGCTACCGATCCGCGCCAGCAGCTCGCCTACCTTGCGGTGAAGCGCTGGAGCCGCCTGTATGCACCTGACGTGATTCTGGGTGTCTACACGCCGGATGAGCTGGAAGAGGCGAACAGCGAAATTCGCGACATCACGCCGGCCGCAACACAGGCTGATGACCGAACGATCGACCAGCTGCCCGCCTGCACTGACGAGCTTTTCCGAGAGAAGACTCCGGAATGGCGAAAGATCATCCTCGAAAAAAAGAAGACGCCGGCACAGCTGATCGCGATGTTGAGCACCCGCGCCACCTTTACCGAAGCGCAGAAGATGACCATCGATAGCTGGGTGCGCGAACAAGAGTAATCGCCGCCGCGCGCCAGAAAAAACGACTAACTACCAGGACAAATCATGCAACGCGAAAACATACTGACCCGCGAAATTCACAACCTGCTGCAGGGCAGCGACGACTGGCACGCCTTCCGTTTTGCTCACCACGGCGCCAGCGAGGCGGCGGCCATGCTCGGCCTCTCGAAGAAGGTCACCCGAACCGAACTGGTGCGCATGAAAGCGACTGGTCTGGCAAAGGAGTTCAGCGACTGGGTGCAAGCCAACATTCTGGACTACGGCCATGAAGTCGAAGCCATGGCGCGCCCGCTGGCCGAAAAGATCCTGGGCGATGACCTGTACCCGGTCACCTGCTCGCTCGGCAGCGACAGCGCATCCTGCGACGGCCTGAACATGGCGGAAACCATCGGCTTCGAACACAAACAGTGGAATGCCGAACTGGCCGCATCCGTCGCTGCCAGCGTACTGCCTGAAGATCATGTCCCACAGGTGCAGCAACAGCTGATGATCACTGGCGCCGAAAAATGGATGTTCATGGTGTCCGACGGCACCGAGGCGAACATGGTGTGGATGTGGGTGTATCCAGACGCCGCTTGGTTTGACCGCATCCGCGCCGGCTGGGAGCAATTCGACATCGACGTCGCCAATTACGCGCAGGTCGACCACGCCGTGAAACCAGAGGCGGCGCCGGCCGCCGCCCTGCCGGCGCTGGTGGTCCAGACCGAGGGCAAGGTGGTCAGCAGCAACCTCATGGTCTACCAGAAGGCCGCCGAGAAGTTCCTCGCGACGATCAAAACGGATCTCCAGGACGATCAGGACTTCGCTGACGCCGAGTACAACGTCAAGTTCTGCGGCGAGGCGGAGAGCAAGCTGGAGCTGGCCAAGGCTGCCGCGCTGGCGCAGACCTCGACCATCGACGAGGTAATGCGCACGGTCGACCACATCAAGGCGCAATTCCGCGCCAAGCGCCTGGACCTGGAAAAGCTGGTGAAGATCCGCAAGGAGCAGATCAAGGAAACCATCCTGAACGAAGGCCGCCATGCCTATCAGGAGCATGTGAAGGCGCTGGAGGCGGAGATTGCGCCGATTCGCCTGCAGCTGACCGCGCCCGACTTCGCCGGCGCCATGAAGAACAAGCGCACGCTGGCCAGCCTGCATGACGCCGTGAACACCACGCTGGCTAACGCCAAGGTCGCGGCCGGCCAGGCCGCCGCCGACATCCGCGCCAAGCTGGCATGGTTCAACGCCAACGTGGGCGAGTATCGCGGCTTGTTCGCTGACCTGCAGCAGATCGTCGGCAAGGCCTACGACGACTTCCAGCTGGTGGTGAACACTCGCATCGAGAAAAAACAAACCGAAGAAGCGGCGAAGGCCGAGGCAATGCGTGTGCAAATCGCCGCGCAGGAGAAAGCGAAGGCAGAAGCCGCCGCCGCTGAGAAGCTGGCGGTCGAGCGCAAAGCCGACGCTGACCGCGCCGCTGCCGCCCAGCAGGCCGAGCGCGAGCGCATCGCCGCCGAGCAACGCGTCCAGCGCGCCCGAGCCACCGCGCCGGCGCCGCAGCACCGCCCTGCCGCAGCGGCCGCCGCCATCGCCCAGGCCAATGCCCTCGCCGCCGCCGACCGAAACAGCGCTGAGCCGGCCGCCGGCGCCGCCGATGTGCAACGCACCGCGGAATTCTACGGCGAGACGCGCCCCGCGCCGGCGCAGATTGCCATGAACACCACCGGCAGCCTGTTCGACGCGGCTGAGAACACGGTCGACCAAGACATCGAGTTCCTGTCGTCGCTGGCCGACGCCAAGGACATGACCCTGGCCGCCCTGCTCGACCGCCTCGCCGGCATCGACTTCGAAACCCTACGCGCTGAACTGCGCGCCGCAGCATAAACCACCAACCACACGGAGAAACCCATGAGCGCCACCCCGCACATCACCATGCAACCGGTCACCAGCTCGCAAATCGCCGCTATCGGCCACGCGCCGGAGCTCAACCTGCTGGCCGTCCAGTTCCCGCCGAAGAAATCCACCGGCGTCAGCGACGTGTACCACTACCAGAACGTCAGCGCGGAGCTGTTCGCCCAGTTCTTGGCCGCCGAGTCGGTCGGCTCCTTCTTCATCCACCAGATCAAGAAGTTCCCGGACCTGTACCCGTACACCAAGCTGGACCCAGCGCTGGTCAACTCGGCGGCGGCCGGCGGTGCAGCGTGAGCAGCCGCGTATCTCGCAGCTTGGCCAAGGCTGGCGCCCAGTTGCAGGCGGCGTGCGACAAGTTCAACGCGTCGCATCCGGTCGGCGCCGCCGTCACCGTGCTGCTGGACGGCGGTGAAGTGCGCGAAACCGTCACCACGAGCGAGGCCCAGGTGCTCAGCGGCCACAGCGCGGTGATCTGGCTCCAGGGCATCAGCGGTCGCTATCTGCTGGAGCGCGTGACGCCGGTGGCGGCCAAGGCGGCAACATGAGCTCGTTCGCAGACGCTTTTGCGCACCATGCGCTGATCCAGCCAATGCCAACGCAGCGCACGGACGATGGCTGGTACTGGCATCCGGGCCTGCCGGACTTCGATGAGGATCATCAGGCCTACAAGGCATGGCTGCTCGCCCAAGGGCTGGAAACCTGCTTCCGCTCGCTGGAGAGCGAGGACGAATCACACGCAGCCTACTTCGCCTACTACGAGCAGAACGAGTGCCACGTGCGCGACTGGACGTGTGAGCCGCCGGCAGGCGAAGGCTGGTTCACTTTCTCTATCCACGACAGCGAAGATGGTCCGCAGTGGGTGTGGGCGCGCCGCGTTGGTCGCGAAGCGCTGATGGACGCCATCCATGATGCGGCGCTGGCGTACCACGAGCGCTTCTACGCTCGCGAACTGCCAGGCGGCCAGCGATATAGCCGCAACACGTTCAAGGATAACGGCGATCCGATCCTGCTGCGCGCCGATGGCTCGCGTAGCGTTTTCTGCGATCTGGCTGATTGATGCGGCGCGCTGACCATCGCGGGGGACCGCCTTGACAGAGATCGTGCTGATGAAGGTCTCCAACATCCTCGTGCCACACGACGAGGCTGCGGCCGCCTTCATCCAGAAAATGAAAGCCGGCGAACTGACCCACGCCGATTTTAAGCGGGTCAGGAATTACAAGTTCCACAAGAAGTACTTCGCGCTGCTCGACTTCGCCTTCGAGCAGTGGGAACCCGGCGGCCAGCTGACCTATCAGGGCATGCCGGTGGCAAAAAACAAAGAGCGCTTCCGCAAGGATCTGATCATCCTGGCCGGCTTCTACGAGTCGACGGTGAACTTGCGGAGCGAAGTCCGGCTGGAGGCGAAGAGCATCAGCTTCGCGCAGATGGAAGAGTTTGAGTTTGAAAAACTGTACAACGCGACCGTGGACGTGGTTCTGCGGCGCATTTTGACCAGATACACCAGGCAAGACCTGGA